>JAKPII010000434.1 GCA_029549885.1 Planctomycetota bacterium
AGGCCATTACTGCCGATCCCGTTGCCGGAGGTGAAGACGGGCTGACCCCGCCAATCCGTGAAGATCCCGCCGGCTTCTTCGATAATCGGCTGGATGGCCGCCGCGTCCCAGATTTCCATAAGGGGATCGACCATAAAATCGACCCGACCTGTTCCCACCAACAGATATCCATAGCCGTCGCCCCAGGTGCGGAATAGGCGGGTTGCCGATTGAAGTCGGTGAAAGGCTTCGCGGCGGTCGATCTTATCAAAGTTGATGACTTCGCTTGTCACCCAGGCCGCCTCGGCTAGGTTCTCGCACCGCGAAACGCGGGCCGGTTGGGGCGGTTCTTCCCCAATCTGATACCACGCGCCGCGTCCCTTGGCCGCAAAAATGACTTCGCCCGTCGCCGGAATCCGATCGACCCCAATCACCGCCCGCCCTTCCCATTCCACGCCGATCAATGTGGCATACAGCGGCACGCCGTGGATGAACGACTTGGTGCCGTCGATGGGGTCGATAATCCAACGGAAGCCGCTACTTCCTTCGTCCGTCCCCCATTCTTCGCCGACAATTCCATCCTGAGGAAACCTCTTGTGGATGGCCTCTCGCAGGTAGGCTTCGGCCTCCCGGTCGGCGAGTGTGACAGGCGAGGCATCGGCCTTCCGCTCCACAGCCAAATCGGCCCGGCGAAAATAGCGCAGCGTGATCTCTCCAGCTGCGCGGGCAGCCTCCACGGCAAAATCCAAACGGCCTTGTATCTCGCTGGCAGCTCCCACGTTGAATATCCTATCCAATGTCAAATGGTTGCCCAGATCGGTTTGCATTCACCAAAACCGCCATTATCGCAGAAATAACCAAACACATTGTAGGGGCAGGCCCCTGTGCCTGCCCATGATGTGGCCGCGTCCACCAACCCGCTCGGGCAACCACAGGGGGTTGCCCCTACGGACGCTAACCCGACCGGAAGAATCCAACCACTGTACGGGCACGCCCCTGTGCCTGCCCACGATGTGGCAATGTAACGCTGCCAGACGTATAATCGTCACCGGCAACCGCCGGTATGACGTTCGTGAGCCGATCATCCAACAGCGAGTGGTGGCCAATCGATTGAACAGGCTCTATGGTAATCGTTTTCAATCCCTAGGACGAGCAGCGTCGCTCGCTGAAACCGTATTCAAAGCGGCCGTTTCGGCAGTACGCCACCCACTGTAAACTCAACACGTGGTAAAAGATTACCCAACACGATTAACGTTGTTTCTAGTCGATTGTCTGTTTTCGGAGAGTAAAACATGACTCTTTGTCGCTTCACTTGTCCGGAGTGCAAACAGTCCTTTACGATGGAGCTTCCAGATGATACCGACCTGGCAAAAGTCACCTGCCCTCAGTGCCAGAGCATTTTGACCGTTAAGGTGCCGAGCGAACCCCCGCCGATTCCAGAGGTACCGACAGATCAGGAACCACCATCGCAGTTGGTCGTACCGCCTCCAATCCCACCGACTTTACCTCCGGAACGCGAAGCATCGTCCGGCCAAATTCCTTTGCCGTCGGACATTCTTACCCAAGGCCATCGCAACTCAGAGATGGCCAGCTCGCCCGAGACAAGCGTCGTCCCGCCGGCGCTCGCACCGTATGCACCGCCGACCGCCCCGGTCTCGGTAGCGGCCGAGCATGCCTGTCCCCTTTGCGGCCGCTCGGATCCGAAATACTTCGTCCGCGGTAAGATGCTTTATGGGCACAAGGTCTGCAGGAAATGCTATCTGTCGTTTCTTAACCGCCGGCAATTCGCCTTTGCGTTCGATATTGTGGCCTATTTCATACTGCTGTTGGGAGTGAATTTCCTAGAGGAATTCACGGTGGGCTTTGTCCTCAGCGCAACCCAAGCTGAATTGATTGAGCAACAATTAGAAGCGATCCTACTTGCGTTTAACGTTCTTAACTATGTCTTGTATGCGCTTTGGTTCCTCTTTAAGGATGGCTTCAACGGTACTTCGCTCGGTAAAGCGATCATGGGCCTCTTCGTAATCAACGAAGCCACAGGCAAACGCATTTCTTTTGGAGGATCGGCCAAACGCAATTGGATTATCGTCCTCCTTGGTCTCGTGCCGTTTGCGTGGCTAATTATTGCCGCAATCATGGGAAAAGGATATCGCATTGGGGATCGGATGGCTAACACAAAAGTGGTGTGGAAAAAATATGCTCACAGCCCGGTGTTTGCTCCCAATCGTGCCGTTTTATCATCCCCTGGGTTATGAAGCACGCCGCCTCTTCTTTTAACTTTTGTCTTGACGTCATTTCGGATTACTGGTATTTACCGACACATTGACGGTCCCTGTGTCATGGACATGCCAGCGCGCCCCACCCAAGGTGCCGTTGGTGCAATTTATCGCTAATGAGGAGCCAGATCGCGTTGTCCACCCGTTGGCGACGAACCCTCATTTTCGTAGGTATTAGTCTGGGCCTGATGGGGATTGCCCGGGCACCACGGGCCTACGCGCAGAGGGTTCGCTTTCCCACGGCTTCTCTTACCCAAGATCCGGGCCAATCCATCTATCAGCAGGTCCCACCCGGTGGCAGCACAAGCGTGCCTGCCCCATCCGCGCCCTCCGGGACCACCGTCCCCGGCTACCAAGGCCCCATCACCCAGCCGTCTGCCGTGCCATCATATGTGCCACCTTCAGGGGTGACCGGCCAGCCGATCCAGGGGTATGGAACGACCGCGCCCGGCGTGACGGGAAGCGGACCCTACCCGTCCCCTTGGGATCCCATTCCAACTGCTCCCCCGCCTACTGGGACGGCCGGCTCTCCAGTGGGCGGGATCAACTATCCGCCGGGCCAAGTTCCCTATTACGCCCCAGCAGGGCCGACCGTCCCGCCAGCGCCGGGAGCCGTCTATCAGGGGACAACACCCCCGCCGCCCACTTGGGATCCCTACGCGGTCCCTGGAAATCCGTCACCTAGTGTGTTTCCGCAGGGTGGTATTTTTCCGGGCGTTCAGGGGGACAGCTTCTACAACACGATGATCCGCTTCCGCGAAGCCACGGGCTTTCGCTTCACATGGATTGGGGGATCCGATCTCGGCGTGGATGACCTGGAACTTTACTCCACGTTTGCCTTTCCCTTTTTGACCACCTCGGGGCCGCCACTGCGGGTGACGCCCGGCTTTGCATTCCACTGGTGGGATGGCCCCGTGTCATCAGCTCTGCCAGAATCCGCGGACATGCCCTCGGTGACCTACGACGCCTACCTCGACGCCGGCTGGAATCCTCAAGTCTCGCCAGTTTTGGGAGGAGAGTTGAACGTTCGGGTAGGGGTGTATTCCGATTTTAAGCGCGTCACCTCCGACAGCCTTCGACTTCAAGGGGCGGGATTTCTGACCTTGGCCCTCACGCCCAATTGGAAACTCAAAGGCGGTGTCATCTATCTGGACCGCGTACGGCTAAAAATGCTTCCGGCAGGCGGGGCCATTTGGGTCGATAATCCGCAGAATCCCACCATGGAACTTGCCCTAGTCTTCCCAAGCCCCCGTTTTGCCATGCGACTGCCCCAGCAAACGACGGCGGACGTCTGGTGGTACGTGCGGGGTGACTACGGTGGGGGTTCTTGGACGATCAAACGCACCAGTGGCGCCAATATCGGGGCTACGGAACAGGTGGACTATAACGATTTGAGGCTCGCCACCGGGCTGGAGTTTTACCGTTTGCGAGGTTTGCGCGGGTATGCCGAAGTCGGGTTGGCCTTTTCTCGCGAACTTGTTTACGAGGCCGGTTGGACCGATAAGTACAAGCCTGACGCTGCCGTCTTCTTAAGCGGTGGACTGGCATTTTAGCCTCTCGCCCCTTTTGCCCAAGATCACCCCGCCGAGCCCGATCGATTTGTAAGGTATAGTCTTGACAAGGGCCTCCCTTCCCAATCCCATTTCCGCAGGAATCGCCTGCAATGTGCGGTAATCCGCTACAATAGGATTGGGGGGATGGCGGCAAAAGGTCAGAAGGTATCGTTTTCTGACCCAGGATACGAACCAGCGCACTAGATAGCAGCGCGGCATGAGCACCGAACAACCTCTCGATCCGCAACTGATCGAACAGACGCGGCAGCAAATCCGGCAATTGGTGGCGGAGGTGGCCGAGCTTTCCTCCCGAACCGATCTGACGCCCGATCAATACTGCGCGGAGTTTTTGCCGCGGGTTGTGTCGGCCCTTGCCGCCTTTGGGGGCGTCTTTTGGACAGTCGAAGGCCCCGGGCGGATTAGCCTGACTTATCAGATGAACCTCCAGCAGACTCGACTGGCGGAAGACGAGGAGGCCCGACAAAAACACAACCGCCTGCTCCAACGGGTACTACAAACGCGGGAAGCGATCCTGGTACCGCCGCAATCAGGCAGCGGAGAAAACAACGGCGAGGCCAACCCTACGGATTTCCTCTTACTTCTGGGCCCGGTGGGGACGGAGCTGGAAGTCGTGGGGGTTGTGGAGATTTTCCAACGTCCCGATGCCCCGCCCGCAGCCCAGAAGGGTTATCTCCGCTTTCTCATGCAGATGTGCGACATGGCCAGCGATTATTTCAAATCGCTGCAGTTGCGCAGTCTGTCGGATCGGCAAAGCCTATGGTCGCGATTGGAAGAGTTTACGCGGCTCATTCATCAGAGCCTTGATCCGGCAGAGACAGCCTACACGCTGGCCAACGAAGCGCGCCGCTTGATCGAATGCGACCGAGTCACGATTTCTGTGCGACGTGGGCGTCGGCAAGTCATTGAGGCCATCTCGGGGCAGGACGTAGTCAACAAGCGGTCCAACGTGGTGCGTCTGTTGGGAGATTTGGCGACGGTCGTCGCGACAGCGCGGGAGAACGTTTGGTTCTGCGGCGACACATCGCAATTGGCACCACAGATCGAGGATGCTCTCCAGCAGTACGTCGATGAATCGCATTCCAAGACGGTGATTGTCATCCCGCTGGGTCGTCCGGCACCTCCCCCATCGGACGAAGCCGAGGCCGATCGACCGGCGGACCCCCCGCCTCCGGTGGGCACGATGATTGTCGAACAGATCGAGGACAGCCGTATCACGCCGCAGCTACGGCAGCGGGTGGAGGTGGTGGCCCAACACGGTGCCGTGGCCTTGGCCAATGCCGTGGAGCATAACGAGATTTTCCTGATGCCGCTGTGGAAGGCGATCGGGCGATCTAAGGTCATCACCGAAGCCCGCATGTTGCCCAAGACGGCGGCCGTGGGAATCGTCATCGTCCTCCTTCTTTTGACTCTGCTTTTTGCTCCCTGGCCGTATAAGCTTCATGCCCGGGGAACACTGGAACCTGTCCTGCGGCGCGATGTGTTCGCGGGAATTGACGGCATTGTGGATGAAGTGTTGGTAGTGCACGGGCAACACGTCAATCAGGGCGACATCTTAGCCCGTTTGCGGAATAGTGAACTGAAACAACAGATTCTCGAAATCGAAGGACAGCTCGCCGCCAATCAAAAGCAGGTGGCCACCATCCGGCGAGAACTGGCCGATCTGCGGATGTTAAGTGCCCAGGAGCGGAACCGTCTGACGGGCCAGCTTGCCGAGTTGGAGGCACGCCAGATCAGTCTTGCGGCACAATTGGCGATCCTCCGGGAAAAGGAAAAGGAATTGACCGTTCTCAGTCCCATCAGCGGCGATGTTGTCACGTGGGACGTGTACAATCGGCTCATCAATCGTCCGGTCAATCGTGGGCAAGCCCTCATGCGGATTGCCGACACGTCGGGCGAGTGGGAACTGGAGCTCCACATGTCGGAAGACCGAATGGGTGAGATCGCCTTGGCCCGGCAACAGGTGAAAGCACAAGATCCGAGCCAGGACTTGACGGTGGAATATGTCCTGGCCACCGACCCTGGTCGGACGCGGACCGCGCGGGTGAAAGATGTTTATGTGTCGGCCGAGGTCCTTCCCGAAGAGGGAAACGTGGTCATGATCAAGGTGGCCGTCAACAAGGATGATTTCGACGCCACACAACTTCGGCCCGGGGCCACCGTCAGTGCCAAAGTCCATTGTGGAACGCGGTCGATGGGATACGCTTGGTTCCGCGACCTGATCGCATTTATCCAAACGCGTGTCTTGTTCTATCTGTGGTGATCCGTTGAGTTGAGGAAATACGAGACCAAAGATTTCGGAGTGGCATATGGCTTGGTTGTGGGTTGCGGTGATGGTTTTGGCGACGGAAACGAATGCAAATACCATCACGCTGGCCAATTGTCCGGTCTCCATCATCGACGAAGCCCAGGTCCCCGCCCGGGTGCAGGGACAACTGATTGAACTGAGCGTTAAAGAGGGCGACTCCGTCACAAAGGGCGATGTGCTCGGACGCATAGATGACGCAGTCCTCCGCAAGACCCTGGAGGTCAAACAACACCAATTGGCAGCCGCCCAAAAAGAGGCCGATAACGACGTCAATGTCCGTTATGCAAAATGGGCCAATCTCGTGGCCGATGCGGAGTATCAACAGGCAGTGGACGCCAACAATCGGGCCCCGGGAGCTGTCCCCCAGGCAGAAATGCGCCGCTTGCTCCTGGAACGGGGAAAGACCTCCCTGGCCATTGAGCAAGCCGCCCACGATCTGGAAGTGGCCAAGCTCACAGTTCAGGTAAGACAGGCAGAGTTGGCCGAGGTCGAAGAACAACTGGAGATGTACCGCATCGTCGCCCCTTTGGACGGGGTTGTCGTGAAACGCTTTTTCCACGCCGGGGAATGGGTCAAGCCGGGCGATACCGTGTTCCATATCATCCGGATGGACCGCCTGCGGATCGAAGGGATGGTCCGGGCCGATCAGTACACGCCAGGGCAACTGGCCAACGCGCGGACGATTTTCACCGTCAAATTGCCCCACCTTGGGGAACAACGCTTTGAAGGCCAAACCGTCTTTGTCAGTCCTGTGGTAGAGGTGACCGGCGAGTTCACCGTTTGGGCGGAAGTGACCAATATCCGTGACCCGAAAAATGGCCAGTGGCTCCTTCGCCCGGGGCTGACAGGCCAACTGACGATTCAGCTTAATCCCTAATATGTCGCTTCCTGTGCCGGCAGGACAAAGGGAATCAGGAAGCCAGCGGCATGGGAAAAAGCTGACCGAAGAAGATTCCTGTATCGTGTGAAATGAACCTGCTATGGTAACGCTTGCCGATAGCCTGCTTTCCAGTTCAGCGCGGAAGTTATCGATCCGCAAGCGGGCGGATTTGGTGGCCCAAAAGCAGCGCTATGAAGGCGAGACATATTATGTCATCAAAGACCCCGTCGGGTTGAATTACTTCCGCTTTCAAGAGGAAGAGTTTTTTATTCTCAACCAACTTGACGGGCAAAGCAGTCTGGACGAGATCAAAGCCCGCTTCGAAGCGGAATTCCCTCCCCAGAAAATCACCCTGGAAGAGCTTCAGCAGTTCGTCGGCATGTTGCACCGCAGTGGCCTGGTGGTGGCCGTGGTACCGGAGCAAGGCCGACAGTTACTCAAGCGTCGTCGTGAACGCCGCAAACGGGAATTGCTCAGCGCCCTTGGAAACATCTTGGCGATCCGCTTTCGGGGAATCGATCCCGAACGGATTTTGACGGCCATGTATCCGTGGGTCCGCTGGGTTTTTCATCCGGCCTTTTTGATCGCCTGTGTGGTGCTGTGGATTGCCGCCCTTTTGCTGATTGCCTCCGAATTCCGGGTATTCCTCAACCGCTTGCCAACCTTCCATCAGTTCTTCACACCAACCAACGCCCTTTGGCTGGCCCTGACCTTGGCCGTGACAAAGATCATTCACGAGTTTGGACACGGGCTGAGCTGCAAGCACTTTGGCGGGGAATGCCACGAGATGGGGATCATGCTCCTTGTGCTTACCCCTTGCCTCTACTGCAATGTTTCCGACTCCTGGATGTTGCCCAACCGCTGGCACCGCGCGGCAATCGGTGCTGCGGGGATCTTTGTCGAGCTGACACTGGCGGCTCTGGCGACCTTTATTTGGTGGTTTAGCGAACCGGGGTTGATTAACCATTTGGCCCTCAACGTGATGTTCATTTGCTCCGTAAGCACGCTCGTTTTCAACGGCAATCCGCTACTGCGATACGATGGCTATTACGTGTTGGCCGATATCCTGGAAATTCCCAATCTGCGACAAAAGGCCACGCAACTCCTCAGCCGAACGGCGGCCCATTGGTTCCTGGGGATCAAGCCCCCAGATGACCCATTTTTGCCGCAACGGAACAGGGCCTTGTTCGTGCTCTATGCGATTGCCGCCTCGATCTACCGCTGGGTCGTGGTGCTTTCCATTCTTCTGTTTTTGAATCGGTTTTTCAAACCTTATCGGCTGGAGATCATTGGGCAGATGATTGCCCTGGGAGCGTTATACGGGCTGGTGGTCCAACCGTTGTATCAGGTCGGGAAGTTTTTCTATATTCCGGGAAGGTGGAATCAGGTGAAGAAGCCTCGACTTTACATGACTTTGACCGGTTTGGGGCTGGTGCTGGCCTTTATCCTATTTGTGCCCTTGCCCTACCGAGTGATGTGCACATGCGAGATCCAAGCCAAGGATGCGGCCCCCGTGTATGTGGATGTCTCCGGACGGTTGGAGGAGGTCTTGGTTCGACCGGGACAGGCGGTCCGCCTTAGGGATTCCCTTGCGCGTCTGAGTGACTACGATCTCGAGATCCAGATCGCCCGACTGGAAACCCTCCAACGTCAGTATGAAGCCCGCCTGGCCGTCCTGGAACGCCGCCGTTCTGAAGACGAGGCCGCCGCCAACGAACTCCCCGCGTTGCGCGAGGCCCTCCAAACGGTCACCCAACAATTGGCAGAAAAACACCGAGATCGCGATCGCTTGCTGCTACGGGCCCCATGCGATGGCGTAGTCCTACCGCCACCGTGGAAGACGGTGACCGCGGACAAAAATGACCCACTTCCCGATTGGTCGGGTACGCCCCTGGAGCCCCGGAATATTGGGGCCTTCCTCCGCGAGGGTGAGCTCTTCTGCCTGATTGGACAACCGCAAAACATGGAGGCCATCCTCGTCATTGATCAGGCCGACATCGAGTTTGTTCAGCCCGGCCAGCTGGTCCGCCTTAAGCTCGATGAGCTACCCTGGCGGACACTCAGGGGCACGATCGAAGACGTGGCCAAGCGCGAAGTGGAAGCCGCGTCACCGCGATTGGCGGGCAAGGCTGGCGGAGAATTGGCCACCAAGACCGATCCGCGAACAGGCGTGGAAAAACCCATCTCTACCGTCTATCAGGCCCGTGTCCCTCTCGTCAATGACGAGAACCTGCTGATTCCTGGTTTGCGCGGTCGTGCCAAAATCCACGTCGATCGCCAGCATTGGCTGACCATCGGTCAACGGGTGTGGCGGTTCGTAACGCGGACCTTCAATTTCCGTCTCTAGGACACCGTCTTCACCCCATTTGGAGGCTATCCCAAAAAGTCCCCCTCTCCCTCCGGGAGAGGGTTGGGCTGAGGGCAAGCGAACCTCGGAATCGATTGAGAAAACCAGCAGCGATTCGAGCCACCGTCACCCCCGACCCCTTTCCTGCCGAACGCGTGAGGGAAGATTATGGGATAGGCTCCAAACGGGGCGATAGACCGTTCTCAGAAATAGAGGTCTCGTTCCTCTGTTTCGCGGATACGACGAAGCCGCTCGATGAGGGCCGTCTTGCGAGGGCCGTCGGGGAGTTTGGCCAACTCGTTTTCGATCAGTCGAACCCCAGTCTCGTAGGTTTCCCGACTTGCGTAATCGACCAAATACTCCATGAGGGTGCTCAGGGCATTGGGCGTGCAAAACCGCTGGATAAATCCCGGGATGGCGTACTCCATGAAGTGTTCGCCGGTCCGTCCCAGACGATAACAAGCCGTGCAAAAACTGGGAATATAGCCATCGGTCATCAATTGCCGAATGACTTCATCCAGGGGCCGAAGATCGCCCAACTCGAATTGCTCACGTTCCAAGACCTGGGCGTCTCCCACTTCCGTGTAACCTCCGACTTCGATGCGGCTTCCGGCGTCGATCTGCGAAACGCCGAACTCCATGACGGCCCGGCGGAGTTCGGCCGGTTCGCGGGCCGTGAGAATCAGTCCGGTGTAGGGCACCGAAAGCCGTAACACGGCAATGAGCCGTTTGAAATCCTCGTCCGAGACGCGATAGGTCTCGTCCAAAGTGACCCCTGCCGCTCGTCGCAATCGGGGAAAACTGATCGTGTGCGGTCCCACATTGTAGTGCCGCTGAAGGTGCCAGGCGTGACTGACCAGTCCCAGGACCTCAAACCGCCAATCGAATAGCCCAAACAGGGCACCAATACCCACGTCATCACAACCGGCCTCCATGGCCCGGCTAAGGGCATCGAGCCGCCACAGATAATCCCCTTTGCGAGTATTTCGGGGATGAACCTTGGCATAGGTCTCGTGATGATATGTTTCCTGGAAGATTTGGTACGTCCCGATCCCCGCGGCCTTGACGGTGGCAAATCCCTCGTGGTCGAGAGGCGCCGCGTTGATGTTCACGCGGCGGATATTCGCCCGGGGCCGTTTGACCGCATAGACCCGCCGAACGCAATCCGCGATGAACTCTGGCGAATAACGGGGATGCTCACCAAAGACAAGGATCAACCTCTTATGGCCACGATCCAAGAGATGGCAGACCTGGCTTTCGATATCGTCGGGCGAAAGCGTCCTCCGCACCACATTCGGGTTGCTCCGCCGAAACGCGCAATATACGCAGTCATTGGTGCATTCGCTGCCAATGTAAAGGGGGGCGAAAAGGACGATCCGATTACCGTAAACATCCCGCTTCAACCGGCGTGCGGCGTCAAAGACTTCCTCCCACAAGTCCGGCTGTTGAATGGTGAGCAGCTTGGCCGTCTCCGGTACCGTGAGCGGTTCCTTGCTCAAACTTTTGGCAATGATGTCACGGACTTCGCCCGCTTGAGCGGGTTGCTCTAGGAGGCTGAACAAATATGGCTCATCAATGAAATCCACCGCACTTTGACTCAGGCGGTGGGATCGTGTCACGTGCGACATGTCGATACCTCGCAATGATTGTGGGGCAACTCCATCCTATGGGAGGCCAGGCTCAACGACGGCCCGACCAATTTCCTCTGGCAGAACGCATAGTCAATCCTTTGCCATCCGATACCGATAATTGGGCGATGTCCCCGGACCACGTCCGACGACGCGTCCTAACGATTCCACACGCATCTGTAAACAGGCGTGACACTCGTCCGGCGTCTCCCGAAGACACGCCTTATTGGGGTAAATCTCGTAACGAATCCTGTATTGGGGTGGCGTCAAATTGGGCATGACAACATTCGCCCCGCGGACAAGTCCCAGCTCCCGTCCGTTCTTGCGATTGAGCGTGGCCAAGGCGGTTGTGCTGGGGATGTTCGCCCGCGGACAGAGAATCCGCGACAACGCGATCACCTTGTACGTCATCAATTCGCTGGCAGGCACCTGCTCCCCGTCGGGAAGGATCCTGGCAAAGGCCGGATCGGCTAGGGGTGTCCGCGGGTGGACAATAAATGGCCCAACGCCGATCATGTCCAAGTCCAATTCCCGGAATAGCCACAGATCGTTCGCCAATCCGGCATAGGTCTGTCCCGGTAGGCCGATCATGACGCCGCTGCCCACCTCATAGCCCATCTCACGCAAGCGCTTGAGCAGGTAAAGCCGATCAACGGTGGAGCCCGGTTTGGGTGGGTGATAGCGCTGATACAACTCCGCTTGCGATGTCTCGAAACGGAGGAGGTACCGATCGGCCCCCGCCTGCCGCCACGCCCAAAGCTCTTCTTCGTCTCGTTCGCCCAAACTAAGGGTGATGGCAAGGCCCGTGGTCTCTTTGATTCGTCGCACAATCTCCCTGACGAAGTCGCGCGTCAGCCCCGGGTCTTCCCCGGCTTGCAGGACCACGGTGCCATAACCCAGCGCGGCTGCCTGTCGGGCACAGGCCAAAATCTCGTCCCCCGACATCCGGTACCGCACCAGCTCCGTATTGGGTGCCCGCAGGCCACAGTACGCGCATAACCGAACGCAATGATTCGAAATCTCAATCAATCCCCGCAGGTGAACCTCCCCGCCGACGAACTCCTGACGAACCCTGTCGGCCCACTGCCAAAGCTGGGACAGCCTGGCTGGATCCTCCTCCCGTAACCACGTGAGGAGTTCTTCGCGTGTTAGGGCAGGTTCTTTTACCGTGGTTCCAAACATAGGGGAGTTTTCCCCCTTCATTTACGCCGCATGGACAAGTTAGTCTTTTCTGCAAAATGGCTTCGAGTTCCGCGCCGCTTGGCAAATCTAGAGCGCCTTTTGAATTATACGACTCCCAGCCGAGAGAAGTGCTTCCTTGCCCTCTCCTCACCTTTCCGCCAAGGGCACAATCGTACGTCGCGCGGTGATCATTCTTCCCTTTTTTCTCAATGGCGGGTAACCTCAAAAAAGGGAGGTTCGTACGGTCTGCGCCCAATCCAAGACCGATTGCCACACACCGGCCCCGGAAGGATCGTTCTGACCTGCGAGCTGCCCGTGGTTACCTGATTGCGTCTTAGGGAACTACCCCAAGAGGGATTGATATATGCCGCGTCGAAATCTTCAAATCCTCGTTTTGGCCATTATTATCTGTCTTCTGTGTGCCTACCGGAGTTCGCGATACACCCGGGTTTTGACATACGCGTTGGAACAAATCCAATTTAAGGCCCTCGAACCACGATCGCCGCAGCAACTTACAGAAGGTGCCCTCCGCGGCATGGTTGGTGTCCTCGACCCGTATTCAAGCTATATCAGCGAGGAAGACCTACCCAAATTCGAAGAGGAACTCGACCGCCAGTTTGCCGGTATCGGCGTGGAAATCTTCCTCGACCCACAGAGCCAGCGGTTGTGCGTGGCCAGCCCCTTACCGAATACCCCGGCACAAAAAGCCGGGATCAAACCCGGCGATTGGATTGTGGCCATCGATGGACAGTCCACCGAGGGGATGACCCTTGAGGAGGCCGGGAAGAAGATGCGGGGTGAACCGGGGACCCAGGTCGTGCTTTCCGTACAAACCCCGGGCGAAGAAAAACCCCACGAGGTGAAACTGACCCGCGAAATCATCCGCGCGGAAACAATCCTTGGCGATACCCGAAATCCCGACGGCACATGGAATTACGTCCTCCAAAGCCATCCCGAGATCGGCTACGTTCGTATCTCGACCTTCGGAGAAGAAACGACCGCCCAACTGAAAAAAATCATCCTCGATTTGAAAAAGAAAAACATCCGCGGATTGATCCTGGACCTAAGGGACAATCCCGGGGGAAGGCTGGAAGAGGCCATTGCCATGTGTGATCTATTTATCGAGTCCGGCGTCATTGTGACGACGCGCTATCGGAATGGTCAAATCAAGCGACAATACACCGCCAGTGGGAAACCCGTTTGTCCCGACCTCCCGATGAGCGTCCTCATTAACCATTACAGCGCCAGCGCCAGCGAAATCGTCGCCGCCTGTTTGCAGGATCATGGGCGAGCGACTATTGTTGGCGAGCGGTCGTTCGGCAAAGGGACGGTGCAGGAGCTCATCCAACTTGAGGCAGGCCTCGGTATGCTGAAACTCACCACCGCGGCGTATTGGCGGCCCAGCGGCAAGCAGATTCACCGCTCCGCTAATGCAGGCGAAGACCAGGAATGGGGCGTCAGGCCGGACCCCGGCAAGGAGGTGAAACTAGATCGGGCGGAGCAAGATATGCTTGCGCGATATCGGGCATTGCGCGATATTTACCTCCCGCCGGGGAGCCCTAAACCCGCCGGCTTCGACAGTATCCCGGCAGATTTTCGCGATCGCCAACTGGAAGTCGCCGTGGAATCAATTCTCAAGGGGCAAAAAACTTCAGCAAAATCGGCAGAATAAAACGGGGTTGCCTGACAGGGAAAAGTTGCGGATAAAAAGACTTTTGTGGAATAACAGCGAACGTGTCAAAGAGGTGACGTGGCTGCACAGGTGAAGTCCCAAGAGTCAACATTATCGGAAAGTTGGGGAAATCGCACAAAGACCATTGCCGTCCTCGGCTCCACGGGGAGCATCGGCCGCAGCGCACTGGAAGTCATTTCCGCCTCCCAGGGGGCTTTGCGCGCCATCATTTTGGTTGCGCGATCAAACACACAACTGTTGCTGCAACAGGCCCAAGAGCAGAGGCCACGTTTGGTGATTGTCACTGATCCCAAGGCTGCGGCAGCGCACTCTTGGCGCGACTTGCCCCTGGAGACGGAATTGCGGGTGGGGTACGAGGCCGTCCTGGAGGCCGTTTCCGCGGACGATGTGGATATGGTCCTTTCGGCTTTTGTGGGAATCGCGGGGCTGAGGGCCACCTGGGCCGCCTTGGAGGCCGGGAAAACTGTGGCCCTGGCCAACAAGGAAAGTCTGGTGGTGGCCGGGTCCCTCATCACGCAATTGGCCCGAAAGCGAAAGGCCCAAATCCTTCCCGTGGACAGTGAACATTCGGCGATCTTTCAGGCCCTCCACGGCGGCCAGGAACGAGAGGTACGGCGGATTATCTTGACGGCCAGCGGCGGGCCATTCCGCAGTCGAAAGCTCACCGAGCTGGCCTCCGTCACGGTGGAAGAGGCGCTGGCCCATCCCACTTGGAAAATGGGAAAAAAGATCACGGTAGATTCCGCCACACTGATGAATAAGGCCCTGGAGATCATTGAAGCCCGCTGGCTATTTGGGGTGGAGGCCGACCAAATCACGGTCGTTATCCATCCCCAATCGATCGTCCATTCGATGGTCGAATTCGTGGATGGCTCGGTGATTGCCCAACTGAGTCCCCCCGATATGAGACTTCCCATCCAGTATGCGTTATACTTTCCTGAACGACGGCCCGGCATCGCCCGCAAAATCGACTGGGCGACGGCCATGGATTTGCGATTTGAGCCACCGGATTTGGAGCGATTTCCTGCCATTCGCTTGGGACTGGAGGCCGCTCGGATCGGGGGGACCGCCGGAGCCGTCCTGAATGCCGCCAATGAAGCCGCTGTAGAATGTTTTCTTCAGGGACGCCTGCGATTTGATCAGATTGTCCCGGTGTGTGCCAAGGTACTGGAAGCCCACCCCTTTGACCCATCCCCTGATCTTGACGCGATATTCGGTCTAGACGCCTGGGCCCGTAAGGAGGTTGAACGTTGGATATAAACTCGCTCTTTTTTGCTTTCCTGGGTGGTGCCGCGTGGCTGTACGTGCTGATGGTGATCGTCGGCCTCGGGCTGATCATCTTTGTCCACGAGTTAGGTCATTTTGTGGTGGCCAAGCTCTGTGGCGTCAAATGCGAGAAGTTTTATCTGGGATTCGATTTCTTCGGCCTGCGGCTTTTTCGTTTTCGCTGGGGCGAAACGGAATACGGAATTGGCATCATCCCACTTGGCGGTTACGTCAAGATGTTGGGGCAGGAAGATAACCCCGCCCGACTCCGCGAGGAATTTGAACGCGCCAAGGCCGCCGGTCAGGAAGGAGCCAAGTCCTCCACCGGCGAATCGTTGGCCAACATGGAAGAGGCCCTTTACAACCCAAGGAGCTACCTGGCCAAGAGTGTCCCCCAACGGATGGCCATCATTTCCGCAGGCGTGGCCATGAACCTTCTTTTTGCCTTCATCGCGGCGGTGCTGGCCTATTTTATCGGGGTTCAAGAGATTCCCTGTGGTGTGGGCCAACTTGCGCCGGGAGAGGGGGCATGGCGGGCGGGGATTCTGCCGGGTGACAAGATCTTGGAGATCAACGGTCAAAAGACCCACCGCTTCCAAGATCTCCAGCAGTCCATCTCGTTGGCGCGGCGGGGGCAAGTCGTCACCATGCGGATCGAACGACCCACCCCAAACGGTCTCAAGGTATTGGACCTAGAACTTATGCCCGACCGAATCCGCGTGGTGCCGACCATTGGCGTGACAAATCCACTGTTACCGATCCTGGCCGAGCCGCCGTGTTATCCGGGGAGCGCTGCCGCCGAAGTTATCACGAGCTTACCGCCAGGCGCCACGGTCAAGGCCATCCATGGCGAGCCCGTCACTGGCTTCGCCGACATTGCTCGATCCTGGGCCAAGTCCTGGGGTCAGCCCGTGGAGCTAACGCTCGAGAAAAAGGCTGCGAGCGGAACGCCTCTCGAGCCCCAGAAGGTTGTCCTCCAGCCAACGCCGGTTCGTGACTTAGGGTTGATTTTTAAGGTGGGACGGATTGTCGCGGTGCGGGCGGGCTCCCCGGCTGAGGTTGCAGGGGTCATGGCGGGGGACGAATTGATGAGTCTTAACTGTCCCGAAAACGTGAACTGGAACGGCAACTTCATGCGGCTACCTTACGCCCTCCAAAAAGCCCTCCGCAATCGGCCCGAGGGAATCCCTCTCCAACTCACGGTAAAGAGATCGAACGGCTCGGAGAAGGCAGGCGTCGCCTTGGTGGCCATGCGTTCGGCCACCGCCGCCGATAAAAACAGCTCCAACGAAGGCACTCCGCTGAAGCTTGACGTAGTGGCCAAAACCGCCGAGTTCTTCGCCGATCTCAATACGGGCGATAGTCCCTTCGAGATCCCTCAACTTGGCATTGCAGTAGAGATTCTGCCCCAGATTGAGGCGGTAGAACCGCATTCGCCGGCGGCGGCTGCCGGATTACAGCCGGGGGACGAGCTAATCAGCGTGACCGCCATCCCGCCCAACCTCGACCCCGAATCAAAGATCGGAGAGCTTGCCAGACACTTCTCCATGACGAAGTTTACCGTCCGCTTCGATCAACCGCGAGGTGAAGAAAAAGGCACCTGGCCCTTTTTCTTCCGGGAATTGCAGAGGATGCCGACGGGGACTGAGGTGGATCTCGTGGTACGACGTCCCCAGCCGGACCCTGCCCAGGAGTATCAGGAAGTAAAGGTCCATCTCGTTCCGCGCGTTGCGGATGATTGGTTCCTGGCCGAGCGCGACTTGCTTTTTGAAGCGATGACCTTCGACCTCAGGGCGGCAGGCTTGGGAGAAGCCATCACCATGGGGGCCGCAGAGACCTGGGCATCAGTGACCCTGATCTATCGCGTTTTGAACAGCCTGGGGAGAGGTGATGTCTCGCCCCGGGCTTTGGTCGGCCCTATCGGGTTGGTCCAGGCGGCCTATCGGGTGGCCTCGCAGGGCCTCGGTCGGTTTTTACTTTTCCTCACGCTGTTGAGTGCCAATTTGGCCGTTATCAATTTCCTGCCCATTCCGGTCCTCGACGGAGGGCACATGGCGTTTCTTATTTACGAGGGAATTCGCGGGAAGCCGCCGAGTGAAACCGTCTATGTCGGCCTATCCTATCTGGGATTGGCAATCATCCTGGGGATCATGCTCTGGGTCTTTGGCCTGGACCTGGGCTTCATCTCCCGCTAAGGGCCTCGCAGGCAATCGGGCTTGCCACGTCCAAATTGGAGTGATGGGAATTAATGACAGACCTTGCGAGCTCCGCACCACGCTTGGTTGCCATTGGGATGGGATCGAACCTCGGTGATTCGTGGACGATCCTCCGCCAAGCGTGCAAGGCCCTCAGCGAGTTGCCGTGCACCCAGCTTCGCGCTACCAGCCGCATCAGACTTACCCAGCCCATTAGAGTGTCAGACCAAGGCTCGCCCTTTTTTAATGCAGTCGCGCTTCTGGAGACGGCCCTTCCTCCGCGGGAACTTTTGGATGGAATCATGGCGATCGAACAAAGGTTCGGTCGCGAACGCAATCGTCACTGGGCATCGCGGACACTTGACTTGGACATCCTCCTTGATGAGGCCGGCCCGTTCTACGACCAGCGGCTCCTGATTCCCCATCCGCGGTTGGGGTCACGGCTATTTTTTCTGGCCTCCTTGGAAGAGCTACTTCCCGACTGGCGACACCCTTGGTGCGGTTTGACCGTGCGGCAAATGGTTGAGATTCTTTCCACCCGGCCACCATATTGCGTGTTAATTTGGGAGACCTTTCTGCCCACCCATGCTGCATCAAGCTTGACGACCCACAGCGGCGAGATTCAGGCGGGCGAGGCAGACTGGGCGGCCCTATGGCAGGCGTGCGTGGCCGCGAACAAGGTGTTTCAGGCAGGATGCCCACATCTCGAGGACTCGGGGGGATCAGTCTCGGCCGGTGTGCACCTTACCCACCCACCGGAAAGTTGCATATTTAACGCGGAGGAGGTTCAACACCGCTTGGCGATGGGTCAATCGCTGGCGGAGATTGTGTCATTCGCTTGGTTGGAGCATCGCAAGCAGGATCATAATGGGCGAGACACTCCCCTGCCCCGCGTGATGATCCTCGGTCCCCGGGCAAAGGACCTGTTGTGGCCCGCTGGGGTAAACGCATCACACGAGCCGCTCGCGAGTCCCTCCTTCGAGTTGGCAAATCTTTCTTGGCTTCGGGATCAGGCCACACCTGTGGTGTTCTCCGAGGCGAATGATCCGCGAACTTGGGCGGAGCACATCATTGCGGCCATTGATGCTTCTGCCGAAATTGGGCACGTGTTGGGGGATTTGGGATAAGGGATGCTCCTAAGCCCAAAAAGCCCCCCTCTCCCGGAGGGACAGGGGGACTTTTTAGGATAGACCTTTAGGGTGCCAGAGGTACGGTCTCCATGCCCAAATCACTTCCCCCTGGGAGAAGCGGTCTTCTTGAGCTTTGTGGATAGTTCTGTGAACGGGAGGGACGGCGTCCTCGCCGTCCTGTGTGCACCGGCGCTACGGACAAACCGGGCAACCACAGGGGGTTGCCCCTACGATTGCCGAGCCCATTGAAACGCCGTAGGGGCAGGCCCCTGTGCCTGCCGCAAAACGCAAACAGGGCCCGGGACCCTGCGAAATCCAAGTCCGATGCGATATGCGTGACATCCCGGGCGTGTGGGTGTTGCATCTACCGGGCTGGGCGCGTATATTGATTTCGTGAAGATTTGTGGTGGGGGCTTGCAACGCCATGGGCAGGGCGGTATTATGTGGGGCGAAGAGCGTGAAAAACTCGCAAAAAACTGACGATTTTGGGCCGCTTAAAGGCCGTTTGACGCGAGTTTTTTGGGGGTTATTTTGCCGTAAGATTAATATCCGAAAACACTTACGGCACATAGCCTGGAGTTCCGGGCGAATAGGAGCCCATTGAAACCTCTCCTCTTGCAAGACTTTGACCCATTCCACCTGGAGTTCCGGGCGAATAGGAGCCCATTGAAAGGTGTAGGGGCAGGCCCCTGTGCCTGCCCCAAAACGGAAAAAGCGCCGCGTGTCGGCGCGGAATCAAAGCGATTGGGGCGCCCGAGCAAACGCAAACCGCTAGCGCTACGGACAAACGGGGCAACCACAGGGGGTTGCTTCTACGATTGAGGTCCTGCCCAAGGGGAAGGTCCATTGAATTCGCGTGGCACGGGCATCTTGCCCGTGCCGTTGTCCGTTGCGGTTTTGACCGCTTCTCTACAACGGGCGTGCATGTTGGCCGGTGATGCGGTCGCCGAGGACGGCGACCCTCTCAAGGCCATTGCGGCATCTTAGAGCCTATCGCATAATCTCCCCTACGTCCGTTTGGCGGGGGAGGGGTCGGGGGTGAGGGTGGCCCGAATTGCTGCGGGTTTTCTCGATCGATTCCGGCGTACGCTTGCCCTCACCCCAACCCTCTCCCAGAGGGAGAGGGGGACTTTTTGGGATAGGCTCTTAGTCATTGCTCGAGCTGTACCAATCGTAGGTACCCCTCCTGTAGGTTTCGCACTGGCGATCGAACGAGTCACGGTTATAGCGATAGACGTCGTCAATCGTGTTGTTGATATCCTGCTGAGCACGGATCATCGGCAGAAACACGTTGGGGCTTAATTGCCCACCTGGCGGCATTGCGCCCACGGTATTTGCGCCTAGTGTATTTGCGCCCGCTGTAGGCTGTGAAGGCAGGGAACGCGATGGCTCTTCCGGTGGAAACATCGCCCCGATTGTCATCACAAAGAGTATTCCAAGGACAACCATCGTCCCGATCGCCACGGGCACGGCACGTGTCGGGTCCTGGTCCACGAACTCTCGGATTATGGAACGGCGTCCTCGCCACGGGCGATAGAGCCAACACACCATGCTGTAGGCTGCCGACTGTAATGGACTGAGGTGGCCGGTATTCGCTTGAACCTTCGCTTTATGACTCAATGGAGTTGAAGCTACTGTTTGATCCTCGGGAAGCGGTGGCGGAACATCCGGGGATGTGGCTGCGGTTGCCGCCCCAACCTGTTGACCTTCCAAGAGAGGACCAAAAGCCTGCTGCAGTTCTTCGATCGCCCCAACAGGCTCCCATCGTGCCTGCCCCACACACCAAGCGAGCGTATTGGCGTTCACAATGCCCTCGGCAATCAGCCTTCCGATCTCCTTTTCGTCAAGCGGTCCGACAACCTTGCCTCCTATGCCGAAGAAGTAGTTCTTACTCAGTGTCGTCATGAATGAGTCTCCGCTACTGAGGATTTATTTGGTGTTTTGCCAAGACCTACAACCGGTGGGCCAATATCGGATGATCTCAGCGAGCCCGCGCGCTTCCTTTGGAAGATGACAGCGAGACTTTTTCCAACCAGGTGATCGACGATTGTGAAACGAGGCTCAGTGCGCCATTTGGTGCAGAAGGCTGGTCCGTGATGACACAAGGCCGATTACCTCGAGGTCTCACTCATCCGCGCAAGACTGCACCGGTCACACAGTACCGGCCCTAATAAAAACTTAGGTCACGAAATGCCCCTCGGCTGAGGGGGTAATAATGTCAAGAAATAGCTGCCCATTTTTGGTTTGCGTGTGGCCGTTGGCGTCCGCGAAATCAGTCCGGCTTTGTCGGGAGCAACGCAGCGAACCGCTGGGACCTGCTTGGCAAACTGCCATCTGTGGTAAAGTAGATGTTTTACGGTCCAGCAATGGCTCTTGTCGCCGCGATGACAAGAGACCGTGCATGAAGGCCGGTGATTCCTCTTGCGATATCGAATAGGGGTCTAAAGATGGCCATGCCGCTTGTTTTGCGTTCGGTGAAGGAGATGCGGGCTTACTCGCGGTCCGCCAAGCAGTCCGGAAGCCGTATCGGTTTTGTCCCCACCATGGGGGCCCTCCACCGAGGACATCTCAGTTTGGTGGAGGCCGCCATGAAGGAGTGCGAGACCGTCGTTGTATCGATCTATGTCAACCCCACCCAGTTTGGTCGGGGTGAGGACTTCGATCGTTATCCGCGTAATTTGGAGGGCGATTTGAACCTGCTTGCCGACTATCGCGTGGGGGCCGTGTTCGCTCCCCTCGATAGCGAAATGTATCCCGAAGGCTTCGACACCTGGGTGCAGGTCGGTCGTATTGCCCAGCCGTGGGAAGGAACATGTCGCCCGGGACACTTTCGCGGTGTGGCCACCGTGGTTTTGAAACTGTTTGCGATCGTCGAACCTGATCTTGCGTATTTCGGGGAAAAGGACTATCAGCAGCTTCTGGTGGTCCGACAGATGGTCCGGGATTTGAACCTGCCGGTGGAGATTCGGGCATGCCCAACCGTCAGAGAACCCGACGGCCTGGCCATGAGTTCCCGAAACCAATATCTCTCTCCCGATGAGCGGCGTGATGCCCTGGTGCTCTTCCAAAGCCAGCAACTAGCCCAGGAACTGGTAGATCGCGGGGAGGTGGATGCAGCCAAGATCACGCAGGCTATGCGCGAGCACATCCTCCGCGTGCCCTACGCCAAGATCGATTACGTGGCCCTTGTTGAGCCCGAAACACTTCAAGAAGTTACCACAGTGACACGTCCCGTGCGGGCCATCCTGGCCGTTCGATTGGGGGGAACCCGTTTGATCGACAACATGGAAATCAAACCCAAGACGAGCTAATGCAAAATCCTGCGGCGGGCGGACTCGCGCAAGATGGTGGGAACCAAAGCGAAGCCAAGCAGCAACAAGAGGCCGCCGCTTTTCGGGTGTTCACAACAAAAGGATTGTCGTGATCATGTGGCGAACACTCCTTTACATTCCAACTCACGTCGGCCAAATGCCCGTTTTTGGGTTCGGGCTACTTTTCTGGGCCTGGGTTATCCTCACAATCGGTCTTGTCTGGTGGCAGGTCCGTCGTCACGGCTGGACCAACGAACTGTGGAGCACGGTGGTCCTTTACGGCATCGTGGGCGTGCTCATTGTCTTGGTTCTTCCGCGAGTCACGGTCGATATCCCAGGGCTTGTCGATACCAAAAGCCAACCTGTGCGGGGCCTGCCCATCCGTGGCTATGGCTCTATGCTTCTGCTGGGCGTCGCCAGTGCCGTGGGATTGGCCATCTACCGTGCCAAACGTCGTGGTCTGTCTGTGGAATGGGTGAGCAATCTGGCCCTGTGGTGCATCATCCCGGGGATGATCGGTGCCCGGGCCTTCCACGTGATTGAATATTGGCCGATCCATTATGGTCCCCTCTGGAAGACCGCGGGGCCCATCGCCGGTTTGATGGCCATCGCCAATGTGGCCCAAGGCGGACTGGTCGTTTATGGCTCGGTGATTGGCGGATTGCTCGGTATTGCCCTTTACGCCTGGCAACAACGAACACGGTTTTTGTCAATCCTCGATCTTTTGACTCCATGCTTTTTGATCGGCCTGGCTTTCGGACGAATTGGCTGTTTTCTCAATGGATGTTGTTTTGGCGGGGTGTGCGAGCTTCCTTGGACCGTTCGCTTCCCGGCCGGATCGTTTGCCTATCTCAGTCAAGCGGAACAGGGGCAACTCGCCCTCTATGGCATCAAGTTTAAGGAAGACCCTCATCATCCCCAGCGACTTCCGGTGATCCTGGAGGTCGCGGCCCAATCGGCTGCCGCTCGGGCGGGAGTGAAGCCGGGTCGCCATATCGCGGCGATTAACGGCCTTCCCCTGGCAGGGACGGAGGGAGAATCGCCCACCTCACGCCTCGTCGTGCAACTCATCGCCCTCTACGGTGATCCCGTCGTCTTGGAAGGAGGACGCGGCTGCGTCTGTTCACATGGGCCAAATGTGATTGACATCTCCAAGATATCGCGCTCCGGTGTCTCCTCGAACGCAACCCATTTGCCAGCTTCCCACTCCATCATGATCCGTATCGACACGGCCGAGGGTGATCACTACCAGTGGGAAACCACCGAAGGCCTGCCCGCCCGCAGCCTGGCCGTCCACCCCAGCCAGCTCTATAGCGCCGCCAATGCCGCCATCTTGTGCCTCTTTGTCCTGGCGTACGAGCCGTTCCGTAAGCGCGAGGGCGAACTTTTTGCCTGGTTTCTGATCCTCTACCCCGTGACCCGATTCCTTTTGGAAATCATTCGGGCTGATGAGCCGGGCAGCTACGGTGGTTTGACGATTGCCCAGGTCGTGAGCCTGGGACTGCTTGTGTGCGGGATTGCCACGTGGATCTATCTCTGGCGATTCACACCAGGAGAGCAACCGAACCAGGCCAAGAGTCCTTAATGTCGCTTCGCTAAGGCGATCGCGTCCTGGCCCTGATCGAGCCAGTGCGACGTTCCTTCGTATTGCGCCATCGCGTGCTGTGGTTTGGAGTGCACATCCCGGTTTAGACACTCACTTTTGGGAGACCTGTCGCTCCGCCGGTATCACATAGGGGATCGTCCCCTGCCACGTGACGCGATCCCAGGTAATCCACCACGTCCGCCCCTGATCATTATTGCCCTGATAGAACACATACGTTTGCCCATCCTCGTCAACAAAGACACCCGGATGGCCAGACTCTGAAGCATTCCACGCGTCGGGCGGACCGACCGGAATCAACGGCTCGGTGAATAATCGTTTCCAGTGGAGACCATCGTCGCTGGCCGCCACCCCGATTTGCTGCGGCCGGTTGTTGTACGCCCCGGCATAAAACATGATGAGCTTGTCATCTCGGACCACCATGCTGGGCGCCTCGATGCAATCTTGTTCCCAGGGAAGCTCTGGTCGGAGGATCGGTCCCTCACCGCATTGTTGCCAAGCGGTGGGCCCAAGATCCGATTCGGGATCGGCCGTCGCCATACCCAGCATTTGAATCTTCATCGAGGGGTCCCGCGTGGCATAGGCCAAAAAGAGACGCCCCTTAAACGAGATCACATCGGCGTCGATCGCCCGGCCAACAGTCCACTGGCCGCTAGGGCGAAAGATCGGATTGCTGGGGTGCGGCGTAAATCGCAGGCCATCATCGGACACGGCAACGCAGATCGCGTCCCGCGGGCCGTTCCCATACGTCTGATAGAAGAGATGCAGCCGACCGCCCAAGACCTTCGCGCACGGTGCCGCCAAGCCCTTAGCATCGCATTCCTGCATGGGCAGGATCTCGCCCACCTTCTTCCACCTTCCAAGATCGCGGCTTTCGGCAATTCCCACGGCCCAGCCGTTATTAGGACGGTCCTTAGCGAACGGCGGGATCGAATAATACATTAAATACCGGTCCCCAAATCGCACCACAGACGGATCCTTGGCAAAAGGCACTCCCCGCCGGGACGTATCTCCGTAGAACGTCCGACCGTTCCGGATCTCGCAGATATATCCCGGCCCCTCGTCGCGGTAATCGGTCGATAATTCCACCGCCGGTTCGGCCCTGGGTGTTGCCTCGGCCCTAGCCATGGCGCTACCCGGACAAGTTTCTGAAGGCTCAAGCAGCACTGTAACGCTTAACGCACCCAAGCAGCTCAGCAGGATCCAACGAAGCTGAGACAATGAATGCCAAAGTTGCATATTCTCCTCACAATGAAATTCACGGCTGGTGGGTGGTCACACACTTAGAACCCATCCCATAATCTCCCCCTCGCCCGTTCGGTGGGAGAGGGGGACCTTTTGGGATAGGCTCTAAATGACGGACGCGGGGGACCGCGTCCCTCCCTGCCCTCACCCCAACCCTCTCCCGGAGGGAGAGGGGGACTTTTTGGGATAGGCTCTTACGACCGACTGTGGCCGTCACGATTGCGGCCCCTCTCCTGACCGCCTCGCCCGGTGCCACCCTAAGGCCGAACTGGCACCCCTCGCAACCGTGCCAATCAAACACCACGGGGCACGCGAAGATTCGATGTGCCTCGGATCACACCGGTTGCGCCGTAGCAGATCATTATAACTGAGCCACCTTGGAGACGACGGTGCACGTCCTTCCGGGTTCAACAATGGGCAACGACGGGGGGGTTGCCCCTAGCAATTGATGGCCCCCTGCTGGAGGCCCATCGACCATCGTGGCCAACTGGCTCTGAGTTTTCCCAAGAAGGTGGTCTCTATCCGCGGGCGATCAACCCTGCTCCGACCCCTGAGCCGTGCGTAACCGTGGAAACGTCCGCAGCAAAAAGTACAGCAACGGCAGGGCACCGACAACGATAATGATTGTGTCGGGGATGATGCGGAAGTTACCGAGGGCCTGGATCAAGGGCATCTCGTAAAAGGCGGCACTTCGTCCCCACCAAAAGCCGTTCGCATAGGCATGATAAACCTGGAGCAAACCGATAGGCAGTAACCCGGTGAGGAACATCAAGAACAGGCCAGCATTCAGGCCCCAAAAGCTGATTTTGAGAATCCGGTCGTTCCATGCCGAGTTCTCGACCAGCCCACGCCAAGAGAAAAGGATCACGGCAATTGCCAGCATTCCGTACACGCCGAAGAGCGCGGTGTGTCCGTGATTACTGGTCAAGTATGTGGCGTGCTCGTAGTAGTTGATCAAAGGCAAGTTGATCATGAAGCCGAAGACGCCTGCCCCCAAGAAATTCCAAAAACTTGAGGCGGTGAGGAAATAGAGTGGCCAACGATAAGGGAACTCGTGGCCTGCCTCACGGATCGACTTGTACTCCATCCACGCCCGCACGACCAAGAGTATCAGCGGAATGGGTTCAAGAGAGCTAAAGACCCCACCGATGGCCAGCCAAAAACTCGGTCCACCGTACCAGAAATAGTGATGGGCCGTTCCCGGGATGCCACTCAAAAAGACGAGAATGGCCGTCAGATAGGCAACCCGCAGGGCCGACTTAGCGGTAACGAGGCCAAGTGTCACGAGAAAGAGCGAGATAACGGCCACCCCAAAGAACTCAAAAATACTTTCCACCCAGATGTGAACGACAAACCAGCGCCAATAATCCGCGATCGTCAAATGTGTTCCTCGCCCGTAAAGCAAACCAAACCCAAAAAACAGGACGACAAATGTCCCGCTAAATAGGTAAAAGAGGATAAGTGCCCGCCGGTGGGCATCTTCCTCTGTGTCTGCCTGGTTCTGATTGCGGCGTAGGCCTGGCGCGATGGCACGATAGACGATCACAAGCCAGTAGATCAATCCGCCAAACAGGAGAATCTGCCATAGTCGTCCCAATTCGAGATATTCCCAACCTTGATGCCCCAACCAGAACCAAGCACTCGGTCCTAAGTGCGTCAAGTAACCTTTAATGCCCAGCACCTCACCGATCAGGCTTGCCACCGTCACGGCAACGGCGGCAACAAACAGGATATTGACAAGCAGGCGCTGGCCCTTCGGTTCTCGACCCCCGACAAGCGGCGCCAGGTAAATGGCCGTACCCATCCATGAAATAGCAATCCACAACACCGCCAATTGCAGGTGCCAGGTCTTGGCCCAGCTATAAGGGTACATTTGTCCCACAATTTCGACATAGAACTTTCCCGGATGAACCGTGTAATGGGCAAGCAGGCCACCATTGAGGATCTGCACAATAAACAGCAACCCGGCCACCAAGAAGAACTTAGCGCTGGCCCGCTGGCTAGGAGTTACCGGCGTCTTCATAAGTCGGTAAGCCGCCTCGACGGCCCGCGATTCACCATAAAAGAACTCGTACCGATGGACAATGTACACCACAAGGCCCAGGACCACAAAGAGTGCCAGGACCGACAAAATGCTATAAAGCACCGCCTCACTTGATGCACGGTTACCGACGGTGATATCAGGAGGCCAGTTGTTGGTGTAACTGTAGTCCAGACCCGGCCGAGGCGTCACCGCAGCCCAAGCAGTCCAAAAGAAAAAGGCCGCAATGTCACGTCGCTCTTGCTCAGAGGGAATGGTGTTGGGCAGAAAACCATAATGGGAATCTCCCTGGCCAAACGTCTTGTCCCAGAATTTTTCCAGTTGCCGAAAAGCGTATGCCTGAGCCTCGGTGAGTTCCAACGTGCCTGTCTCCGCATTGTAGCGGTTATGCTTCAACTCTTGGATGACGAGCATGTCGGTTTGATCGAGCTCCCGACGCGGTGCGGGCGGCAGTTGCTCCCAAAGATTCTCGTCAGATCTGCCGTTTCCTAAATGCCACTGCCGCACCAAATAACCGAGGAGATGCAGGGTGTACGCCGAAAAATCCATTCCCCGCAAAGAACCGTGGCCCCACACACTGCCGTGGTCCATCAATCCATATCGCTGGTACACATCCTGACCGCGCATGATGGCCTCATGGTCAGCAAGCACTTGGCCTTGCCACTCGATCTTCTTGGGAATCGGCGGAACATGGTCCACCGCGAAGAATCCGCCCACCAAAAGGAGGGCCATACCCACCAGAAAGCTCACGACGGCACCATTTCGCAAACTTCGCATGCCCATGACATCAACCTCCTTCTGTCGGTCACTCTGTTACACTCACCTTCAACACTACGAGGGCCATACACACGCACCGTGTTTAGGTCATCCCAACCCCTGTTTGGTCGTTCCCTTGTGTGCCATGCTGGTGTTGACCGTTACGCCTGACACCTACCGCGGGCATGGGGAAACTCTTCATCCGCCACCCGCTGTTCAATTTGCGATAATGTCTTTTCACAAATCACTCGCTGATGTGCGATTCAAATATCCCCTTTGCGACTTATGCATGGGTTCGCCTAGTGGCAACAAAAGAAGTCGCCGGAACGGGGGATGCTCTGCTTGTCAATTCCGTATCGCTCCATCAGGCTCTCGGCGAGCTGAACATATTTTTCGTGAACGTGCTCACCCACGTGCTCTTTTTCAACTGCCTCAAACTCCGAAAGGAGCTGTGCCTGGGCGTCTTCCTCGATGGTGCGCTCGGCGAGGACGAAGAGGACGTTATCCTCCTTTCCAATGTGCTCGCGCAAGAGAGCGACGTAACGCCGTGCCGCCGTAACAAACGTACTTAAAGCCGCTTCCGGCGCGTGATCTAGTTCGCCAAGTGCCCGATCCATATCCCGAACACATTCCCGCCCCATTTCGTGCTCCGCCAACATGACCCCCGTCGGGCCACCCTGGCGGGGAAAACCCCTGGCTTCTAAAGCCGGAAAGAGCCGATCCTCCTCCTTAGCGTGATGGCAACGGTCGGCAAAGTGTCGGATAAAATCGATCACCTGACGTGCGGATTCGACATCGACCGATTTGCTCGCCTCGGCCTGGGTGGCCATCTTTTCCAGCACGGCCAAAACCTGCTCAATCACTCGATGTTCTGCTCGCAAGATATCGGTAGGTTTCATTTGATCCTCTCCTTATCAAGGTCAACTAAACTGCAACACCCAGAATCGTTCAGTGAAACGCCTTGCGTTCCAAAAACGGCACTCGGTCTGCCCGCAGCCCCAAAACCCACGGGAAGGTTTTTGGCTCTTTGGCGAGACTCCGCGATCACGGTTTGCCAAGCCTTGTTGGCTGGTTTATAAGTGAATCGCATGTGGTTATCCTATTCAATCTCAAAAAAACTGAACACCTTTACCACACCTCGACTTAACATCATGATCTACAGCTTGGCGACTCCCTTCGTTGCGCGACCAATTCATCAAGCGTTGTTGTCCGCAAGAATTCCAGATAGACGGCCCGCACCTTGGCCCATCGTACATGGACGGGGCAAGGGGCCTCATCGGAACAGCGAGATCGTCCTAACAAACAACCCTCCCATCGGCTGACGCGATCCAGGGGCTCGACAACGTCGTAGATGGTGATCCTTTCTGGTGGACGGGCCAAACGAAATCCGCCGCCTTTTCCCCGCTGGGATTCCAATAATCCCTCGTCCGCCAGCCGCTGCAGGAGCTTGCCCAGGTAATTGCGAGGGGCCTTGATTTGCTTGGCCAGTTCCGCGGTTCCCGCATATTGGTCCGGCGGCATTTCTGCCAGAATCATTAACGCCCTCAGTCCGTGGATTGCTGTTCGGGAGATCATGTCAACCTTAATTTATGGATAATCACATGTGATTATACTTATATTTCGAACTCTGTCAAGTCAAAAATTCGCCGCGGCATACGTCCTTCCGGGTTCTAGCCCGGGCAACCACAGGGGGTTGCCCCTACCAATTGATGGTCCGCTCCTAGAGGCCCATCGAACGTCCCGGCCATAGCTCCAAATGGGACGTCAATGGGCAACGTGGTGGACGCCGGCGCGCCGCTTTAGATTTGGGCCAGGAAAGCGCGTTCCTCCAAACAATCAACGAACGCCCTCGCCCATGCTGTGTGTTGGACGTGCTACCGCCGGGAGGTAAAATCGGAGGATGCTGTATGTTGCGTATCACCTCGATCACACGTCAATCGAGTCTCGGAAGCGCAAATCCGATCACTTCCTTTGCCGTGGGCACCTCACTGAACGAAGGCCATCCACGGGAGGTGTTCGTCATCAATGACGGCGAGCCACGGCAAGACTACGTTCCAACGATGGGGAGGTAACCTTTGACAATGACGACAATCATCCGGAAATGGTTGGCAAGCCTTAGTCTTTCTTCCATGGTTTTTATACTACTCCTCGTGGGATGTCACCGGCCACCGGCCCAGCAGTCGCAACCGACCCGCGAAGAGAAACCCTCTCAGACAGCCGCGACCACTGCCGAGTCGGGCGACCAAGCCACGCCCGAGGCGACCGCTACCCCACGTGCGTCACGCCTTCGCGACGTTGTTCCCGCGGAGCTGACGGCCGCCATGCAGAAGGCGAATCCCACGTTTCGTGGCGAAGTCATTGTTGAAAATCAGGACGGCGCAGTCGTAGTGGCCATCAATGATCCGGAAGTGCACGACATTTCACCCTTGGCCGGGCTGCGAATCCACAAGTTGGACCTGTATCAATGCTCGGTGAGTGATCTTAGCCCCTTGCGGGGGCTGCCGCTGACGGCCATGGCCTTGGACCGCACTCAGGTCAAGGATTTGCGTCCCCTGGCCGGTATGCCGCTGGAGTATCTCTCTCTTAGCGAAACCGAGGTCAGCGACCTTTCGCCCCTGGCCGGTTGTCCCTTAAAGCAACTGAACTTAGTCCGAACCAAGGTGACCGATCTTTCGCCTTTGGCCGGATGTCCGCTGGAGACGCTTTGGCTTAACGACACCCCGGTTTCGGATCTTTCGCCTTTGCGGAGTGTCCCGCTGGTGAGTTTGACGATTGCGGGGACCAAGGTCCGCGACCTCAGTCCGCTCAAGGGCATGCCGTTAAAGCGTCTCCATATCGCCCGCTCGGAGGTCACCGACCTCACACCCCTTCGCTGGTTACGGCTGGAACGACTGATCTTCACGCCGTCGAAGATTGAGTCGGGGATGGACGTGGTGCGGAACATGCCGACGCTCCGCGAGATTGGCACGGCCTTTGGCGAGTCGGATTGGGGAATTGCCGACCGCGTCATGCCGCCCGCCGAATTTTGGGAACTCTATGACGCCGGCCAACTGAAGGAGTGAAGCCGGTTCTGACATCGGTTCATCCCCCACGCTGATAGGCGGCCCGAATCGCCCGCAGAAGCCCTTCCGCCTTGTGCCAGGTTTCTGCGTACTCATCCTCTGGGCGCGAGGTGGCGAGGATGCCCCCACCTACCGAAAACACCCACCAGCCCTTGGCCGCGGTGAGGGTCCGAATCAGGATGTTGAAATCCGCATCACCATTAAAACCCACATAGCCCAGGCAGCCGCAGTACGCGCCGCGGGCATGGGGTTCGAGTTCGGCAATAATCTCCATGGCGCGAATCTTGGGAGCCCCAGTGATCGACCCGCCCGGGAAGGACGCCGCAAGCAAATCAAAGGCATCGTACGATTCCCGCAGGCGCCCCTCGATGACCGAGACCAAGTGGAAAACTGCCTCGTAGGTTTCCAGATGACAGAGACTCGAGACGCAGACGCTCTCCGCCAAACACACCCGCGAGAGGTCATTCCGCAACAGGTCGGTAATCATGACATTTTCGGCCCGGTCTTTTTGGGAATGCAGCAGCTCCCGGGCAATTCGCCGATCTGTGTCGGGGTCATGGGTCCGTCGCCGGGTTCCCTTAATGGGCCGCGTTTCGACCCAGCGATCGCGGACGCGGAGGAAGCGTTCCGGCGAGCTCGAGAGGATCTGCCACTGCCCGAGGTCACAATAGCCGGCGAAGGGAGCCGGATTCTCCTCCCGCAAAAGCTCGTAGAGCGACAAGGAATCTATTGCGGCGGGACAGGCCAACCGCTGGGACAGGTTCACCTGAAAGACGTCGCCCGCTCGGATGTACTCCACCACCTGCGAAACAGCCGCCAAGTAGGCTTCTTCCGAAAAATTACTCCAAAAATGAGGACCCTCGCCAGTGAGCGACTGGAAAACCGCGACCTGCCCTGGTAAGGCCTCCCGTGGCGCCATAGTCGAAGCAATCGGCCGCCCATTCGCTTCGGCTGGTTCTCGAAGTCGGTCTCGAAAGAAATCCAGGCGTTCGCGGGCGCGGCGTGCCCGGCTCGCAGGATCGGTCTCGGGAAACCCCTGGGAAATCAGCCATGCCCGGCCTCGCTCGTGATCCACGGCCAGCACAATATCGTAAAGCCCCACGGCCAAAAGTGGCGTTCGCATGTCATCAATCCGAGCGGCGGGGACGTCCTCAAATGCCCGATTGAGTTCGTAGCCCCACAATCCTGCGGCACCACCCTGAAACGGCGGTAAATCAGGGCAAGATACTTGCCGGAAGCAGCGTGTCCGTTCCGCCAAACTCTGAAAGGCCTCTCGCGCTGCCTGGCCTGACGCATCGGCCTGGACAAGCCAACGTTCGAAGGGATCAGCCGCCACAAAGGAAAATCGCCCCAACCGTGGGTCCTCCTGGGCACTGTCAAAGACAACAAGCCAAGGTAACTGGGCAAAGACGGCAACACTCCGCCGCCAATCGGCATAGGGGACCTCGACAACCAGGGGCAGCGAGCGAGACATCGAACAAGGATTAGTTCTTGCCTTCTGAACAACCGGCGCGGCCACGACGTCGCTTCAACCGCTGGATGCGCCGTTCTCGGGGCGAAGGTTCCGGAATGGTGTGCAGACCCCAATGAAGGGCTTCATCCTGACAATAGTTTTTCCCCAGTTGCCGAGCAATGGAGGCCTTGCACAACTCGTAGCCCAAATAAAAGGCCGTGTCCACATCAATCTCTCGGCCCTGCGATTCGGCCGCGGCGAGGATTTTGTCAAAGAGCTGATAAGCGTCTTCGGCCTGAAGTTCCTGGCCAAACGCCCAACTGCGAAGCTGATCTTTCACCACAAACAGCCGCGGCGAGGGATCACGCAATCGAGCGCGGAGCTCTTCGAGATACTTCTCATCGCCATCGCTGATCTGGTGATCCCGCAACATAGCAAAGGAAGAATCCACATTTCGTAACGTTACGTGGAACTGTTTCGCACAGTGGGTCAGGCGGCGGATGACGTGGCACTCTCGGACGGAGGTCCTCGCGGTATTCACCTCGTGCGTGGTGGTGATCCAGCGAGCGCCCATCTCTTCTGCCAAACCCAGGAGGACCAAGAGCATTGGGCCGGTATCCGCCGGGCAATGGTACAACAGCGGGCACAAATCCATCACCAGCGGTACCTCTGGCCAGCGCTCTCTTGCCTCAACGCACCGAAGGATGCTCTGCGTCAATCCCAGACCGACCGGAGTCATGGGCTGCTTAAGCAGGAAGCGGCGATGCTTCTCGCTCAAACTGGCAATGACCTCCTCGACCCCCTGCCACGTGCCGGGAAGTTCCGGCTCAACCACGGCCCACGTCTCCGCCGATACCTCCGCCCAGTCTGGACGGAACGGCTCTAAAAAATCTGCTCCCTCTGCCGCTGCCGCTTGATAGCTCGTCTTTTCCAGCGATCGGATCCACACCCGATGCCCATGGGAACGCAACGCCTTGATCAATTTCCCCAGATTCGGAAATGGTTCGCGATCCTCATGCCACAGTGCAATGGCATCCGCCCCTTCTGCGACTAGGCGGTCCGCCAAATCCAGAACCACCGACGGTTCCAGATTGGCGGCATCCTTGAGGACCGACACAATCTTGAGATCATATTCGTCTTGGGGCAAACAAGGCCGATAGCGTCGCTTGAAGAAATCGGGCAACTCGTGAAGATCGTTCGGACCTCGCTCCGCTGGGATGCCCGTCCGCCGAGATAGTTCGCCCACATCGCCTTGACAACGACCGGGCAAAAGAATCCGCGTCACCTTCGGCGGCACTTTCAACCGCTCGCTGATCCAGGGAACGCTCATCAGCCCAGCGATCGTGATCGGCATGACGGCCACCGAGTACTGAAACTCGAACGCCGTCGCAAGGTCCGGCAACATTCGGTTGAGAAGGGGCTCGGCCAACTGACCCGTCACAAAGAGGAAATGTTCACAAGACGAAGGAACTTCACGATCGTCGTAATCCATAAACGACGCCTCCGCGGCCTAGCCGCTTTTGGGCGGGATGATTGGCGTTATATTCGACAAAACAGTTACAGGTTGACCGACAACGCTCTCTGGCCACCAATTCGGCGAGGGGTGACCGCCACCGACGCCAGTCAGGGCGATGTTGTCCAAAAACATCCGTACCCCGGCAGTGACCCCACGGTCACCCCGGACTTGGGCGGCAAGCTCCGGTTGCCTGGCCTGTCCGCCGGTGATGCTTGTCCGCTACTACTCTCTATTCTACGCAGCCCCCACGGCGAGACGTAGATAAATTGGGGAACCTCTGTAAAGATAGCTAAACACAACCCAGAGACAAGCCCCCATTCCCCACCGGTAAAATCCCCGAGCCGCCGGTGGATGATGGCTCGAAAATTGCCCACGGTTAAGGGACAATAAATCTTCAGCGTGGATTTGGTTTTGCGTGGCAATCCGCGGCGGGGATCTCGTTTTCGGTTGAAGGCTGAAAGAGTAGCATCTCGCCACAAGGGCCTATCCCAAAGTTCCCTCTCCCCTTGGGAGAGGGTTGGGGTGAGGGCAAGCGACCGTCGGAGTCAATTGACAAAACCGGCAGCGATTCAAGCCACCCTCATCCCCGGCCCCTCTTCCGCCCAACGAGAGAGGGGAGGTTGTGGGATACGCTCTAAGTCAAAGTAGTCCCTCATGAAGTTTCCTTGTTGGACACTGTGATGCCATGGTACAGGTCCCGGATTTTCTCAAGCAACGGCAGGCGGACTGGCTCGAACTGGAACACATTTGTCACATTGCCAACCGCGTGACGGAGCGACCAACCGCCGAAATGGTCTGCCGGTTGTCGGAGCTTTATCGGGCGGCCTGCGCGGACCTGGCACTAGCCGAGGCTCAGCAGCTATCGCCGGAGGTGTTGGATTATCTACATCGCCTTGTGGGGCAGGCCCATAATGTGCTTTACCGTCACCCGCAGAGCCTACCCCGGCAGTGGCTCCGCGCGATCTTCATCGAGGTTCCAGCCTACGCCATTCGCGACAAGATGATTTGGCTGGCTTTTGCCTCGTTTTGGGGCCTTTTCTTGTTGACCGCTTTTCTTTCCCGACAAAGTGAGACCTTCGCAGAGGCTGTTGTGGGCCAAGAGTTGCTTGACGCCATTGAGGATATGTACTCTCGGCCGTTCAGCGACGAATACCCGACGATTGTGGCAGTTGGGTTTTATATCATGCACAATATCGGGATTGCTCTCCGGTGCTTTGCTTTGGGTATCCTGTTTGTGTTGCCGGGGTTGTTTATCCTGGTGTTCAACGCTGTGACGTTAGGAACGGTTTTTGGGCACATGAGCGTGGCCGCCCAGGCCGACACCTTCTTTGAATTCGTCACGGGACACGGGCCTTTCGAATTAACGGGGATTTGCTTGGCGGCGGGATGCGGCATGCGGCTGGGCTTTTCGCTGCTAGAGACCGGGGAATTGACGCGGCTGGCTTCCCTACGGCTCGCCGCCCGACAAGTGGCCCCGGTGCTGTTGGTGGCCTGTTTCTTCTTCGTTTTGGCCGCCATCATCGAAGGCCTCGTGTCGCCGTCGGCCACGCCGGTAGAGACCAAACGTTGGATTGCCACGCTTTCCACGGTCGTGCTCGTCGTCTATTTCTCCACAGGTTTTTTCACCAGACCGAGCCATGGTTGATCTCGCACAGACACGGGTGGTTATTCGCGCGCGGGAGATCGGCGACCTCTGCGATCTCGCCCTGGCGGCGATCCGCCGCGATGGTTGGTCGCTTCTCCGCTGGTGGCTGTTGATGGTTATTCCCTATCTGGTGGTGGTCGATTCGATCCTCGTCATTTTTTTCCGTCGACTTTGGGAGCCGGAACCCGAGTTTTCCCTCATCGGATACGCTTTCCTCATCAGCGTGGCGGGCCTGACGCCGCTTTCTTTGCTCAGCGGTTTACTGACCCTCCACTTGGGGATGAGCGTTTTCGTCAAACGGCCCACGTTTCGAGAAGTTTGGCGAGCGTGGATCTCTCGGCTTGGTTACATGCTCCTGGTGCAACTCATGCCCTTTGCGAGTCGCGGCCCTGCCATTGCCGAAATCGTTTTACTCGAGCGACTCGTGCCCACCACGCGGGAAGGTCGCGCGGCCATCCGGCGAAGACTTACAGCCTTAGCCAGTTACGGTTTATCCATAAACCAGCTTGGTGCCTTTTTTGCCTTGCTAACGTTTTTTATTATCGGACTTACCATGGCAGGAATGTACTTCTCCTTTTTGACGTTTGAGACTCCCTGGCGTTGGGGTTGGGCCCTTGTCGGTTTTCAGCTCGGCGCGTGCATCGCCGGGGGGTTTAACCGCGTGGTGCGGTTTTTCCTGTATCTCAACAGTCGGATCAAGTACGAGGGTTGGGATGTTGAGCTGGCCGCCCGGGCAGCCGCCCAGCGACTCCTGCGGACAAACCGGGAGGTCTCCTCTTCTCAGCCGCTCACTCCGCCTACGTCCAATCAACGTCCTAAAGCAGCCGTCTCGCCTTAATCTCAAGGTATTGATTGACGAGCGGGGCCGTCATTTCTTCCGGAAACACATCCAGCACGAGTGCCCCTTTACTGCGGATCGCGGTGATAACATGATGACGCCAGGTGAGGATGCGCGCCGCGGCCGCCGCCTTCCATAGGTCGTCCCTTTCCTTTTGCCCGTCGCTTAGTGGGGCGAACATTGTGTGATCGCGGAGGAAGACCCCCAGCGGCAAGTGCCGTCCCGCCAAATTGGTGAGGTAACGTTCCACCTGTCGGCCGTTGACATCGTCGATTAAGTGCGTGACGAGCACCACGAGGGTCCGCTTTCGGACATGGGCCGCCAAATATCGGAACGCCAGGTCATAACGGGACTCCACCATCCGCGGAAAGCGATCGAAGGCCATGTTGATGAGCCGCGCCATCTGGTGCTTTCCCCCACGCGGGTTCAAAAAGGCGTGGATTTCATCGGAGAAGGCCAACAGCCCCACGGAGTCGCCATGCTTCAGGGCGACATACGCCAGTAGCAGCACGGCATTCCAGGTGTGGTCGAGCATACTCAAACCGGCCCATTCGTTGGTCATCATCCGACCACAATCCACCATGAAGACAACGCGCTGACTTTGGCTCTGCTGGAAGTCCTTGACGGTGAGCTTTCTCCGCCGGGCGGTGGCGCGCCAGTCAATCCAGCGATACTCATCATCGATGGTGTAATCCCGCAGGCGCTCGAACTCGTCCTCGTGCCCGGCACGGCGAACACGCCGCACGCCAATAAGACTGAGCCGATTCACCCGGGCAAGCATGGCGTATTCGGAAAGCTGCTTGATATCAGGATAGACATGGAGGACCGTCTCGCAGGGATAGGTCATCTGCCGGAACCATAACCCGTAACGGCTGTTGCCGCGGATATAGACGGCCGACATGGAAAAGGCCCCGCGTCGCTGCGGACGAAGTTCGTAATCGACAACCGTCCGTAAGCCGGGTCTGAGCGCGACGTGAATCAGCGGCGGCGTCGGCTGCAAGATGCGGTCAGCACCATCGCGGATGACCGCCTTTACCATCCAAGGGGCCAGCGATGTGATGGTCAGGGACACAGGATGGCGTTTTTTCAAGGACGCCACCTTGGCATGGTTGCGTTCGCACCGCAACCAATTTTTTCTGGGAACTGTGAAAAGGTCCCTGATGATAATCACAAGATAGGCAACATCGACAATAAGCACGGCGACCCAGGCGCTTTCCAACACAACAAGCCCCAATGTGGCCGTCACAGGAATGAGGCCCAACAGAACGGCTCGCAGAGAAGGATAAACCCCCCACGCCGCCGCGGTGGCTAGGAGCGCGACGAATGGCAGGGAGAATCCGAGAAACATCAGGATTGGGGTCACAGCCGTGGGACCTCTACGGAGCGGATGACCTCGTGTAATACGTCGTCCACCCGATAGCCTTCGACCTCGGCCTCCGGTGCCAAGATGACGCGATGGCGGAGGGCCGGTAGGGCCAAATCGACCACATCGTCAGGCACCGCATAGTCCCGACCACGGAAGGCAGCCAGCGTCCGTGCCGCTTGCATCAGAGCTAATCCTGCCCGCGGCGAAGCCCCAACGAGGATTTGCGGCCAGTTTCGCGTTTTCCGCACCAAAGCATTGATGTAATTGACCAGCTTCGGGTCAACGCGAACTTCTCCTGCCAATCGCGTGACGCTCATGATTTCTTCGGGATTCGTGACGACGCTCAGTTCCTGCAAGCGCTGGTCGATGTCCTCGCGCACACTGTGCAGAATCAGGATCCTGGCCTCTTCTTCCTCCCGCGGATAATCCATAATCAGTTTGAACATGAAGCGGTCCATCTGGGCCTCGGGAAGATTGTACGTCCCCTCCGATTCAATAGGATTTTGCGTCGCCAGGACCATAAACGGTCGATCGAGCTTATGCCGTGTCCGCTCTACGGTGACACTCAGTTCCTGCATGACCTCGAGGAGGGCAGCGTGCGTCTTAGCCGGCGAGCGATTGATTTCATCCGCCAGGAGGATATTCGTGAACACGGGCCCAGGGCGAAAGATGAACTCTTGGGTTTTCACATCAAAGATGGGGGAACCCGTGATGTCCGACGGCATGAGGTCCGCGGTGAATTGGATTCGATTGAACTTACAGCCGAGGACCCGTCCCAACGTCCGCACAAAGAGCGTCTTTCCTAGCCCAGGGACACTTTCAATTAAGACATGGCCACCCGAAAACAGCGCCGTCAACGTCCCCAGAACAAGCTCATCCTGACCGACAAAGACCTTTCGTACCTCTCGCTCAATACGCTCGTACAGCTCCCGCACGGGGAGCATCCTTTGAGAAAGGCTACCAGCTGCTAGATCGTTGACAGGCGGCGGACTCGCTGTTACGACGACAGCGGCTGATGGTCCGGCAACGGCCTCGGCCACGATAGGCTTCTCAACGACTGGATCACCTGCGGTCCTGAGCCATTCGGCGGCCTTGACCCAATTGCTCATCCCCTCCGTCCAAAGCCAGTCCTCGGCAGCGATCTCACCGGTCCCCAAGCGACGCCGCAGCTCAGCCTCCTCAATCGGTCCAAAGCGATTCGGCCCCTTCGCATAGTACCAAAGCCTCATCAGAGGGACTCCTCACATTTGAAAAATCGGTAACCGTTCCCAGCGAACGGGGAATCTTTCTGAGCTACACCCGCAACTCCAAGATCATCCTTGGCAACCTCGGGAGGGTCGCCGTCCTCGGTGACCCTGCGCGGGCACGGCAGCTCGGACGGCAGGCACGCCATCCCTCCCATCGCCATATTTTCTCTACAATAGAAGGGGTTGTCACGCAGGCAAGGATAACAATTCCCAAGGGTCATCCTCCCCTATGCCCCAACCTTCGGCAACCTCGGGAGGGTCATCGTCCTCGGTGACCGCAATTCGGGACGGCGAGGACGCCGTCCCTCCCATCCCGTGCGGACAACATTCGCGTCGTTTGGAATCCTCGAAACAGGACGATACCGATGTGGCGATCGATCCTTCGACAATGGGCGCAACAAACCGCGGCGGAGGCCTTTCAAGCTCGCGTGGAGGAAATGGCCCACGAGACCGCGCAGCCGGCCGCTGATAGCCCCCCACGGCCCATCGACGTCGGTATCGTCTTTGCTTTAGCATCCGAGAGTGGAGGTCTGGAGGACCGCCTGGAAGAAAAGATCTGGATCCGTGGTGAAGCCGGCCAGGTGGTTATTGGCCGTGCTGGGCAAAAGAACGTGGCCATCATTGTCACCGGTCCTGGGGCGAAGTCGGCCCACGTTGGAACGGAGGCCTTGATTCTCGGTCATCATCCCCGCTGGATTGTGGCCGCTGGTTTCGCCGGCTCTCTCAACGAACACGTTCGCCCAATGGAGCTAATCATTCCCAACCGAATCACCGACCTGACCGGCCGGGCCTTGCAGGTCGGTCTGACGCTTGACGCGGACCAAACGAAGGGCATCCATGTTGGTCCGCTGCTTTCCGTGCCAGAGCTTGTCCGTCACCCGCTCGAGCGCCGCAAGCTCGCGGAAGAGCACCACGCGGTGGCTGTCGATCTTGAGAGTTTTGCCGTGGCGGAGGTCTGCCGACGCTACCAGGTCCCCATGTGGGTGGTGAAGATCGTCACGGACGGCGTCGATGATCAACTTCCACCGGAGGTCAGCTACTTGATGAAGCCCCGCAAGTGGACTGAAAAGCTCGGGGCTGTCGCTGGGGCTTTGTGGAACCGACCGGGCAGCATTAGGGACCTTTGGCAACTCAACGAATTGGCACTCCGCGCCAGCGACCGACTCGCGGAGTTCCTCCTTTCAATGATTCGCTCCCTGCCATGATGTGAAATCGATGCCTTCAGTTCAGATCTCCCAAATTACCAAGGATTGGGCAATGGCTTCGCTGTCTTCTTACCGAGGTTTCCCGGAGCTCCCAAATCACTTAAAAAACCTATCCTCCTCAGCCGATATCTCTTGAAAGCAGATGGCGGTCTGAGGTTTCCAGCGGGCGGGTGTAACCAACGCGCCAAATCATAAAGGATATGTAAGCCAGCTGACTATTATAGGTACCAGGGCGCCGGGTGTTAGTTGCGCGGTGCGTTGGCACGCAAGTCGCGCGATGACGGCCATTTACAATAAAGTAGTGGCTGGGGGTAACCTGTTGTTGTGCTGTTGACAGTGAGTTAGCCCTTTGTCGTTTGTGTTGATGATTTAGAGGAGTTTTCGCGTCCGCTGTTAGTGGTGTCAACAACTTGGTCGGCTATTGACACGGGGTGTTAATGGCTGCGGATCAACTGCGGCGGGACGGGTGTGTCTCGTCCGCTGCGGAGCATATGGTCTGCGGTTCGCCGGGGATGAGCCGTTCTTCAATCATGAAGATGGCCTGCTGCATGCTGGGGTCGGACCGGCTAAGGGCCTCGATTTTACGGCAGCCATGCCCAACAGTGGTGTGATCTCTTCCCCCAAAGTAATGTCCAATCTGCTGGAGGCTGGCACCCGTCAAGCGTTGGGCCAGGTACATGGCCACGTTGCGGGCAAGGACCTCTGCACGGGAGCGCCCCGGCCCACGGAGATCTTTCAGGCGAATCCCGAAATACCGCGCAGTAGCCTTGGCTACCCGGTCGATAGAGGTTGCCGGACGGGGCGAGTATCGTCGCAGGAATGCCCGCGCGGCAGGATAGTCCACTGGTCCGCGACCGGCGGCCTGTCGCAGTTTTAAGGCAAATCCGAGGAGCTGGCGGGGCGAGCCGGCGAGCTCTTCCGCAAAGAGTTGGAGCGGAGCCGCGGTCACGGTGACGCCCTTCTGGCGAAACGCCATCTGGAGAATCGCCCTGCGGGCGTCCTCGCCGGGGGGCTGAAGGCGAGCTGTTAATCCCCCCTGGAGGATGGACCCAATGCGGGGGTTGAGATTCTCGCAGTGCCAAGGCGGGATACGACAGGCGACGGCCACGCATAGTGTGCCACGTTCAGCCGCCCGCAGGAGGGCGACAAACTCCTCTTGCGCCGCCGGGTAATCGCCGAGGAATTGGAGATCGTCGATGACGATGAAGTCCGCCTCTTCCCAATGGCGGCGGAATTGACGGGCTTTGCGGGAAACGAGGGCCTCGGCGAAGGCCTGCCCGAACTCGGCGGCTGTTGATGAAACAACGGAGCAGTGTGGCCAGATTTCCTTCCAAAGGCCGCAAAGAAGGCCCAACAGGTGCGTTTTACCCGTCCCCGTCGGACCGAAGAGTGTGAAGCAACTGGGTGGGTGGGGCTCAATCATCCTTTGGACAGCGGCAAGGGCTACCCAGTTCTCTTCGCCCGCAATAAACGATCCCGGCTCGACACGGCCGGCGGACCGGTCGAGACCAAGGCCGGGCAGAAAAACAACTCCAGGCACGAGTATCTGGGCGGCTCCAGTATCCACGGCGCGACAGCCCTTTTGGGTGAGGTGAATCAACCATCCTTCCACCCAGTGTAATTGGATTTATCATACCTGCTTCTCCATTGTTTGACGAGCGAAGATGGGAGGTTTTCCTGGGAAGACGCAGCGGGGGTGGACTCTACAGCCATTGGTGTGCCATTTGCTTGGTTTGACTTTCAGCCCAATAGGCCTGCCATTTTGCTCCGTAGCTCCCGCTACGGCAAGGCCACCCTATGGGTTTTGCTGAGATACTGAGCAATCACGGAAGCGAAAGCGCCTCGTTGAGACCGTGAATGTGTGCGCGTCGCCTACGGGGAAGCTTTGTTCAATCCATAGGTTTTAATGTGGGTGGTTTGTATTCCTGGGTGGTTGGCGTAGAATGGACGGGGTGAAAAAGACCGCGCAGGACCTCCTCAGGGTCTCAGGTGTCCATGCCGTGAACGCTCGACTTTCGGATCGAATCCGCCCGCCGGCTGTGGCGGGAACCTTTTATCCCGCCCAACGGGAGCGTCTCAGAGAAATGCTTGACCAGTTCCTGGCCGAGGCACCGGTCATTTGCGGACCCGACCGGACGATCCGCGCTATCATTGCACCCCACGCGGGATATCGCTATTCCGGTCCGGTGGCCGGTGTGGCCTATAAGCAGCTTGCTGGCCGGGATTATAACACGGTGGTCTTGCTCGGTCCGTCGCACTTTGCCCATTTTGAAGGCGGTGCCCTGCCAGACGTGGACGCCTTTGCGACTCCGCTTGGCGAAGTGGCGATCGCAAACAAGGCCAGGATCTTGGCGCAGAAGGAACCGTATGCCTTTGATCCTCCGGCCGTGGTTCAGGCCCCGCGGGGCTGGACGACCACGGGGACCTCAGCCTGCACACCACATACATTTGAGCACTCGCTTGAGGTGCAGCTTCCCTTTCTGCAAGTCATCTTGAAAGAGTTTGAGATCGTCCCGATCGTTTTCGGTCGGGTGAATGTCAACCAGGCTGCCGAGGCCGTGGCGAGTATTCTCGACGACCGGACGCTGATCGTCGTGAGTTCAGATCTCTCGCATTACCAGCCTTACCGTCGGGCGTGTAGTGTTGACCAGCGGACACTCCAAGCAATCATCCAAATGGATTTCGATTACCTCGAGGGTCTCCGTTACGAGCCAGAGTTGTGTCCTTGTGGCCATACGGGCATTCTTGTCTTGCTTCGGTTGGCGAGCCGTTTCCAATGGGAACCCATTCTGCTTGATTATCGGAACAGTGGCGACACATCGGGTGATCGCTCGGCCGTGGTGGGTTACGGAGCCGTCGCTTTTTGTGAGGGACGCGCGCGCTCTGTGGCCAAGGCAAATGAAGAAGAAGTGAAGGCCGAAGAAATCAACCCGGTGGCAAGTGGTGCGGTGTCGGCCAGTGGAGATACGGAAGAAGCTCCGAGCGAAGCTCGTTTGCCACAACTGACTGCCGAAGAACGCGAATTCTTGCTGAATTTGGCCTGGAAGACGATCCGCCGCTACGTCATCGATCGACGCTTACCGGAAGTCGAGCCGGAGTCGGTTCCACCTCGCTTACGGGAGCCATGGGCCTGTTTTGTGACACTCCGGCGGCGCGGGGCCCTGCGAGGTTGTATTGGGACCTTGACGGCCGAGCGGCCACTTTACCTAGCGGTGATGGAAAACGCTCGCAATGCCGCCCGTGATCCGCGTTTCCCTCCTTTGGAAGATTGGGAGTTGACCGATCTGACGGTAGAAATCAGTGTCTTATCAGAAAAACGCCCGTTGGACGCCCGTTCGCCCGAGGAAATCCTCCGAAAACTCCGACCGGGCATTGACGGGGTGATTTTGGAGAGGTTTGGTGCTCGGGCAACGTTCCTCCCCCAAGTGTGGGAAGATCTTCCCGATCCGGTGGAGTTCCTCCAGCGCTTATCCCAAAAGGCGGGCCTGCCTGCCGATGCTTGGCGCCAACCCGCGACACGAATTTTCACCTACGAGGTGGAGAAATTTGGCGATTAGGATCGCGGCGGGCGGCTCTTCCGGTGTTAGCTTTTCTGATTCCGTAAAATGTGCCGATTTTCGGGAGTTTTTCGAAAAGGTAACCGATAACAGTTTGCGAAGAGAATGCGACTCGGATTCTTCGGGAATGCTGCCGAAAGGATGGTTTTTGTCCCACAGGTCAGCACAAGCTCCCGTTTTGTCTTAGGAATACCGGCGAGGTACCGACCATGCGCTTGTGGATGCCCGGCGTGGTTGTGTTAAGCGTAATCCTCATCGGCGGATGTTGCGCGCCATGTCATCGTTTGGGTATGCATCATTACGCCGCCCCGGGGGCTGTTTATGGCGAGGAGCCCGGTGTCGTCGCGTACCATGCTGGGCCATTGGCATGGTTATGGCGCCTGCTCGGCGTTGGACGGGGCTATCCCTGCGACGATTGTGGTCCCCGCTACTGGGGCGATTGGGGTGGTGACCGTGCCGGGTGCGAACCGTGCGACGACTATGGGTCGTGGACAGGCATGCCGCCCGTTGAATATCGTGGTGCCGCTGGGACCTACTCGAGTTCCGGCGACAAGCGAGGCGGCTGTCCGGAGTGTCAGTCGTCAAGCTCGTCGGGCAGTACTGTCAGCCAAATTAACCCGCGGACGGGAGGCACAAGTGTAGCCGTTCAGTCTACGAAAGAGTCGAGCACTCGGTGATAAGCCGATAGGCACCGAGGGCGGTGTGCCGCGGGCCAACCACGTCATCAGACGGTTGCGAGAGAGGCCGTTAGGAGAGGAGGTGCGCTTGTCTGGATAAGCGAGTGAGGCTCAAGACGATCCGGGGGAATCGTATTCCAGAAAGGGGCGCCGATTTCTTCGATGGCCCGCCAGCGGCGAAGGAAGGCGGCGACAACGTCCGGATCAAACTGCGTTCCCGATCCACGTTCGATGGTCGCGCGTGCCACGTCTGGGGGCCAGGCCCTCTTGTACACCCGGGGCGATGTGAGTGCGTCGAAAACGTCGGCCACGCTCACAATGCGGGCGGCAAGCGGAATGTCATTACCGGCCAAACCGTCGGGGTAGCCTTTCCCGTCATAGCGCTCGTGGTGGGAGCGCGCGATGTCGGCAGCAATTTCCAGGAAAGACCCTGCCTTGGATTTGTTGCACGCTGCCATGAGAGCCTCGTATCCGATGATCGTATGTCGCTGCATGATGACCGATTCTTCGGGAGAGAGTCGGCCGGGTTTCAGAAGAATAACATCGGGAATTCCGACCTTTCCGATGTCGTGAAGCGGGGCAGAACGGAGTACCTCCTGAGGAAAGTTTTCGGATTCTGAGTCGCCGTGTGGGCGGCTGGCAATATATTCTTCGGCGATAAGTCGTGAATACCAACGCATCCGCTCCAGGTGTTCACCCGTTTCGGGATCGCGTGATTCAGCCAATTTAGCTAGAGAAAAGATTAACAGGTCGCGGGTCTCCAGGATCTCAGCGGTTCGCTGCGAAACGAGCGCCTCAAGATTGTCGGTGAACCTGTGGAGTTGCATGTTCAAGTCCCAGACCCGCTCGACCATTTTCTTCAAGCGGAGATGAACGCCGATCTTTGCAAGTAATTCTTCGTGGTCAAACGGTTTGACGATGTAATCATCCGCCCCAGCCGCGTAACCCTCGAGACGTTCCTGCGTGGAACTTTTACCGCTCACGAGAATAACCTGGGTGAAGGGTCCCAACGGCCCTGATTTGATTTGCCGGCAAGTCTCGTAACCGTTTAGACCGGGCATCATGATATCGAGAAGAACGACATCTGGCGCTGCCTGCGGCAAGATTCGTAAAGCCTGCTCACCATTTGGTACCGTCAGAACGTAATACTCGTCTGAAAGAAAAGCTCCAAGAGAATCTCTCTGTTGACTTCGCAGTCATCAACAACCAGGATGGTTGGCTTTTGTGAGTCCATGTTCTTCCCCCATTGAGGATTCACCTGGCCACGATGAGTTGTGGCAGTTCCTGGTCGGACCGTTCTCCTAAAGTGGCGGCTGCCTTCGGCCTAGCACGATGAATCTGTGCATAAAAAGCATAGGTTGGCGGCATTAATCGCGCGCGTACCCGTAATGGTGACCAGACCAGGAAAAGGGCAAGACCGACAGCACCGGCCCATCACAGCCGATAGAATCGCTACAATCGGCACGCACAGCCATCTGCGGACGGGAAAAACCGGCAATTATGTGCTGAACAGTCGACGAGCTTCTGCCGCTGCGGAAGGCTTCTCATCCGGTGCCGCCGCACCTAAACCGATCGGAAAACCTGTCAGAAATTCTGCAACCTGGAATTGAGCTATATTCATTGGGATTGTCAATCGGGTCTTTTAGCCCGGCGAAGAACATTCCGAAGTAAGTGTTTGCTTGCGATACACGTGACATTAACAATCGAAGGCGGCGGCGATGAGTGGTTCGCAACGTGTCATTCATCAATACTGGTCGGTGCGTGAGTTATTCTATCACGTGCTGGACGGGGCCGTCATCGTCGGGGCCCTTTGGTGCGCTCGGCTAACCCTCGGCGGCTTCCGGGAAGAGGACCTCCTTGCTGCCTTGCTGGCAGTCATCGTGTTTCATGTGGTGGCCGAGATCACCGGGCTGTACCGCAATTGGCGGGGCGTTTCCTTGGAAAGGGAGTTGCTTTGTGCCGCCATCACATGGTTCTTCACGTTGCCGGCGCTCGTCACTTTGGGATACTTTGTCGATCATGGGCGTATCGTTTCCCGCGAGACCGTGCTCGTTTGGGCCGGCATGGGCTTTCTGCTGTTACTCGTATCGCGAAGCGCCGTCCGGTGGGTCCTCAACAGGCTTCGGGCCAGCGGATACAACACCCATTATTATGCGGTTGTCGGCATCAACGAGTTGGCCTTTCGCCTGGTGGAATCCCTGGAGAACTCACCCGATTTGGGCTTGAAGCTCTACGGATTCTATGACGACCGACCGGAGTCGCGGACGGGGCCTGTCCCCGAGGAAATCGGCCAGAAACTGGGCAACATCGAGGAGCTCGTTGAGCACGCCCGGCAGCGACGCGTTGATATGATCTACATTACTTTTCCCATGCGGGCGGAAGATCGCATCCGGAAGATTCTGGCCCAACTGTCCGACACCACGGCGTCCGTCTATATCGTGCCCGATTTCTTTGTGTTTCAATTGCTCCATTCTCGCTGGACCAACATTGGGGGGCTGCCCGTCGTCAGCATCTACGAAAACCCATTCTACGGCATTGACGGCTTTGTGAAGCGGGCTATGGACGTGGTCTTGGCGAGCATTTTCCTCGTGTTGCTGTCGCCCCTCATGGTGGCGATCGCCATTGCCATCAAGTTAACATCGCCTGGGCCTGTATTCTTCCGTCAACGGCGTTATGGGCTGGATGGGCGAGAAATCCGTGTATGGAAGTTCCGCACCATGACGGTGTGCGAAGACGGACAGCAAGTGACGCAAGCCCGAAGGGGTGACCCACGGGTCACGAGAATCGGTGCCTTTCTCCGTCGTACCTCGCTCGATGAGCTGCCGCAATTATTCAACGTGCTGAAGGGAGATATGTCGCTTGTGGGACCGAGACCTCACGCCACGGCGCACAACGAGGAGTACCGCCGACTGATCGACGGGTACATGCTGCGGCATAAAGTCAGGCCCGGCATGACAGGTCTCGCCCAGGTCCACGGGTGCCGGGGGGAGACCGAAACCGTGGACAAAATGGCGAAGCGCGTGGAATGGGACCTCCAGTACATTCGCGAATGGTCTTTGTGGATGGATATCAAGATTCTCCTGCAAACGTTTTGGGTCGTCTTGAGAGGTCAGAATGCTTACTGATCGGTTCGTCGTTTTCAGAAAAGGGCCACGCCGCAATGAGTGACGCGATTTCGTCCCTCGCCTGTTTTCCATCGTTTCAGACCGATGCCGGTAACCTCTTCACGGTTTCGCCGATAGCCGACCCGGTGGTGGTACCCATTTGTCCCGAAGAACCGCGGACGACGACGGCCCGCGTGATCCATGTCATCAATGGGGAGCACTATTCCGGGGCCGAGCGGGTTCAAGATGGTTTGGCCCTCGTCCTGCCACAGTACGGCTTCGACGTCCAGTTCGTCTGCCTGAAGCCGGGCCGATTTGCCAAGTGCCGCCGGGCACAAGGGGCTCCGGTGGAGAACCTTCCCATGCGTTCGCGCTGGGATGTTGCCGTTGCTTCGCAGATTGCCGCGTTGGCAGAGAAGACCTCGGCGGTGCTTCTCCATGCCCATACGCCGCGGTCCGCGATGATTACGGCGCTCGCTGCGCGAAAGTGTCGCCTCCCTTGGCTCTACCACGCTCATAGTCCCACGCTTCGGGATTCAGGCAACTGGGTTAAGAACTTTGCGGTTGCGATGATGGAATGGTGGGCGGTCCGCCAAGCAGACCACATCATTGCGGTGGCGGACAGCCTCAAGCGATATTGGCAGAGGTGGGGTATCTCGGCGGACCGGGTGAGTGTCGTCCACAATGGTGTGCCATCCTGGCCGACCCTTCCCAAACGGCCCCATCCGGGCGGAACGTGGACAATCGGAACGGTGGCCCTCTTCCGACCGCGGAAAGGAATCGAGATCCTTTTGCGTTCGCTGCACCAGCTTCGCCGTGAGAAGATCCCGGTGCGCCTCTTGGCCGTTGGGCCGTTCGAAACTAGAAAATACGAGTATCACGTGAAAAGCCTGGCGGCCCGCTTGGGCCTGGAAGATGTGGTCTCCTGGGTGGGCTTCACGCCGCATGTGGATACCTTGCTGGCGAAGATGGACCTGTTTGTCCTTCCCAGCCTCTTTGGCGAGGGCCTCCCGATGGTCATTCTCGAGGCGATGGCCCTGGGCGTCCCTGTCGTGGCAAGCCGGGTGGAGGGTGTTCCGGAGGTCATCCGCGATGGCCAAGACGGGCTTTGTGTGACGCCTGGTTCCGTGTTGGCCTTGACGCACGCCTTGCGAACGGTCATCTCTGGGCAAGTCAGTTGGCAATCGTTGCGCGAACAGGCCTATCGGCGGCAACGACAATGCTTTTCTTTGGAGAGCATGGGACGCGCTACGGCGGACGTTTATCGCCACATCTTGCGGCATTGGACAACCCGCTCATAAGAGCCTATCCCAAAATTTCCTCTCCCTTTGGGAGAGGGTTAGGGTGAGGGCAAGCGATCGTCGGAGTCGATCGAGAAAACCAGCAGCGATTCGAGCCACCCTCACCCCCGGCCTCTCTCCCGGCGAACGGGCGAGGGGAGGTTTTGGGATACGCTCTAAGTCTTCGAGAAACGCCGTTCACTCCGGCCAAAACACGATCTGCGGGGCCAACAGATCGTCCTCCGTGGGACTGCGAATGGCGACCTGAAACGCCGGCCGCAGCGCACCGGCGGCCCAAAGGCCATCTTTTCGCAATGCGATAAAAGCCGCCTGCTGCTTGGGCAAGGGGTGACAAACGTCGGCAATTCGCTGAAGGGCAGTCCTGATGGCGTCCTTGGGCAGCTTTCCTTGGCGCATTTCCTCCACGATAAGGAATGTCCCGCAGACCCGCATGATCAGTTCGCCGTGACCGGTTCCCACGGCGGCGCCGACGTCCGGATCCACATAAAGCCCGTGCCCGATGATGGGCGAGTCGCCCACCCGACCCGGCAGTTTGAAGGCCAAGCCACTGGTGGAGCACCCCCCGGCCAGGTTCCCCGCCGCGTCCTGTGCCAAGACACCGATGGTGTCGTGATTGCTACGTGAATCTGCGGTGGTTGAGGCAACGCTTGCCTCGGCGGCGGTTTGTCCCTGGCGATTCTGTCGCCCCTTCCATTCCTCCCAGGCACGCCTTGCCCGATCGGTCAGCAAATCTCGACGCGTGAACCCCTCCGCGGCGGCGAATTCTTCCGCCTTAGGGCCGACGAGGAGGACGTGCGAGGTCTTTTCCATGACACGTCGGGCCACGGAGATCGCCGGAATGAACCCCCGCAGACAGGCGACCGCCCCACAGCGAGAAGGGGCCACCATGATGAGAGCGTCTAAGGTCACCTCGCCCGACGCATCCGGGAAGCCGCCGTAACCGACGCTGGTCACTTCTGGGTCTTCCTCAACCGCCGCGCAGGCCCTTTCTACGGCATCCAGGGCAGAGCCACCGTTTTCCAAGATGGGCCAGCCCGTCACGTTGGCGATCCGACCAAAATGCCATGTACTGAGAATCAAGGCCGACATTGTCACCTCGCACAGAAGGATGGTTTCAGATGATTATGCTATTTTGACGCAGAACGCGGTAGTGACCAACACTACGTCCAGACGCCAGCAGGGGGCTTTTCGCGATCATTTTGGCGGCAGTGTCCAACGACGATTCGTAGCGATTCTGCTGGGCCATGCGCTGCGGTAGCCGTGGCGCACTTGTGCGGGCCGAAGGTTGGGGCTTTTGCCGGATTACGGGCTTGGGGAAAATTGACAAACTGAATATTTTGCGCAAACTTATGTTAGCGACTACCCTCTCACTCTTGAGCGTTGGTCGCAAGTGGCGCCGCAGTTGCGGGGTGTGTGCCAGGATCTTTTCTGGAGACAACCATGATGAATCCTTTCTGGAAAAACGACGAGCAGCTCTTTGCGGTGTTTCGGCAAGAGCTTTCCACGGCCATCGTGGGCGAGGTGCTCGACCAGATGGGCCTCAACGCGCAGTTTTTGCCGGGCTGTATTCGGCCGCTCGATCCGCGGATGGTGGTGGTCGGTCGGGCGATGCCGGTCCTCTTTGCCGACTGTTTTGAGACGTTTTCGCCCAGCGGCTTGAATCCCGTTTTTGCTAAACCCTTTGGCTTGATGCTGGAGGCCCTGGATGATTTGCGTCCCATGGAGGTGTTTGTAGCAACCGGTGGCCGAAGCGAACTGGCCATGTGGAGTGAATTGATGACGGTGCGGGCCGTCCGACTGGGCGCGGCCGGGGCCTTAGTCGATGGGTGCGTCCGGGATACGAATGCCCTCAGCCGTTTTTCCTTCCCCATCTTTTCTCGTGGTGCCTTTGCCCAGGACCAGCGGACACGTGGAAAAGTCGTTGACTTTCGCGTGGCCGTGCAAATCGGCAATGTGCGGGTACGGCCGGGTGATATCATCTTTGGCGATCACGAAGGGGTGTGTATCCTCCCGCAAGGTTCGGAGGGTGACGTGGTTGAGGCGGCATTGCAGCGACTACAAAAGCGAGCGGAGGCCCGCCGCGAACTCGAATCTGGTTCCACCGCTGTGGAAGTTTTCGCCAAACACAATATGATATAGGGCGAATGACGGAGGCGTGATCCTGCGCAGGAGGCGGTCGGGCATTGCCCGAGATGATCGCCGCATCCAACCCTCTGTGGAGGCTGGATCGTCATACCAAAGGATTGTGTGTCCGGATGATTGTCACGGAAGAAAGGGATCGTATTCGCGGAAAGGCCTTGAAGGCCGGGGGGACGATCATGCTCACTGTACTGTTTGTCCTGCTGGGTACCGTCACGGTTAGTGAACCTGCCAACGAGTGGGTGGTTTTGCCGGGTCATTCGCAGCTTGCCGACCCCCAATCCATGATGACGACGTATCTGCTGGGGAAAATTGCCGAGGCAGAAAAGCGGTGGCGGGAGGCCTACGAAAAACGCACAAATCTGGAAGAGATCAAAGCGCATCAGGCCTTCTTAAAGGAGGAGTTCCTGCGGAGAATTGGTGGCCTGCCGGAGCGAACACCGCTCAATTCTCAAATTGTTGGCCGACTTGAGCGCCGCGGTTACCGAGTGGAAAAAGTGATCTTCGAAAGCCAACCGAAGCATTTTGTGACGGCGGCGCTCTTTTTGCCGGATCCCAACAAGTTCAAACCACCGTATGCAGCCGTTTTGGTTCCGTGTGGGCATTCCAACGAAGCCAAGGCCTATCGCAACTACGCGGGTTTCGGGGCCTTGTGCGCGTTTAATGGGCTGGCAGCATTGGTCTTTGATCCCATCGACCAGGGAGAACGTCATCAGTGGCGCGATCCTGATGGAAAGTTCACCCTATGGGGAACAGCCGGACATAATATGATCGGCGTCGGTTCCATTCTTTTGGGCCGCAACACCGCACGCTACGAAATCTGGGATGGCATGCGTGCCATCGACTATCTGCAATCGCGGCCCGATATCGATCCAGACAAGATCGGTTGCTCGGGAATTAGTGGCGGCGGGACGCAGACGGCCTACCTCATGGCACTTGATCCCCGCATCAAAGCGGCTGCCCCGGGCTGCTACATTTGCAGTCTCTATGGTCGACTGATCAAGACCAACGGACCTCAAGACGCGGAGCAGAATATCTACGGACAATTGGCCCTGGGGATGGATCATGCCGACTACTGCATGATGCGGGCACCGGCCCCGACCCTTCTTTTGACGGCGACTAGAGACTACTTCGACATCGAAGATGCCTGGATGTCCTTCCGCATGGCGAAGCGGCTTTATGGTCGCCTGGGGTATCCGGAACGAATGGAACTTGCCGAGACAGACGAGAAGCACGGCTTCAGCATTCAACTGCGTGAGGCCTCTGTGCGGTGGATGCTCCGTTGGCTGGCGGGGCGAGATGAGGCGGTCTTTGAACCTTCCGATCTGGATGTCCCAACGCCGGCGGAGCTCCAATGCACGCCACAAGGCGAGGTCATGCTCCTAGAAGGGGCCCGCTCGGTTTACGATCTCAACCGTGATTACGCCAAAGAGTTGGCGGTGCGACGTCAGAAACTGTGGCAAAGCACGCCGCAGGAAGAATTGATCAACAAGGTTGCCCAGATTGTGGGCTTGCGGCGACTGGCCGAGTTACCCCAGCCGGAGGTCGTGGCTTGTGGAACAGTTCGCACCGAGGTTTGCGACGTGGAAAAGCTCATTTTTCGGCCTGAACCGGGGATTGAATTGCCCGCCCTCTGTTTCAAGCCGCGCGATCGAAAGCCATCCGCGGGCGTCATCTACATCCACGAGGATGGCAAGGCAGCCGACGCCGGTCCGGGAGGGCCCATCGAAAAGCTCGTTCGGGATGGCAAACTCGTCCTGGCGGTCGATCTTCGTGGATTGGGCGAGACGCAGCGGACGGGCCAAACCTATTTCCGCCCACAATATCACGGCCCCGATGGCCAGGATTTTTATCTCGCTTATCACCTGGAAAAGTCCTATGTGGGCATGCGGGCGGAAGATCTGCTAGTCGTGGCACGCTGGGTTAAACAGGAGCGGTTACCCGCCGATGTTCCCTTGGAAGTGGTGTCGGTCGGCTATTTGAATAGCGTGGCACTGCATGCGGCGGTAAGAGAGCTGGGGCTTTTCAGCCATCTCACGCTAGTACGACCGATGATGTCTTGGCACAATGTGGTCGAGCTGGGCTTTAGTAAAAATCGCTTGGTAAATACGGTTCACGGGGCACTAGAGGTTTACGATTTGCCCGATCTGGTTCGGGTTCTCGGCGATCGGGTGACGATCATCGATCCACTCGACGCCATGGGTGAACCCTGGAAGGAGTCGTGATCCAGCCCGGGACCTATTAGCCGCTGGGCGCATGGAGAGCGCCGCGGGACGCGTGATCCACAACGGGATGCCGCGGGTGCCTATTTGCGTGATCTAGCTAAAGAAGGACGGGCCAAGTCAGTTTTTGGGACACTGTTGACCCGGGAAGTGGGGGAGCCTAGATTTAGGTTAAGGCAGTATTCCGAGGCTTTGTGGGCCGTACCGGCTGCGTTCATAATGTCCCCGCGAACAGGATGACCTGGACGTATTTCAAACGTTATCGTATGGAGATCGCTCTCCAGCAGCGAGAGTTGGTGGAGCCGCCGGCCCCGCCCGGCTATTCGTTTCTGCCTTGGCGCGAAGACCTTCTCGACATCCATGCCCGGGTCAAGCATTTGAGTTTTCGCGGGGAGATCGACGCGCAAATTTTTCCCTGCTTTCTTGATGAGAACAGTTGTCGTCGGCTGATGCTGGCGATTGTCCGCAAACCGGGTTTTTTGCCCCAGGCCACTTGGTTGGCCGTCTTTTCGTACCAAGTTGAGGGGAAGATTTACCAGGAGTATTGCGGCACGATTCAGGGAATCTACGATGCCGAAACGAGGATGGGGTCGATTCAAAATGTGGGCGTGATTCCCGGCCACCGAGACCGCGGCATTGGGCAGGGGTTGCTGTATCGCTGCTTGCGGGGGTTTCAGCAGGCGGGGGCTGACCGTGTTTCGCTGGAGGTCACGGCGGAAAACGAAGGTGCCATCCGCCTTTATCGACGGGTCGGTTTCGAGATCATGCGGACCGTCTATAAGGTGGCCGAACTCCCCAGCGCCAGGTAAAATTGTTTCGTCTTCATCCGAAGGGTGCCGAAGCACTGTGATGCCATCTTCGTAAAAGGAGCTATATCATGCGCTACACCCGACGCACGTTTTTGGCCGAAGCGACGGCAACGGGAACTGGTCTTGTGCTGGGAATCTCGGCGGTATCGTCGGGGCCCCAAGGGGTGGCGGCCCAGGCTTCGCGGGATCCGACGGCCATCGTCCCCCTGGGAAAACACCTCAAGGCCAGCCGGATCGGTATTGGCTTTGGCATGCGGGGATACAATCGGCAGTCGAATCTCTCGCGGCGAGGGCTTGACCATGCCGAACGGGTCGTTCGCTACGCCTACGATGTGGGTATCCGCTTTTTCGACAACGCCGACCTGTACGGCAGCCACGAATACGTGGCGAAGGCCCTCCGTGGGAAGCCGCGAGACAGCTACGTCCTGAGCACGAAGGTCTGGTTTCATCCCACGGGCTTGCCCGAAAAAGAACGCCCCGATGCCGATGTCGCGGTGAAGCGCTTTCTCAAAGAGCTCGAAACCGATTACATCGACCTAGTGCAAATCCACTGCATGATGAACGGCGAATGGACTCAGACGATGCGGCGGCAGATGGACCTCTTGGAGGAACTTAAGGAAAAGGGTCTGATCAAAGCCCACGGGGTTTCCTGCCATGCCGTTTCGGCCTTGGAGGCGGCGGCTCAGTCCGATTGGGTCGATGTTGTCCATGCCCGCATCAATCACCTGGGCACCAAGATGGACGACAAACCCGAGGTCGTTGTGCCCGTTCTGAAAAGAATTCACGATGCCGGCAAAGGTGTTGTGGGGATGAAGATTATTGGAGAGGGCGCTTTTCGCAACGACCCTGAATTGCGGGACCGATCGATCGAATTCGCACTCCGCAGCGGCTGTGTCGATGTGATGATCGTGGGGTTTGAAATCCCAGAAGAAATTGACGATTTCAAGCAACGAGTGGCGGCAGCCCTCGATCGCTTGGCGGAAGTCGCCTGATGGATTGGATCTCTGAGCGCGATCCAGCGCCGGGGTGTCAATCATTAACCCGGACTCAGCCCGTGAATCGTTTCACGATCAGGCTGATATTCTGGCCCCCGAATCCAAAGCTGTTGCTTAGGGCCACGTCGCACTTGGCCTCGCGGGCAACGTTGGGGACGTAGTCGAGGTCGCATTCCGGATCGGGGACCTCGTAATTGATGGTCGGCGGTAGGACGCGATCCCGGATGGCCAACAGGCAAATGATCAGCTCGGTGGCCCCCGCTGCGGCAATGAGGTGCCCCATCATGCTCTTGGTGCTGGAGACCGGGAGCTTGTAGGCGTAATCGCCAAAGACTTTCTTTATGGCGAGCGTCTCGACCTTATCGTTGACCACCGTGCTCGTTCCGTGGGCGTTGATATAGTCGATGTCCTCGGGATTGAGGCCCGCATCCCGCAGGGCCATTTGCATGCAACTGATAGCACCGCGGCCTTCGGGGTGGGTATCGGTGATGCGGTAGGCATCGGCGGTCGTGCCGTAGCCGACGATCTCACCGTAAATCTTGGCCCCACGGCGTTTGGCGTGTTCCAGCTCTTCGAGGATGAGCATTCCAGCCCCTTCACCAAGAACGAATCCGTCCCGATTGCGATCGAAGGGGCGCGAGGCCTTTTGCGGGGGATCGTTTTGGGTACTCAAGGCGGTGAGCAGGCAAAATCCCGTGACCCCGAAGGGGTGAATCATGGTATGCGTTCCACCCGAAAGCATGATGTCGGCCTCTCCCCGACGAATGATTTCCACCGCCTCGCCGATGGCTTGGCTAGATGCCGCACAGGCCGTGAGGCAATTAATGTTGGGGCCTTGCGCATTGAACAGGGCGGCCAAGTGTCCCGCCGGCATATTGGGTTCCTGCTCTAGTTCCACGATGGGGTGGAGGATCTCCAGGCCCTTTTTTGTGAACTTGACGAGGTCCAATTCGCCGTCAACCAAAGCGGCCACCATCATTTGGGTAAAGCGGTCGAAATCCTGCTGGCCTTCGCCGCTACCTGTGTAAATGCCAAACCGCGTGGGATCGATCTTCGATTCCTCAAGCCCGGAATCTTGCCAGGCCTTTTTGGCGGCGCCGATGGCGAAATGGGTATGGCGTCCCTGGAACTTCCAGTCCTCAGGGTTTTCCCCGACATCCGAAAGGTCCCAGTTTTTCACTTCGGCGGCGATCTTCGTGGGAAAATGGCTGGCATCGAAGAGGGTGATGTAGTCGATCCCCGACTCACCGTTGAGCAGACGACGCCAAACCGTCTCCAGGTCGGCGCCCAACGGTGTGACCATACCCATTCCCGTAACAACAACCCGACGTCTCATCTGATATCATACTCCGTAAGGATAGGACACTTGAGTGTCTTTTGCCTCGATCGCAAATGTGTGGTGGCATCCCTACGATGGATAGGCAGGCCGTCTTGGCCGAGCCGCATCGTCTGGCCCATGCGATTCACCCCACAGAATGCTATGGGGCATCTCGGTCATCGGGCGGTTCCACGAGGGGGGAACCGTCGGCTGCCCGCCCCACTTCGTACGCCCGCAAAATCCGCATCATATGGGTGAGTGTCCCTGGTCGGAACAACTGCCGACCTGCGAACTCGTCACCCAAATGGGCGAACACCAATTCCAGCTCTGCCTGAAGTTTATCTCCGAGGTGGCTGGTGGCGTGGACGGCCGCCCCATGGGGGTGGATCGCGTCAATGGTGGCGGTGTAGATCAACGTGTCTCCCGGTTTGGCCTCGTGATAAAAGACGGCCCGGGGGACTTTGGCCAAGACCACCTTCATCTTGAATTGATTGTATTCCCCCACCAAAAGACCCGCCGTTTGGGCGACGCCTTCGATGATCAAACTGGGGGGCATGATGGGGTAGCCTGGAAAATGGTCGTGGAGGTGTTCCTCGGCCAAGGAGACGTTTTTCACAGCCTTGGCGTAACGACCACTTTCAAACTCGATAAATCGATCGATCCAATACCAGCGCATACGTTTTGGCTTTTCCTATCAGCGGCAAAGCAAGCGACCCGGCAGCATCCCGCCCAGTCGCCCGCAGCCTGGATGCCCCCCGGCGGGTCGCCAATCAGCCGCCTTGCTGTTGCAGCTTAAGCTCGACAAAGCGGCACATATCGGCCACCGTGAGCAGGTTCGCGAAGTCCTGAACCAACGGATTTCGGGCGAACTGATCAAGCTCCGCGAAGGGCATACGCTTGCGAAGTTCCTCCAGACCGGCCTCGGTGAATTTGCCGTCCTTCACAAATTGCGGATTGGTCAAAATGTCCTCAGGGAATAACTCACCCCGCGGAATTTTGATGTTGAAGGCCTTTTCCAATTTGAAGACGATGTCAAGGAAATCGATGGATTCTGCGCCGAGATCCCCCACAAGAGTGGCATCAGGGCGTACTTCTTCCTCGTCCACCGCCAAGGCGTCCATGAGGACTTCCCGTACCTTTTGGTAAATCTCCTCCTTTGTCAGCATTTGGAGTCTCCCTTTGACCAGTCCGAAGTCGCAAATTGGAAAACGTTTCCCGATAATCGTTTCATTTAGCCGAAATTTGTCGTTTTGCCTAGTCTAGGTAGTCCCCTTTCTGGGGAAGAATTGTTAATACCCCCCCAAGCTCAGTCCACCGTCCACACGGATCACCTGGCCGGTGATATACGACGCATCATCGCTGGCGAGGAAGGCCACGAGTTTGGCGACTTCCTCGGGCGTGCCGATGCGCCGCATAGGGATAATCTCCTTGATTTTGTTTCCCGCCAAACCGCGGACGGCTTCGCTCATATCGGTGTCGATCATGCCCGGGGCCACGGCATTGACGCGGACGTTCCGCGGGGCCAACTCCTTAGCCAATGCCCGCGTGAAACCATTGATGCCACCCTTACTGGCGGCGTAATTGACCTGTCCTCGTGAAGAAAACTCGGCCGCGGTGCTGGAGAGGTTGACAATACTCCCGCTCCGCTGGGACAACATAAACTGGGCCACCGCTCGACAGCAGTTGAACGTCCCCGTCAGGTTGACCGCCAAAACCTCGTTCCACTGTTCGGCCGTCATAGTTCCCAGCAGGCCGTCTCGAACGATTCCCGCCGAGTTGACGAGAATGTCGATCTTTCCGCATTGGTTGACGATACGTTCTGCCAATTGTTGAATGCGTTCAAAGTCTCGCACGTCGGCTTGCTCTGGATGGACGGTCGCCCCTTGGTCGGCTAACTCGCCGGCCAAACCGGCTGCCGCTAGTTGGTTGCTCTGGTAGATGAACCAGACCTCAGCCCCGCCCTTGGCCAATTCTGCAACACATGCCCGACCGATCCCCCGGCTTCCACCGGTGACAAGGGCGACTTTTCCTGCGAATCGTTGTGTCATGTTGGCATATCCTATCGGCTTGATCCCATTTTCAACTGGTGATTTGTTCAGTCAGTGCGAAGAACCCCTCACTCTGTGTCAATGCAAGATACCAACTGTATCGCACATCATTTGCGGGACAAACAGGTTGGGATAATCCAAAGGGTCACTCTGCCGGGGTTATCTGGACCGTTGTGCCTTGAGAAACCACGCTTTGCGTCTCTTGCCGCTGCGGGACACCGGCCGTTCCCACGAGGTTTTGAAAATCGGGTGCAATGATCTGGAATAATTTTTTCAAATCCCGCTTGATAGATTCGTCCAGCGACCGACACGTCGGGTCACGGTCGGCGAGGTTGTAACGCTCCATGACGATTCGGGCATTAACGCTGTGTCGGCCATTGAGGCGGCCTTCGGCCTTAAGCTCCGTGAACCGTTCGTCTTGGCTGACCACCTCGACCTTCACGTGGAGAATCTCGCCCGGCTCAATAAACTGCCCAAAACGGACCCGTTTGGCCTCCTTTAAAATGACAATGCTATGCTGAAAGTCCTCGCTCACACGGATCAGCCAGGCCGCGGCCTGCGTGATCGCCTCGAGGATGAGCACGCCGGGGAGGACGGGAAAATCGGGAAAGTGGTCGGCGAGATACTCTTCCGCCAGAGAGAGGGCCTTGACAGCGGAAAGTGCCCGCCCCGGTTGCAACTCGACGATCCGGTCAATCAGGGAAAAACGCATAATACTTCAATGTCATCGCTTAAAGGCAGTATGCCCGGCGACGGAAAGCCAAGCTATGGGGAATAAAGAATTTACCACCTATGTTAATCCGTTGAGTATAAAAAGAAACCGTTTCCATCACAACACGGCTTTTCCCGAGGTTTGGGAAAAATCCCCCGTAGGGGCAGGCCCCTGTGCCTGCCCCAATTACCCGCCCCGTGCCTGCCCTATTCCACATCCCGTGCCCGCCCTAATTACCTGCCCCGATGGCCAAAAACCAACGCGATCCCGGCGTATAGTGTTTGTCTCGGGTTTTATGTAAACGTGGATTAGACGCGAACTTCCTTCCAGCCGCCTTGCCAAAATCGCCACGCGGTCAGGATCGCGCGGACGTAGAGGTCCGTCACCATGGCGTACCATGCGCCGAGAACGCCGAGCCCCAAGCCCGGTAAGGGGTCGTTAACCCAGGGGATGGGCACGCTCGAGAGGGCGAGCCAATATGCCACCGGGATGCGGACCCCGAGGAAGCCGACCAGCGTAAAGACCAACGGCCAACTTGTGTCGCCCGCCCCGCGGAGGGCCCCCGTGAGGATCATCACCAAGGCCAGCGGCGGGATACCAAAGGCAATGGTTCGCAACAAAGGAGCGGCCAGATAGGCCACGTCGTGGTGGTGCGATCCCAACATCAAGCTGGCCAGAGGGAAAGCCCCGATATAGAAGACGACTCCTCCAAGCCCCATGACCAGCCCTCCCAACAAACAGGCCACCAGCACGCTCCGTGTGGCCTTGCCCGGTTGTTTCGCCCCGAGATACTGCCCGGCCATGGTGGCGGCGGCGACTTGAAAGGCAGCACCTGGCAAAAAGGCGAGCGATTCAATGCGGATGGCCACTCCGTGGGCGGCGGCTGCTCGATCTCCTAAGACATTGACGATCGAGACAAACCACAGTTGACAGAGAATCAAGGCGAACGAATCCAGTCCACCAGGTATGCCCACCCGCAAGAGCCGGTAGATCAAATGGCCTTCCGGACGAAACATTCGCCATCGCAGACGGAGGCCGATCATTCCACTGCCAAGGATCGTGAGCGCGCCGATGGCCCCCACCAGATAACCGCAGGTCGTGCCCAGCGCGATGCCATCCCAGCCCAATTGGGGAAGCGGGCCCCAGCCTAGGCAACATGCCCAACTTACGGCGATGTTAACGATGTTGACGATGGCCATGATGCACAGGCCATGGACCATGGCCCCGGCCCCGCGCAACGCGGCGATCCCCACAGCGATAACCATAATGCAAGGGGTCATGGGGACGATGATGTTCCAGTAGCGAACGGCTGCGGCTGCCGACTCTCCGCGGAGTTTAAGAAGTGCCACCAAATCCGGCCCAAAGGTGAGGGCCGCGATGGCCCCTGGGACGGAAATGAGCAATCCGAGGATTAACGACTGGTGAAGAAAACGGTCGGCCATGGTAAAGCGGCGGGCGCCCACATAGCGAGCCACCAGGGCGGATGTCCCAATCGCCACCACGCTGAAGAGTCCATACAAAAGCCACAAGGTGTAAGCCATCAAATTGACGGCGGCCAGGTGGGATTCCCCAAGATAATGCCCTGTCAAAATCGTGTCGGAGAAACCCACAGCCATGGCCAGGGCCTGCTCGCCAAGGACAGGCCAGGCCAGGCGAAGAAGCGGGCGATAAACCCCGGGTTCGTCAATCCAATCGTTGATAGGGGTAGCCATACTAAGGCGGGCGACGCCGGGAGACGGCGCAACACGAAGGTTCGATCTCTTGCTGCGATGACCTATTTTAAGACCGGGTGCGGTGGCACCGACCAGGCGCAGAAGATTTCAGTATAGCGGGAAACCCCATTCGGCGGGAACTGTGGTTTTTCGCCGTCGCCAAGCCGTTAGATGGCCCGAACGGCGCATAGACCAAGCTGCTAACACCGGATTGACTTTCGGGAGTGAGTTTTGGGGCAACTTGCCGGTGGCCAAAATTGGCTCGCTCAAAAAACTCAAATGCATTTCGCAAAATGCTTGCAAGGTTGGCTAGTCGAAATTACAATGCGGGGCGCCAAAGGAGGGAGAACTGGCTTGGCGCTAAACAAGTTGTCCGATAGGCGTGGCGTTTGGTTTATTCCTTTTCCCGGAAGGAGGTGTCTCATGAGGCGGTTGAGGTTTCGGAAACGCGGTTTCACGTTGGTGGAACTGTTGGTGGTGATTGCCATCATTGGCATTCTCATTGCATTGCTCCTGCCGGCGGTGCAAGCTGCGCGAGAAGCTGCCCGGCGTTCGCAATGTACGAACAATTTGAAACAGCTTGGCCTGGCTCTTCAGAACTATCACGATGTGACAAAGAGTTTTCCGCCAAGTGGTATTCTGTGCGGTGATTTGCGTGTCCCCCCTGTGCCGAGCACGCCCTCAGCAGTCCCTTATCATCACACTTGGCTTGTGATGATTTTACCCTATGTTGAACAGAAAGCACTCTACGACCAAATTGACAAGTCTCGGCCGATCTACAATACGCCGCTATTGGGTTCGACCGAGCTTGCGATGAGCAAGCAGGTTCAGGCCTTTCTCTGCCCAAGCAACCCCGTTCTCGATTTGGGAAAGACCCGGAATATGGCCTATACCAACTATGCGGCAAGTGAAGGATACCACTGGTGGACGACCGCCACAGTCGATACAAACTGGGGTTATTGGGCTGTATTCCAAGGCACAAAAAGCCCGGTAGATCTGAGCGGGATGTTTACCATTCTTCAGACAAGAACCATGTCTGATTTGCTTGACGGAACTTCTAATACTATCGCCATTGCCGAAGTCAATAGCACGGGCTATAAAAATGGTCCAATTACGACCAGTGGGACCGGTGTCCCTCGGCTCGACACGAACGAGAGAGTCTTCCGAGCCGCATTTGTCTTCACCGGGACTAATGGAGAGTGCTGTGAAACCGGACGGTGGCGCAACCCCGATGGCTCCGGGCCTTCCACGGCGGCACGGTGGTTTCCCGGAGCGTCGCCACACGCTTTTTCGCCGACATTCCTTGCTGCCTGGGGGCCAAATGCCAACTGGCATGGTGCGAGTAGTCTGCACCCCGGAGGGCTGAACGCCGGTTTCGCCGATGGTTCTGTGCGATTTTTCGCTCAGACCATTGAGTGGCATATTTGGGCGAAGTTAAATGCCATCAGCGATGGGCATTCCGTCCAGCAATGAGCGGTTTGAGGCAACGAAATTGCCGCTTGTGCCAAGTTATAAGTGGGGGACACATGGGTGTGTTCCAAACAACTGAGGCCAAGGCAATGACAAATCCGATGAGGTGACAGGTTATGAAGAAATCTTTGGCACTGCTTGTGGGTGTGATGCTGGTATGGGGCGGTTTGTTCATAGGTTGCTCGAAGTCGCAGCAGAACGCAGCCGAAGACCCCGCGCGGCCTGAGGCAATCGAGGATCTGAATCAGGTACTGCCCGCACCGGATGCAAGCGGACGCATTGGCGGTGGACAGCCAGCGAACACGAACCCTTAAAGCGTTCGCTATTTCAACGGCGTTGAGCGAACCGGTCAGCGAGCTTTACGTTAGCCCGCAGGTTGCATTGCGGGCCTTTGGCTTTCTTGATCGATCCGGTGTTCCCTCCCTAACAGTTTCGGAGCTGTTGATTCTTTATCCATTCCGTGGAAATATTTGCGGCACCAACGAGGCGCATGGTTGTCATTGCCAGCCGCGGATGCCCCTTTTCACGCTGGGCGAGTTTCGGATGCTTATAGCGTATTCCAGAGGATGACTTCGCAGCCTCGGGAGGAGAAGACGAGCGTGATGGCCCCCGTCTCGGCCGTGTGAAGGATTTCCTTGACCTGACCTTGGAAATGTTCCTTAACTGATTCCAGGCTGGACTGTCCGCCGCTGACAAGTAACCACCGGGGACGGCACCAACGGACAAGATCGCCGGCCTGCCCTCGAACGCTCCCGTGGTGAGGGGACACCAAGGCGTCCACCTTCACAGAGGGCCTATCAAGGATTGCCCGTATCCCCTGTCCTTCCAGGTCACCGGGCAGGAGGAGACGTCGGCCGGCATAGGTGGCGACAATCAGCAGGCTATGGGCGTTGTCATCGGGGGTGGAGAAATCCGGCGGGGGATGAAGGACTTCCAGGCGACAGCCGTCACTGTCCCAACGCTGGCCGGATGCGACAGTTTCACAACGGATTCCCGATACCGTTATCAGCCGACGCAGTTCCTCGAGGGCCGGCTCGCTGCGGCAAAACATCTGCGGTGACACAACAATCTTTTTCACGGAGAAGTAATCCACGAGTAGGGGTAGGCCGTTAAAGTGGTCCAGGTCCGCATGGGACAAGATCACCGTATCAATACGAGTGTAGCCCCGCGACCAAAGATAACCGGCCAAGACCCGGGCAG
>JAKPII010000446.1 GCA_029549885.1 Planctomycetota bacterium
GCGGTGCTCCAAACCTCCGGGATATTCGCTTGAAAACTGTCACCATTGTCGGAATAACTGGGCGTCCGCACATCAAGCGGAATGTTGAATTTAATACCCCGACGTTCAATGAAGGGCCGACGCACGCCCTCGGCCAATTCGTTCAGCGTGCCGATGCGAATGGCCTCGGCCACATCCAGGCCGCCGTACATCGCGCCGGTGGCGTCCCCACCGACAATGCGAAAACCGAAGGGAGCTTTCAGTCGTTCGATGCGATAGGCTTGAGGACCAAGCGACTCATCAATCTGAAACTCAACCACCATCTGTGGTTGAGGCGATGCCGTCTCCATCACTGCGTGCAGGATCTCATCAGTTGCAAATGCAATTTGTGGTAGCTGAAACTCACCCCGGAACTCCACACTTGTTGGGCTGGCGGCTCGGACCCCGCAAGAAAGCGCCAAAGTGATTGCCACGAGTATCACGGTGGCTAGACAAGTTTTTGGAGACATCTTTACGCTCCTCCCCACAGTGCCAATCGGTTTTCTCGTTCTGAACGCTTGAAAACGACCATATTCATAGAGCCGGTAAATTGGAGGACTTCCCTCGAATCCTTGCGAGGGTATTCCTGAATCAGCGTCTCGGTTCGCAATAAATGACTCGGCGATCAACTCCTTCCCGGTCATTCAGACGGATAATAGACACTTAGCTCTTATTCTAGGCGTTTCAAGTGGGTGTCAGTCAGCTCGATGGAGCCTTCGACGTTCCGTGGTAAGCGGAATCGTAAGGACCCTTTTTCATCCAGCTTTTTCGCCAGTTTGAATTCGATCGTGTGTGAGCGCCATTGTGCTTCAAGCTGAACCTGGCCCACCTTTGCCACAGTTCGTCCGTTTTCCACTAGCTCAATCTCAATAGATTCCTTTGGAGTTCCTCGGACGAGGAAGGACAGACGGTAGCTTCCTTCCGTCAGTGGCGTGTTAGGCGGGAATTCATAGTTAAGGGTAGCCCATGGTCCGAAAGCCCCTTTCACTTGGATAACGCGTCGTCCGGCTGGCCCTTCTACCGGGCCGTCGTGATGTACCTCCTTGTCCAAAAAGGTGTCGCCCGAATCCAGCGTCCAATACCGCCAGGGATTGATCAGCTCGCGACTTGGATCAGCCGTCCACGGCGTGACCGGTTTTATAGCGGGGACCGGTGGCGTGCGAACACGACGCAGTTCCTCAGGGACCACGTAATGAAGGCTGTCGTCGAATGCAGGGCTGTCAAAAGGAATCTCCTGGAGAGCGGGTTCGCCCGGAGATTGACCTACGCCAATATAACCAAACGGATGCCAACCACCCCGAAAATAGTTTTCCACGGCGAATCGAGCGCTGGGAAGCATACCGCCCTGGCGGTCAAGGATGGCGAGCGCCACGATATATCGTCCCGGTGGGATGTGCTCCGGTAGCGTTGCATGGCCTTCCTCAGAATAGACCCTGGGCGGCAAGCGATAAGCGAACGCACCGCTATCCCAGTCTTCTCCGGGCAGCCATCTGCGGAGATCGACCCCCTTCAGCGGGGCAAACC
>JAKPII010000474.1 GCA_029549885.1 Planctomycetota bacterium
GCGTCTCGCAGTTCCTGTTCGGTGAAGGCCTCGGGGGTTCCCTCCAGCATGTAAGCATAATCGCGGAGCCAAAAGGCCTCGTAACCCGTCCCAACCTGGGGCGGGAACACCGCGCGACCGTCCGGAAGAGTTCGACGGCACTCACGCACCAGGGTGTTCGCCTGATTTTTCAACCAGAGCACCGCCTCAGAGAGGCTTTCCTGCGCCGGTTGGGCCTGGGCTGGTTCGTTAGAGAAGAAAACCGAAAGACACAAGCATAAGATCGCCCTGAAGACTGGTAAGCGTTTATGAGCCATGGGCCACCCCCGTGCAACCGCCGCGACCGTTTCTGAGATCACCGACCTTGTCATGCCTGCCGAAATTCCCTTTCAGCCGGACGAGACCTATGCTTGGACGTCATCTTAAATAAGCTCTTCGCCATCGGGAATGGCCCATGTCGGGGAATAGAGGAACCGTTCCAACAGGAAACTTGCCTCAATAGTTCACATAGACAAGGCGGACGCGACAGAGCGGGGCCCTTCAAAACGGCGCATGCAGGTGACGGCGTCTCTGAATATACAAAGACCGCGTGACTCCAAACGGTAGGACACGGAGGACCGCGTCCCTCCCAGATGGTAGGACAAGGAGGGCCGCATCTCTCCCAGATGCCGATGGAGGCCCATGCGCTGTGGCGGCCGTGCTCACCTCTCCGTGCGGATATCAAGTGAACGCATCCGCTCAATAATCTCCCCTCTTGGGGTCGTAGGCGGCGTCCCCATGTTGTGGTTTGGGCCGTCTTGAAGTGCGTCAATGGCTCTCTCCTGGAACCACTTGCGCGGGGCCTTTTTGCATAGTCCATGGCGAGACAAAACGAGCCGCAGACGCTGGAAAAACAGTCTTGGCGGGATTGCGGAGTTGTGCTAATCTATTGCCTATGGTTGGGGCAAGGCGACGACCAAACTTCAGCTCAAACGGCAGGAGGGGTAAGCCCCATAATGCGTCGGCTGCTGGGAGGTATCTTGACTCTGGCTAACAAGGAAGGTTTGCCATGAGTGTTAAATCTCAGAGCGGGGTGCGAACCCTCGTCCGCTGGATGCTCAGGGAGGACCTCCAGGCTGTCCTCAAGATTGAGCACGAAAGCTTCGAGTTTCCTTGGACTGAGTCTGAATTCTTGGCGTGCATTCAGCGACCGAATTGCATTGCCATGGTCGCGGTGGTTCAGGAAAAGGTTGTGGGCTACATGATTTACGAGATGAGCCCACAATCGTTCCAGATTCTCAATGTGGCCGTCGATGCCGAATACCGCCGGAACGGTGTTGGCCGGGCCTTGGTGCAGCGATTGATCAACAAGCTTTCGCCGCAGCGGCGACATAAGATCAGTCTAGAGGTTCGGGAAACTAATCTCCCGGCGCAGTTGTTTTTCAAGGCCCTGGGATTTCAGGCCAAGGCCATCCTCCACGATCATTACCCTGACACCGCCGAGGACGCCTATTTGATGACCTATGAAATTGCCCCCCAGGTCAACCCCGGCTTCCGGAATCGTTTGGCCAAGTTTTTTCGATAACTGAGAAACTTCGGAAGCGCGCTAAACGGAGAGTAGCGATTTCACGGCCGATGAGGGATCGCCAGGGATCAACTCCAAGAAATGCCGGCCAGGCTCCGCAGCTTCTTCCGTAAACGGCTCAATCGGGCGCGGAGTGGTCCAGGGCGACAACCCAAGTGGCGGGCAATTTCTACGATTGTCAGCCCTTCTAGTTGCATTCGGAAAAGTTGGCGTTCTTCCTCCGTTAAGGATTCCAGCAGTCGTGCGAGGAGCTCTTCATTTTCCCAGTCTTGGATGCGGTGCTCAACGAGGGCATCTTCTTCGCCCGTGAGTGCTTGTTCTGTGAGGCGGAGCACAGCCTGTTTCTTTTGACGTCGCCAGTACAGGGCCACCTTTCGCCGGATGATCGTGGCCGCCAAGGCCACCAGTTGGTCAGGGGAATCTAATTCGTAAAGTCCGGCTCGCAAACCAGGAATGAGCATCCGCTTCATCGATTGAACAAGGTCCATGGTATCGAGTTGCGGACGAAGCAAAGGACCGAGCGAGACCCGGGCTATGATGCGGAACTTGGGCTCACAGTATTCCAACAGGCGGGTTAGGGCCTCTTCATCACCTCGTCCGGCAGCAGCGACGAGCTCTGTGAAGGATACCTTGTCAGCAGGATTGGTCACAACCGAACCCTTCCCATCGCGTGGCGCCGATTGCCCTATTAAACGCGCATCGAAAGACGTACTTCGAGAGCGCGTCGCCAGGGCAACCACCTGACACAACCCAACGCTTCTTTTGCTTTAAGTATAATCGAAGGTGACACCCATTTCACCCGGCTGCCCGTGTTCCCGTGGCAAAAGCCAGGGTCAATTTTACCCCAGCAACAGGAATGCCGTTACCATCGTGATACCGATCGTCTCCATAAAAAATCTGAGCTTACGCCTATCAGGGCAGGAAATTCTCCGCGATATTTCTTTTGACTTACAAGCGGGGGATTACGTTTGCCTCGTGGGCCCCAATGGTTCGGGGAAAACGAGTGTGCTGCGGTGTGTGACGCGGGTCTATTCGCGATGGCTGGGGGAAATAACGGTTTTGGGTAAACCAGTTCGGAGTTTTTCACAAAGGGAGTTGGCGCGTCATTTGGCTTATTTACCTCAAGCTGATGGAATTGCCCCGCCCTATACGGTGGAAGATTTTGTTCTGATGGCCCGGTATCCATTCGTCAACCCCTTTCGGCCACCGAGTGCAGAAGATCGAGAGGCGGTCGAGATGGCCCTGCGGATGACCGAACTGTGGTCGTTGCGGCATCGTGTGGTGAGAACGCTGAGCGGTGGGGAACGCCAGAAGGTGTATCTGGCCGGGGCCATTGCCCAACAGGCAAAGGTCCTCCTCTTGGACGAACCAACAACGTTTCTCGATGTGCCGCATCAGGAGGATGTGCGTTCCCTGCTCCACCGTATTAATCGCCAGTCGGGCGTCACAATCTTGGCGGCAACACACGACTTGAATGCGGCCGTCCTTTCGGCCAATAGGATTTTGGCGTTGCGGGAAGGGAGGCTTCTCTTTTCCGGTTCGCCCGAAGAATTCATGACCACCGAGGTGGTGCGACAGGTCTTTGGATTTGCGCCGCAATTTGTCCGCCATCCCCAGGTGCCACTGCCGATGATTGTCCCGTCACCCGGGGGAGGTGCCACGTGAACCGATGGGCGGGCGGTTTCCTAGTCATCGTGGCTGTTGCCCTAGTGGTGTTGGGCGTGACACCTTTTGCCGGCGGCAATTGGATTGTCCCCTGGAGGGCAACGGGACCGGAAAGCCTGGTGGCGCGACAAATCCTCTTTGAGTTGCGGATTCCTCGGGTATTGATCGGATTTGTGGCCGGTGCGGCTCTGGCCGTGGGCGGTGTGGCTTTTCAGGCGATGTTTCGGAATCCCTTAGCCACACCATACACCTTGGGAGTGGCCAGCGGGGCGTCGCTGGGGGCTGTGATCAGTTTTCAGTGCGGATTGGCCTTTTCAACATGGGGTTTTTCAACCACTGCCGTTTTTGCCTTCTTGGGGGCTATGGCGACGCTTCTGGTTGTTTATGCCGTGGCCATGTGGCGGGCTGAGCTGTCGGTGGCGACCATGCTGTTGGCCGGTGTGGCGATGAGCTTTTTCAACAGCAGTTTGATTCTCATTCTGCAATACCTGGGCGATCCGGTGCAGGTGTTCCATGCCTTTCGCTGGATGCTCGGAGGTTTGGAAGGCACCATCGGCTACGACGATCTTAAGGTGCTGTTACCTGTCGTCCTGCTCAGCTCGGTTGTTGTGTTCGCTTTGCGGCGGGAGCTGAATCTGCTCGCACTGGGCGACGAGTGGGCAACGGCTCGCGGTGTTCCGCTTATGAAGATCAAGGCCCTGCTTTTGTTTGTGACGGGCAGCATGGTTGCGTCCGTGGTGGCGTTGTGCGGTCCGATTGGGTTCGTGTGTTTGATCGCTCCACACATCACACGTCTTTTGGTGGGACCAGAGCATGGTCGGCTCATTCCGGCGGCGGCCCTGCTGGGGGGTGCATTTTTGGTAGTCTGCGACACAGTGGCGCGAACCGTCCTTGCTCCTACGGAGATTCCCGTCGGTGTCATCACGGCCCTGCTCGGTGGACCTTTCTTCCTTTGGTTGCTTTTCACGCGGCCACTTTCCTGGGAATGGCTTTCGTAACGCCTCGGCATTCGCGACTACGAGCCCATGCGGCCAGGGCAGTGGGTGGTTCCCCGTCATTGGTGTAGCCTGTTGCGACGCTGGAACTTGGCCGACAAACCGTTACAATTCGTACCAAGGCCGGTCACGCTGGGAGGACGTGACAGGTTGGTCGGGATCGGATCCGACTGTGGGA
>JAKPII010000490.1 GCA_029549885.1 Planctomycetota bacterium
CCAACACTGTTTGGTCAGAGACGGGGAGGAAGCATTGCTCATGTCGCGCACAGACGGCCCACTGCATTGCAAGCCCCTCCTGCTGGAACTGCCTCTATCACCGGTCAAAGGCAGACCACTCCCGCGGATTCTTGTTTCCTGCAAGCGAGCCGTCTCGCACTGGTGAATGAATCAGGTCGTCGCTCGGGACGGAATATCCAGGAGCTGACAAATGCGTTCCACGAGGTCTTCGATTTCAAACGGCTTATGGAGGAAATCGTTGGCCCCCGCCGCCTTCAGTTCCTCGATGCGGTCTTCTTCCACCATCCCGGAGATGCACAAAATCCGGATTTCGCTCAGATTGGGATCCGAGCGGACGACTTTGCAGACGTCCTTTCCGTTGATATCCGGCAGCATGATATCAAGGACAATCAGGTCGGGATGGTATTCCTTCACCATCATACCGGCGCCAAATCCGTTATTGACGCTCTGCACTTCAAACCGACCATCCCGCTCCAGGACGTCCCGGATCAGCTCGACGAGTTCTTGATCGTCGTCCACGATTAGAATCTTGTGTTTCGTGTTTTCCAGGTTGTCGATGGGGATACCATTTTCTCGCATGAAAGCGATCAATTGATCCCGGGGGATACGACGAAATCGGCTTCCCGGAACGCGAAATCCCTTCAGTTGGCCCGAGTCAAAGCAGCGAATAATCGTCTGCTGACTGACCTTACAGATTTTGGCCGCTTCACCAGTTGTGAAGACGGTCTTACTTGCGAGTGGTGACTGACTGTTCCTTTTCTTGGCCACGGTTCTCGCCGGAATCTTCCAAAGGAGACCCCAGCCCATCGGTCGGCAGTTGGCTGAGTGTCTCTGGTCCTCCGTGTTACTCCATCCGGGAAAGAAGCCGCAGGTTCACGGTTTCCCGCAAACCTTGCACCTCCCGTAGCTGCCTACAAGCAGCAGGCTCATCCGGTTCTGCCGACTTTACCGAATTTGCCAACCGCGGATCATTATACTTTCACCAAAATCCCTGTCAATACGACTTTTGCATCTTTAGCTCTCTTGCCCACACCGTGTTACGTCCCCAAGACTTCCCCATGCGAACTTTTTACCGAATCACAGATGAAAAGCCGCGCAATTTGCGGTAATTGGCGTTGATGGAAAGCGGCTAGCCCCGACCTCTCGTGGCGGTACCGGCAGCTAGCCCCGCGAATGCGCGGAGGGGTCAGCTTTTCTCGGCTGAGCCAAGTGGGTCTAATCAGTCCCGGCCCGGAACCGTGGGGAATCTAGCCTTCGACTTTTACCTATCTCATGATCTCCCCCAGAAATACCCACCTTATGAGACAGTCGCCGAATCTTTCCGATGGGGCGGCAACATCACGGCCCTCATGGCGAATCGGCCGCCACGAGACGACCTATTACCCCTATTCTTCCCCATTTTGGGCGATGCCTGCCTAGGGCGCGGAACTCATATAACAGAGACAAGCGCTTTTTTGATTATGTTGCCTTTTTACGGCCCCGTTTTTTCTCGGAGTCGGATACCCCTTTCGGCGGACGCCCGCGCCGGGATTTCCGCTCCGATGCCGCCTCACCGGAGGCGGGTGGGCGCCCCCGCCGCCCTTTTTCCCCGGGTGGAACAGAGACGGTAGCGGCTTCCTGCTCTTGTGCTGCGGGCCGTACGGCTTGTTGAGACGTGGCTACCGGTTCGGCCGGGGTCTCGGCCTCGCCTTTCTTTCGCCGGCCTCGCCCAGGTTGACCTTCGGCCTGCCCCGCCGTCGTTGCCGCGGCCACTTCCGCAACCGCCGTCGGTTCGGCAACCGCCTCCCGCGAGGGCTCTGCTTGACGGGTCGCTTGGGCTTCCCAAGCCTCCAGCCGTTGCAGCGATTGCGGATCAAACGCCTTCATGATCTTGGTAACCTGGGGGGAATGATGGTCCGCCCAAAACTCCGCGGCAAACTCGTGAAGGGCCCAGGCAAAATCCCGCCCTTGGCTCTTGGGAATTGCCCGTTCCAAACCACCGACCACGCCCGAGGCCACCTCAGACTCGTCGGCCAAACCAAGGATATTCAGGACCTGCAAAGTAGCCGCATCGAGTGGAATGGTATGCCCCCCGAGCGCATTCTGGACGACGTAGCCGATCATAAAGCGGGTGACGCCATCAATCTTCTGAAGCCGTTCCACGGCCTGTCCGATCGGTACTTTTTTCAGGTCATCCAGGTCAAAAGAATATGTGGACTCAAAGATATCCTGCAGGGGCTGCTTGATCCGGTGGGCAGCCGCAGTAGGATCGGGCAACCCGGTGGCGATGTCAACTAAGTCCCGAACCGTGCTTACCCGTACCTCGTTCCAATCAAAGAACTCCTCCTTCAGGGCATTGAACACCCGAAGGGCAGCCTCATAGTGGGCGTTTTCTAGCAGTGCTGCGAAGAGAAGCTGTTCAAGGACCGGGCGTTCCACGTCGGCCGGTCTTTTTCGGTAGGCTTTGCTTAAAAGTTCGGAGAGACGTATCACCTGTTGCGTGCGACTCGCGGGTGTCATTTTCTGCGTGGTCCTTTTCGGCGAGGATTTTTGCCGGGCCATGGGAAATCTCCCGATCAAAGGTCCCCTCGTCCTTATTCCAAAAACGTGTCAAGCGTTTTTAATGGCTGGTCAATCGGTGACCCATGGTTTTGTTGCGGGGTGAGCTAATCCTCTGCTGATTCATCCTGGTTTTCGCTGCCCTCCTCTGCTTGTTCTTCCTCGGTGATCTCCGCGGCGGCCTGGTCACTCGGCGTGGGCGGCAAGACCTCGGCAAGGATGCGGCAGACTTCAATGGAATGCTTCACCCCCTTGTCGAGGACGAACTGGAGACGCGGGGTCCAGCGTGTCTCGATCTTTTCGGCACAACGACTTTGCAAGAATCCTGCTGCATTCTGCAAGCCGCGGAGGGTCAACTGCTGTTTTTTCTCGTCTCCCATGACGGAAACATGAACCTTGGCTGAGCGCAGATCCTCGGCGACCTCCACGTAGGTGACCGTCACATCCCGCACGCGTGGGTCTTTTAGCTCAAAGAGGATCGCCGTACTAACAACTTGGCGCACGGCTTCTGCCAGTTTCAGGGCGCGTCGCGAACTCATGACGACCTCCTCTTGGAAAATACCTGGCACAGAAGCGGGCGAGTCATGGGTACCACATGAAAGAAGGACATCCCTTCCCACAGATCATCTCGACCTTCGAACTCAGGTGGTCGATTGGCTAGCCGTTTCCAGGGTCCGTTTAACCTCTTCAATCCGATAAGCCTCCAGGATATCGCCCTCCTTAATGTCGTCGAAACCGGCCAGTTTGATGCCACATTCAAATCCTTCTCGCACCTCCCGGACGTCGTCCTTCTCTCGTTTCAAGGACTCGATCGGGTAATCGCCAACGATTCGGTTCTGACGGATCACGCGGAGTCGGGCGTCGCGCGTGATGGTTCCGGAAAGTACCCGACATCCGGCCACATTGCCGATACGGCTAATATGAAACACCTTTTGAATCAAGGCCCGACCTAGTTCAACCTCTCGTTTTTCGGGCTGGAGCAGGCCTTCCAAGGCCGCCTTCAAATCGTCCGCAACTTGGTAGATGATGTCATACCGGCGGATTTGCACCTTCAGGCGTTCCGCTAACTCGCGGGCATCCTCATCGGGGACTACATTAAAGCCAATGATCACGGCATCGGAGGCATCCGCCAGATGCACGTCAGCGACTGTGATCCCACCCACTAAGGCCTGCAAAACTTGGATCTTTACCTCGGGATGCTCAAGCTTGGCGATCTCTTTCTGGATGGCTTCGATCGAACCCCGGGTATCGGCTCGGAGAATGATGTGCAGCGTCTTTTTCTCTTTTTCGCTCAACTGTTCCAAAAGGTTCTCGAGCGTAACGTGCCTCCGGGCCTCCATGATTTCACGTCGGTGAACCGTTTCCATGCGATGCTCGGCGATTTTCCGGGCTTTGGCGATATCATCCAGGACCACGAAGCGACTGCCCGCCTCAGGGACGGCATCCAAACCGATCAGATCGACCGGTGTGGCCGGGGTTGCCTCCTGGATTCGTTTGTGCGGTTGCAGGGGATCATACATCGCCTTAACCCGACCATGAGCGACATCGCAAACGACGATGTCACCTGGCCGGAGGGTCCCCTTTTGGACCAGGAGTTTCGCCACCACGCCGCGACCCGGCTGGAGCGAAGCCTCTAGACACGTCCCGCACGCGGGGCGATCGTAGTTGGCCTTTAGTTCATACAGATCCCCCAACGTGATGAGGGTATCGAGCAACTCGGGGATGCCTTCACCGGTCAAGGCACTTGTCCGGATTACCTCGATGTCGCCTCCCCACTCCGTGGGTACTAGACCTAGGCCGGTCAACTGCTGCATGACGCGCTCGGCCCTCGTCCCCGGCAGATCGATCTTATTGATGGCCACCACGATCGGCACATTGGCAGCACGCGCGTGATTGATGGCTTCCTCGGTCTGCGGCATGACACCGTCGTCGGCTGCTACGACCAAGACGACGATGTCGGTGCAGTTGGCCCCGCGTGCCCGCATGGCCGTGAACGCCTCGTGTCCTGGGGTATCAAGAAAGGTAATGGGCCGACCATTTTTGACAATTTGATAAGCCCGAATGTGTTGTGTGATGCCGCCCTTTTCCTTGGCCGCCACGTTAATCCCGAGAATCTTGTCCAGCAGCGAGGTCTTACCGTGGTCCACATGGCCGAGGAATGTCACAACCGGCGGTCGCGGACGGAGGCTATCTTCAGGATCAGGGGCATTCCAGATCGCGTTGAGCTCTTCCTCCGGATCGGTTTCCGCCTTGAAGACGACATCAACCCCCAATTCCACGGCAAGAAGTTCCGCCATTTCCTGGGTTAAGGTGGCGTTAATGTTGGCGAGCGTCCCCATTTCAAAGAGCTTAGCAAGCACCTTTTGAGCGGGTAGGCCCAGTGCCTCGGCGAATGTTCGAACGGTACAAGGGAGCTCTAACACGACGCTACTTTTTCGGGGGGCTGCTGTGGAAACACTACGCGTCCGCCGCAATCTTGTGGGCTGGACCGAGGTGGCTTCCAGTTCTTCGTGGGCCTCTTCCTCGTCCTCCACGCGGACGGCTTCTTTCTTCCGTTTTACCTTGCCGATGGGCCCTTCTCCAGCCTCAAGTTCTTCTTCTTTGGTCCGCCGTCCCTTTTGGCGGGGCAAGACCGGCACGGAGATATCGCCCTTGGTTTCCTCTTTTTCCTTCTTCTTGCCCTTTCGCTTCTCTTCCTGCTGCCGCAACAAGTGCTCTGCCAGGGGCATGGCCCCCATCTTGGATGCCCGAATGGCATCGACGGGCAGCTTGATCTCGGGCTTTTGTGGGGCCGGTTCCTTGGGCTTGGGCACAGGGGCCGGCTTGGGTGTGGGAAGTGGTGCAAGTTTAACCAATCGGGGAAGCGGTGGCTCGGCCTTGGTCTTTTTCTTCTTCTCTGCTGGTTGACCAGGCTGGGATGCGGCTTCTCGCCGTGATCGCGGAAGAACGGGAATGGGACGGATGGCCGCTAAACGCTCAGCCTCTGTCGGCGGCAAACCCGGTGGCGGTGGCTCTTCTTTCCGCTCCGAAGAGGGCGCAACAGCGGTCACCTCTGAGGTCACTTCCTGGGTAGTCTGAGGGGTGATTTCCCGGTCCGACACCTCCGTAACCAACGGTACCTCGGGCACGGCGGTCGACGGTTCACTTACTGCGGTTGCCGCCGTCGCCTGGGCTGGAGAGACCTCCTCCGCACGCGCAATTCCCTCGACCGAAACTTCAGCGGGGGCAACAACCGGAGTCTCCGCAGCGACCGCTTCCGGCGCTGTCAGTTCGGCCACTTCAACGGCTGGACCAACGCTCGGGGTTTCCACCTCAACAGCGCGAGGCGGGCCCTTCTCCTCCACTGCCACGGGCGGTTCCACAACCTCTGCGCTCGGCGCACCGGTGGTAGGTACCACGGTCTCGAGAGTCTCGCTCGCCAACGGGGGTGGAACCTCCGGGGCAACCGGCACTTGACCGGACGGCTCGAGAGGTACTTCACCTGCGGTGGGAGGCGCGGAGACCTCTACTGTTGCTGTAACAGCGGGCGAGGGTTCGGTTGGGGTAACGGGGGTAGGCCGCTCGGAGGGTGGCACCTCCGGCCGCGGCGATGGGCGTTCAATCTTGCGGTCGAGAACCGGCACCTTTCCCGGCTTTGTCCCTGCCGGTGGGATATAGTCCTCTCGCCTAAAAACGGGAGCGGGTTCACTGACGGTCGAAGCAGTGGCCGGGCGAGCACCTGCCCCGCGAGCCCGTTTGATGTGCTCCTTGATGAGATGGACTTCTTCATCCGAGAGGCTGGCCAATGCCGAAGCTTTGCCGAGATTCAACTCTCGGCAAATGTCCATCAACTCTTTGCTTTCAAGCTTCAGTTCTTTAGCTAAGCTGTAAATACGTTGCGTCACGTACTCCCCTCCGGATTTCACCGATCAGCATCGGGAAACCCTCTCCCATACATTAACTAACCATCGGCAGCCTCCTTCGCCTAGCCGGAGACAAGCCCATCCGCTTGTCCCGACCGGTGAGAAAACCCGACAGAACTATCAACCTTCACGGTCTCCGACCTGCTGCCCCTCCATGGCCCAGTCGCCCCATGCGGCACCCCTCCCATGAGGATAACACCCCAGAGAGGTAAAAGCTACGTGCGAGCATCCCCCGTGATGCCCTGTGTTAAAGCTTAACCAAGCCTCAGGACGAGGTTCCTTCCCCCAAACCGGAAGACGCTTCCTGGGTGAAATCTTCCTTCGGCCCGGCCTCTTCCTGGTCCTGAACCGCTTCACCGGACTCCGCTGACGGGGGCACTTCACTTGTAACACCTTCCGCCAGCGCGGCCTCACGCTCCCGCTCCAATTGTCGCTGCCGTCGCTTCTCTTCCCTGGCCAATTGTTCGGCTTCCTCAGCCTTCGCTTCTGCCTGGGCGATGATGTGTTGAACCTGCTCCTCGGTCAAACCACCCATCTCCATCAGGTCTTCAGGCTCAATCACCGACAGATCATCGTAGGACAGAAAACCCTCGCCGACTAATCGATCGGCCAGCTCGGGGGTAACACCCTCCAAGGAGGAAAACCCAAGGACGGCCTGTTCCAATTGCTCGTCCAGCTCATCGCGGGTCATGATTTCAATATCCCACCCGCACAGCTTGCTCGCCAGTCGCACATTCTGCCCCCACCGGCCAATGGCCAAGGAAAGTTGATCTTCCGGCACAAGGACAATCGCCCGGCCCAACATCTGGCAGAGGATCACCTCATCCACCTTGGCCGGCTGCAAGGCATTAGGGATGAGGGTCATCAAATCATCATCCCAGCGGATGATATCGATCCGTTCGCCCGACAGTTCCTCGACGATATTGCGGATGCGATTACCTCGCAAACCGACGCACGCCCCGACGCAATCCACCCGTTGATCCACGCTGGCCACGGCGACTTTCGTCCGGTAACCTGGCTCTCGGGCAATGGATTTAATTTCGATAACGCCGTCGGCGATTTCAGGAACCTCTTGCTCAAAAAGCCGGACCACAAAAACAGGGCGAATGCGGCTCAAAACAATCCGCAACCGCGTACCGGCTTTCTTGACCTCGGTCACCACCGCGCGGATTCGCTCGTTGGGATGGCGTGTTTCGCCCGGGATTTGTTCACTCTTCGGGAGGATGGCCTCCGTCCGGGGCAAACTGACAATGATTGCCCGGGGTTCCACCTTCTGAACCGTCCCCGTGACGACCTGATCCAGTAACTCTTGGTATTCTTCGTAGAGGACGTCCCGCTCAGCCTCCCGGATTTTTTGAAGGATGACCTGTTTGGCGGCCTGGGCTCCGATCCGCGAGAGTTGCTCTGGATCGATCGCCTGATCCCCATATCGCCCGCTGATAACCCCACTTTTCCTATCAATCGAGATTGAGATATCGGCCTGATCGCCGTAACGCTTGCGCGCAACGGTAGCTAAGGCCGCCTCAATGCTCTTAAAGACGACCTCTTTTTCGATGTTTTTTTCCCGGTGGATCGCATCCACGATCCGCAATAGTTCGTCGGGGTTCATTGATGACCTGTTTGTGACTGAAAGGTTGAAACTCCTGGCCGGTCCTGCCGCCGGACCCTTACACTAACAAAAAAACCGCCCGTTGCCGTCGTGCAGCAAGTCGCCGCACAACCGGCTCGCGACGGTTAATCAAACGAAACCTTCAGCCTTTGCCGTTCCGCGTCCTGGCGCCCTTCGTGCAAAACGGCCATCAACCTTGCAAAGCTGGCGGCAACTTACCTGCCTCGGCAGTCATTTCAAGATATCGCTCCCGCGGTCGGGTGTCAAGCCGTACCCAATCGGCAGATTATCCCGTTGTCAACCTCATAACTCGACGCGCCAATCCTATTTTCTCCAGTCGAATGCAAACTGCCCACATAACCGGGAACACCGAAATCCCCTAAAGTATAGCGACTGGGACCTTAGAGTTAGGCCACATACCTCCTTAGACTGGATACAGTCTGCGCGGGCCGGTTTTTTGAAACGTGGCTACTGACAAGGCGAGCGTGGTGGCGGTTTATTGCCTTTCTAGTATCCGCGTCCTTATACTGGATGCGGATTGAGGCAGGCATTAATCCCCGGAGGACCACTTATGGCCTGGCCATTTCTGCGAATCGGTAACCAAACGGCGTTCAGTGCCCATCACCCCGACGATCCCTTTCGTTTCGCGATCGAGCAGGGATTTGACGCCTTTGAATGGTTCAACGACAAGCGGCACGGCTGGGGGTGGTGTCAGGAAGACGTAGACGATTACGATCGCGAGCAAATCAGGCAATTGGGCGAGAAACACTCCATCGTCTTCAGTGTCCATGCCCGTTGCCAGGCCAATATCAACACGCCTCAGGGGAGGGATGACGTCCTTCGCAGCATCGAATTTGCTAAGGACATTGGGGCGGTGCTGGTGAATGTCTATTATCATGGCGACCAGGGGCCCCAGGGTTTTGCGGCCTCGTTGGCCCCATTGGTGGAGGCCGCTGCCCCCGCTAATATTCGTATCAGCGTGGAAAATACGGTCTTCGTTAGCCCGCACGAATTGAACGAACTATTTGCTGCACTCGACGCCACCGATTGGTGCCGTCCCGGCGCGGTGGGGGTTTGTTTTGATATGGGGCATGCCAATTTATGTGCGGCCACCCGGTACGACTACGTGGGTTTTCTTAACCAGTTGGAATCCAACGTGCCCATTATCCACCTCCATGTCCACGAAAACTGGGGAGACGGGGATAGCCATCTGCCGCTTTTCACTGGGCCGGCGGCTCAGGACGACTCCGGCGTGCGGACGATGCTGGGTATTCTGCGAGAAAGGGGTTACGATGGTCTTATCATCATGGAACAATGGCCCCAGCCGGCCGATCAATTGATTACTACGCGCAACCGTTTGCGAGAGCTTCTCCACGCTGTGTCGTAGGCTATTTCGCGAAAGATTCTCCCCGCTGAGTGCTACCCCAGTATGGCATCCAGACTTCGGCTGAGTGTAACGCTGAGACGGTAAAATAGGGGTTCTACGCAGGCTATTCCGGTAAATCGGCTTTTTCTGGTCCTGGATGTTCGCAAGAAGCGATACACTCCATACGAGCAGCCGGATCAGGATGGCCGGTTGTCTATGGTCTGTAGCAGTTGGTTGGTCAAATTGCACTTGAGGGATGCCATGAACGCACGGATGTGGCTAGGCAGTGTGGCGGTTTGCCTGTTGACGGCAAGTGCGGCGCTTGCGCAATACGGGCCTTACTATGGAGCGGGGACAGCGCCAGCTTGGCAAGGTGTGATGCCCACTGGGTATTTCGAGGGAAACAATGGTCAGGCTTTGGCGCCAACGCCCGATCAGGGTACTGCGACGACATCGTTGGGGCCTTGTCCCACAGGGTGTTTGCCCACGTGGCAGGTCTGGGGAGAGTACCTGTATCTGCGACCAAGCGATGCTGATGTCCCTTGGGCGGTGGCCATTAACGGGGCTATTCAGCAGGGGAGTGTTCCCATTCAAGTGAGTCGGGTGGCAAATGCCGACATTGACTTTGACTCCGGCTTCCGTTTCGGTGTTGGTCGCGCCCTTGACGAGTGTGCCAGTGTTGGCGTCAGCTACACATTCTTTGAAAGTCACTCCAACGATTCCTTAGCCACCGATGATCCGTACGTCCTTCGCTCGCTGGTGGCCCATCCCGGAACACTGACAGCGGCTGCCGATTATCTCCGTGGAATCGCCAGCAACGACGTGGACTTCCAGTTGATCGATGCTGACTACCGCCATGTGTTCCGGAGCAATTGCTACGGCTCCATGAACTGGCTGGTTGGTGCCCGTTACGCCCAGTTCGAGCAGGATTTCAACGCCCTATTCCGCAACAACGGGATTGAAACCGTTCTCACCGAAAGCAGGTTCTACGGGGCCGGGTTGCGGTTGGGTCTGGAAGGCGAACGCCACTCCCAGAAGTGCGGCTTGCTGATCTATGGGCGAAGCACGGCCAACTTTGTGGCAGGCGATTTCCGTGCTCGTTACCAACAGAGCCAGTCCTACGACGTCATTGAGGTGGACACCCGTTTGCGTGCCAGCCGTGTTGTCCCTATCCTCGACCTGGAATTGGGTAGCGGCTGGGTAAGCCAAGATGGTCGTTGCATGTTCACTGTGGGCTACATGGTCAGTGCCTGGTTCAACGTCCTCGATGCCGACACCTTCATTCGCGGCGTCCAGGCCAACGACTTCAGCGACCTCGACGATACGGTTGTGTTTGACGGTCTTGTGGGTCGGGCCGAAATCCGGTTCTGATCTCGCCCCTGACTGGCCAACGTAGCACAGCACATCCTTCAAGTGCAATCTCACCCGCCGAGTTTTCTCGGCGGGTTACTTTTTTCATGGAGCATCTCTTCGCCAAAGGCACGGTGGCGTGTGTTCCCGGTTGTTGTAACTCTCGGCGAGGCGCGGTATAACCTTTCCTTAAATTGACAGTCTCAAGATGAATCGGGGACTTAGAGCCCATCCCATAATCTCCCCTCGCCCGTTCGGTGGGAAAGGGGTCGGGTGTGAGGGTAGCTGGAGTCGCTGCCGGTTTTCTCGATCGACTCCGACGACCGCTTGCCCTCACCCCAACCCTCTCCCGGAGGGAAAGGGGCTTTTGAGATAGGCTCTTGTGACGCGGCGAACACCAGGAGAGTCAACACCCTTTGACCGGAGCAAGAAGCTTAGCCCGCCTTTTTGGCCCACATGAACGAGGAGCATCGCCGTGCGTTTTATGAGCCATCGTCGTGCCTTCCCTTGCGCAATCATTTGCGGTCTTGTGCTTGGGGTGATGTCCATCAAGAGCTCATCGCTGGCCCAGGATTTTTATGTGTCGCCAGAGGGAAATGATCGTTGGTCAGGCAGGCTGGCCACTCCCAATGCGGAAAAAACGGATGGGCCGTTCGCCTCGCTTGCGCGAGCCCAGCAAGCGGTACGGGAACTTCGCAATCAACAACCCGACCGCGATCGGCCGATCGTCGTAGCCATCCGCGGTGGGCGGTATTTCCTCAGCGAGCCACTACGTTTTGGCCCTGAAGATTCCGGAACGGAGAAGTCACCCACGATTTATCGGGCACACGAAAACGAGAGGCCTATCATTTCGGGTGGAGTCTCCCTTCGAGGCTGGACAGTGGACAGCCAGGGTCGTTGGCATTTGATGCTCGACGATGTCAAAGCGGGAAAATGGAATTTCACGCAACTGTTTGTCAACGACCAACGGCGCTATCGACCGAGATTGCCGAAAAAGGGTTATTACACCATTGCCGAGCGCGTGCCCCCACCTGCAGACAACCCCGTCAAAGGTGATGACCGTTTGCAATACGCCGAGGCCGAGTTCAATCCGCAGTGGTCCAATTTGGGCGATGTGGAAGTGAATATTTTCCACCAGTGGTCGATGTCCCGCATGCGGATCGCCACCATTGATGCGAGCAAGAAGCTTGTGGTGTTCAGACGCGGAACGGGTTTCGATTCCCATTGGGCCCATTTTCTTAAGGGAAACCGTTATTACATCGAAAACGTGGCAGATGCCCTCACGGAACCGGGGGAGTTTTATCTGGATCAAAAGAAAGGCGAATTGATCTATATTCCCCGGCCAGGCGAAGACCCGCAAAGGGCCGATGTCATCGCTCCGCGTTTGGAGAACCTCGTCATCTTTGCCTGTGACGGCGCCAACAAACGATGGGTGGAGCATCTCCAGTTCCATGGACTCATCTTTGCCCATTCCAACTGGGTGTGTCCTGAAAACGGACAGTTCTATCCCCAGGCGGAAGTTGGGCTAGATGGCACAATCTCGGCAATCGGCGCACGCAACGTCGTCTTCGATGCCTGCGCGGTGATCCACACGGGCACTTACGCCATGGCATTTGGTGAGGGTTGCCGCAATTGCCGAGTTGAGAACTGCGAACTAGTGGACCTGGGTGGTGGCGGCGTTAAGATTGGCCATGCGGGCTCCGCCAACTGGCAGGGGGCCAGCCAAAGGCCGCAGGGCGAGGAGGCCCTTGTTTCGCACATCACTGTAAAGAATTGCACCATTGCCCACGGTGGTCGGATCCATCCTGCGGCGGTGGGCGTGTGGATCGGCCATTCAGCCTACAACACGGTGGAACACAACGACATCTTCGACTTCTACTACACCGGCGTCTCGGTGGGGTGGACCTGGGGATATGCCGACAGTCCGGCCCATCATAACGCCATCAATTACAACCACATCTACAACATCGGGCAGTATGTGCTCTCCGATATGGGTGGCGTTTATACCCTTGGTGTTTCACCAGGCACGACCGTCAATCACAACAAGATTCACGATGTGTACTCGTTTAGCTACGGTGGCTGGGGACTGTACACGGATGAGGGTTCCACGCACATCGAAATGGCGTACAACTTGGTGTATCGCACAAAGACGGGCAGCTTTCACCAACATTACGGGAAGGAGAACCGTATCCATAACAACATCCTTGTCAACTCGGTCGAGCATCAAATTCAGCGGACCCGTACCGAAGAACACATTTCGTTCTTCTTCGAGCGAAATATCGTTGCATGGGACAATGATAGCCCGCTGTTGGGAAGCAATTGGAAGGACAACAATTTCCGCATGGATTACAACCTTTATTGGCACGGTGGCAAGCCGGTCGTTTTCCCTGGCAACTTGACGCTGGAACAATGGCAAAAAGAACGCGGTCAGGACGTGCACTCGATCATTGCCGATCCGAAATTCGTTGATCCGGCCAAGGATGATTACCGGCTCCAGCCGGATTCACCGGCCTTCTCGCTGGGTTTCAAGGCCTTTGACCCAAACGAGGCAGGTCGGACCAGCCCGCCGCAACTGACGGCGAATCTGCCGGAGGTTCCCACGGGTCTTGCCAAGGGAGAGTAAAACGCTGTCGTTTACAATAACACATTTTTGGAGGGTCTGAGTATGACCACGGTGCGCTGCATCATTCGTGCCCTTTGGGTAACCAGTTGTCTCGCTTGGCTAGTGCTTTGTCAGGGAGCGGTGAAGGGGGAGGAATCGACCTCGATCTGGAGCGCTCCTCCGGAGTCGCTCGCCAAATGGCAGGCCATGCGCTTTGGGTTGTTTATTCACTGGGGCCCTGTCAGTCTTAAGGGCACGGAAATCGGTTGGTCACGCGGTGCTCAGGTCCCCATCGAGGAATATGACAACCTGTACAAACAATTTAACCCCACGAAGTTTAATGCCGACGAGTGGGTCTCCATCGCCAAGGAGGCCGGCATGAAGTATCTCGTGATCACTTCCAAGCATCACGATGGTTTTTGCATTTGGGACTCGGAATATACCGACTACGACATCATGTCCACGCCTTTTAAGCGGGACATTTTGAAGGAACTGTCGGAGGCCTGCCGTCGTCAGGGGATCGTCTTTTGCGCCTACCACTCCATCTGCGACTGGTATCACCCGGATTATCCGTTGGGCTCACCTGGTGGCCGGACGAAAAAGCCCAATCCCAATATGGAGCGGTATGTTCAGTATTTGCACAATCAAATAGCCGAAATTATTCGCAAGTACGGTCCGCTGGGCGTCATTTGGTTCGATGGCGATTGGGAAGAGCCATGGACCCATGAACACGGCCTGGCACTTTATAAGTACATCCGCACATTGCAGCCGGATATCCTCATCAACAACCGTATCGACAAAGGTCGCCGGGGGATGAAAGGCGACACCGCAGGGCCACAGTTTGTGGGCGATTTTGATACACCGGAACAACGCGTCGGGGCCTTCAATCGGGAGCGCCCCTGGGAAACCTGTATGACCATCTGCCGCCAATGGGCTTGGAAGCCCAACGATGAGTTGAAAACGCTCTCGCAATGCTTGGAGATACTCCTCCGCACGGTGGGTGGAGATGGGAATCTCCTTTTAAATGTCGGCCCTATGCCGGATGGGCAAATCGAACCGCGTCAGGTGGAACGCCTCAAGGAGATCGGTGCCTGGCTGAAGAAATACGGCGACGGAGTTTATGGAACTCGGGGTGGTCCCTTCAAACCAGGTCCCTGGGGGGCTTCCACCTGTAAAGAGAACAAGATTTACGTGTTCATCTTTAACTGGCCTAAAGAGGGACCGCTTGTTCTTCCGGCCATCAATCAGAAGATTGTCTCTGCGGTTGCCAGAACCGGCGGAGATGTGAAGGTCGAACAAAGCAACACGCAGATCACGGTGAGTCTCTCGCCCGAGCAGCGCGACCCCTTGGTGACAGTCTTGGAGCTAACCGTCAGCGGCACAGCCTTCGATATCCCGCCGGTGGCCGTGCCAGCACTCAGTGGTGCCCTCAGTGTGAACAGGCCCACCAAGGCCTCCAATGTCTTTCAGAAGCAGGTCGCGCGGTTTGGTCCGCAAATGGCCGTGGATGATGACTCCGAAACCCGTTGGGCCACCGATGCCGGAACGCATAGCGCTTGGCTCGAGGTTGACCTGGAACGGCCGTGCGTTGTGGATCGAGCCGTCATCGAAGAGGCCTTCGCCCCTCGCGTCCAGGAGTTTCAAATTGAGTGTGCCCAAGGCGACGAGTGGGTCCCGTGCTTCAAAGGGACGACCATCGGCGAGCGCGGTGAGTTTCGCTTCCGGGCTGTGACAGGGCAACGGTTTCGGTTGAACATCCTCAAGGCAACGGAAGGCCCGACTATCTGGGAGTTCCAGCTTTTCGGGAGCGAGAAGAAAGAATAAAGAGGTCTTTTGCCGATTTATGTCCCGCTCGTGGATCCGCGTTGATTCGCTGGACGATCCTCGGCTTGCCCCATATCGGAATCTCCCGGAACGCACGCTCCGTGGCGAGTCAATCTTCATCACAGAGGGTTGGCTCGTCACGGAGCGCTTGTTGAAAAGCACCTACGAAACGGAGTCCGTCTTGCTGGCCGAGGATTGCGCGGCCGAATATGCCGATCAAGTTCCCGATTCAATTCCGCTTTACGTTGGACCGCGGGAACTCCTTTATCAAGTGGTGGGCTACCAGTTTCATCAGGGCGTCCTCGCCGTGGGCCGACGACGTATCTTGCCGTCCGTGCGGGACGTTCTACCGCCCCCTGATCGACCGGGCCCCCTCATGGTGGTCGTTTGTCCACAGATCACAAAGCCCGAGAACATCGGCCTGGTGTTTCGCTCCGCGGCCGCGTTCGACGTAGATGCCGTCATTTTAGGTGAGCGGTGCGCTGAACCGTTTTCCCGACGCATCCTCCGCGTTTCTATGGGCGCGGTGCTTCACCTGCCAATGGCAAAGACCAACAATCTCCGGGAAGAATTGGCGATCCTCAAGCGGGAATGGAATGTGGCCTTGGTGGCCAGTGTACTGGACCCCACGGCAGTTTCATTGCCAGACTTTTCGCCCCCCGAAAGAGTTGGCTTGCTATTGGGGCATGAAACCGAAGGACTTCGGGAAGGGTGGGCCGATCTGTGCGATTACTCCGTGACCATTCCCATGTCTAGTCTGGTGGACTCCCTCAACTTAGGGGTGGCAGCGGGCATTTTTCTCTATGAATTCCGAAGAAACGGCCTAAAACGGCGATCGGCTTGAGGGATTCCCCTGGTGCCGGACGGCTGTGTCCTACTTTTTGAGTTAAGCTTTTCTGGACGCCCCCAAAGGCGATAGGTGCGTACGCGCCTAAGGTGTGCCATTTCACAAATCTTAACCACGATCGGAAATCCGAAAGACGAAAGATGGGCAGCGGCGCCATCCTGAACGACTGGGATTCATTGTGGGAAAACGATATCCGTTTTCCCCAGTGCCACTCTCATGAGCAGCTCGCGCGTCTTTTTCCCGAAATCAACGTAAGTTTTGTGGCATCTTTCAACGAGAACCATGCGCCGCTTGCGTTCTGGTGTGACGATCACTGGCCAGAACAGCCGGCGATCACCCTCAAGAATCTCCGTTCATTCCTGCCAGAGACGATGACCCCAACTGAGTGGAGGCCGTTTGCCTACGGTGAAGGCCAGAATATCCTCGGATTCGTCACTCGGTTTCAAGCGCCAGAAGAATGCTACCAGATGAAATCTCCACCGGCGGGTTTCGTCGTGGGATTGTATCGCGGAACCGAGCAGGCTTTCTGTGCAGCAGCGCCGCTCTTGATTCCTTTTGCCCGCGCGCTGGGCCTATCAGCGTGGCTGGCAGATCGTTTGCTATTGAGTTGTACGAAAATCGAACAAATGGAGCAGGAGAAAATCTCGCTTAAGCAGTCACATTCAGAAGCCGTGAGCATGGCTCTTGAGGAGCACGAATTGGTTCTTCTGGCCGAAGAAAAACAAAAGGTCTTGCAAGAACTCATCGAGGCCAAGGAAGCCGCCTATCGGGCAAAGAGCCAGTTTTTAGCCAATATCTCCCACGAATTGAGGACGCCTCTGCACGCCATTCTCAGTTATGCTGCATTTGGCATAAAGAAGATCGAAACCGCGGACAAGCCCACCCTTCTTCGGTATTTTCAGCAAATCGAGACAAGCGGAAAATCCTTGCTTGCGTTTTTCAATGATCTTCTCGATCTCTCCAAGCTGGAGGCCGGCAAGATGCGTTACGAGCGATCGGTCTCCGAGGTTGTCTGGCTCATCCACAGCGTCTTGGAAGAGTTCCGTTCCCTGGCCGAGCAAAAACGTATCAAACTGGAATACATTGGGCCGCAGTGCTTTCGCACCGAATTGGACCCCACACGATTTGCCCAGGTGATTAGGAACCTCATCAGCAATGCTGTGAAGTTTACACGAGAGGACGGACATGTCTGGGTAACCCTCGTTCCCCAGGAGGACCATTTCCTCCTCCGCGTCGATGACGAAGGGTGCGGAATCCCCGATGGTGAACTGGACAGCATCTTCGAGAGTTTTTACCAATCTTCGAGAACAAGAACATCGGCCGGGGGAACAGGGCTAGGATTGGCGATTTGCCGGGAAATCGTCTTGGCTCATGGAGGCCGCATCTGGGCGGAAAACCGACCCGAAGGTGGCGCGCGATTCTCGGTTTTCTGGCCAATAACTCGGACAACAGACCACTTGGATTCACAAGGCAACCCCCACGCTCCTCCCGCAACTGTCGTAGGCGCGGACGATGAAGCGTCGAGTTCAAATACGCAAGACGTTCTCGTCACCGCCACCGCTGAGGCGTAGCCCGGCGCCGCAGCAAATTCGTGAAAGGGGTGCACGTTCCATTGAAACGAGCAGGGTTCTCGCGCAAAATAGCCCCTGATCAACTAAAATGTTGTTGTCGGCAGATTGTACTTGAAAGCGAATCGCTCGCGTGCTGTCGATTGTTTGTGTAATCAGTTTGCCCATATGTGGGAGGCCTTGCCCATGAAAACTCGCATAATTCTCTGTCGCTTTAATCAAATCGTGGTATCGATTCCCTCGTTGATGCTCCTTTTGGTGGCAATGGGCGTTGGCAGAGACGGTATCGCCTCCGAAAGCCAGCCCGGTCAGCAAGTTTCCAAAAAGATCGTGTTTATTGCGGGCCGACCGAGTCACGGCTTCGGCAGCCATGAGCATAACGCAGGATGTCTTTTGTTGGCCAAGAAGCTGAAGGAAGCCTTGCCCAACGTCGAAACGGTTGTTTACACCAACGGTTGGCCCCAGCAGACGGATGCCCTGACGGACGCGGATGCGATTGTCATCTTTGCCGACGGTGGTGGTGGCAACATCATCGCACAACACCTGGACGAACTTCAGAAGGCGATTGACAAAGGAGCTGGTCTAGCGGTTTTACACTACGCCCTGGATATTGCTGCGCCCGAGGGACGCGAAAAACTAAAATCCTGGATCGGTGGCTATTATGAAACGTACTGGTCGGTCAATCCGCACTGGCGAGCTGAGTTCAAGGCTTTGCCCGAGCACCCCATCACCCGCGGTGTCCGCCCCTTCGCCATTGACGACGAATGGTACTACCATATGCGGTTCGTCGATGACACGACAAGACTTGTGCCCATTTTGACGGCCATCCCGCCCGACAGCACGCGAGAAAGACCCGACGGCCCCCACAGCGGCAATCCGACGGTTCGCTCTCGAAAAGGCATGCCAGAGCACGTGGCGTGGGCTTATGAACGGCCTGACGGCGGCCGCGGTTTTGGTTTTACCGGAGGGCATCACCATTGGAATTGGGCGCACGATCAGTTCCGGACGCTCGTCCTGAATGCCATCGCCTGGTGTGCCCGAATCGAAATCCCAGAGCAGGGCCTGCGCACGACGACTCCCACGATAGAGGAGTTACTGGCCAATCAGGATGAGCCGCCCCCGGCGAATTTCCAGCCGGAAACGATCAAAAGACAGATCGAGAGTTGGAATCAGCAATAGTCATCGTCTCACGGCGAAGAGAGACCTAACCGCGTGAGAAAACGAAACGTCGGCCCATGTGCCGCAGTCGAGGACGTTGAGCTGCTCCGAGAATGACCTGTCAACCTGTACCTTTCTTCCGCTCCAGCCGTGCGATTTTGTGGCCGGCCTTGCTGGTGACCTTGAGCTTGGCCCTGGGCAGGGCCGCTTTCGGCGAAGAGAAGGCCCCCGAAGCCGCACCGCCGCAGGGTCTTCGCATCCTCTTTCTTGGAGATAACCCATGGAATGGCGGCACGCTTCGCCGCGTGTTTGAGGCCTTTGCCGCGACCTACAGGCGAAACATCGAGATCACGGAAATCCCTGCGAAAGACCGCCCCCTGGGCGAGGTCATCGCCGGTCTAATTGAGAGCACGCCGGAAAAGGGACGCTTCGACGTCGTTGTGGCGTTTGACCATCCCCTGCGGCAGGTGGTCCAGCGGGATCGGGCCGAACTGATCACGGAGATCGATACGCTCGAGGGACTGGCCCCGAGAATCGTCTGGATCCTTTCCCCGTACCGAAAACCGACACTCCGTGTGGAGACCGAGCGGCAAAAAATCCTCGGGCGATTGCCCCTGCCTCAAGGATTCTCTACCTTACCGCTGATCCGGCTGTTCCATCAAACTCGGAAGTTGGCCGGTGGGGCGGCCTGGGTCAACGACCTAAGTTTGGATCGCCCCACGAGCTTCAGCGACTATCTCACGGCCGCCCTCCTTGCCCAGGTCCTTTGGGGTCCCGCTCCTCAATTTCCGAACGACATTCGCATCAGCGATACGGCCAGCCTACGCATCCCGGAAGAGGCGCTGCCCGTGCTCGCCAAGGTACTTGCCACTCTGGAAATAACTCTCCCCAAAGGCCCGGCCCTTGCCAATGCGTTCGCCCCGGAACTGAGTCCGCCCCAGCGGTTTGTCGGCAACGGCCTACCTCTGACGTTGACCTCTGGCGTAATTCCTGGTTTTTTTGATTGGAACGCCGATGGGCGATTGGAGCTTGTGCTGTGTGGACGGGAAACGGGCCAATGGGAAATCTGGACGTGGCCAACTCCCGACAAGCCGTTGTCGTTGGCCCAGGCTGCGCGATTTCCCGCCGAAACCGTGAACCCGGACTTGGCGGCGATGATCAAGGCTGGGGCAACTGTCTTCCAACTGGTGGATTTCGATTATGATCGCCACCCCGATTTGCTGATCGGAACAAATGAGGGCAAGCTTGCCCTCTGCCGCGGCCAAGCGGGTATGGTATTTGGGCGGCCAGAAGTGTGCATGCTGGAAGACGGCAAGCCGTTTCAGGTCCCCTATTTACATCGGGCATTTCTCGGTGAACTAACCAAAGATGGTGTCTGGGACCTCGTGCTCGGTGATGGGGCAGGGCAGGTGTTCCTGACATCCCTGGTGGAGCAGGGAGGTCGTTTTCTCTGGGGCCAGCCGCGCCCCGTTACCATTGAAGGACTTACCCTGCAAGTCGATGGTGAGGCCTCGCCCGTAATCGCCGATTGGGACCTTGATGGCCTGCCCGATTTGATTGTCGGCTGCCGAAACGGAGGCGTCCTTTGGATTCGGAACGTCGGTTCAAATGAGCAGCCCGCCTGGGCACCACCGGTCAGCCTCGTCTGGCCCCCGGAAGAAGAAGAGACGTTGCTCATTCCCTATCGAAATGGAATGGAACTTTGGACGCCGACACCGGGATGGTCAACGCAACCATCCGTGGCCGACCTGGACGGCGATCATTTGCCCGATTTGATCATCGGCGATTCCAATTGCCGGGTCGTCAAGTATCGAGATTTTACGGCAGAGGAACAAAAGGAAGTCGATGCTTTACTCAAGAAACGCAGGGAAATCGTCGAGAAACTCAGCCAATCACCACCGGAAGAAATCGCCAGACAAAAAGCGGCACTTTGGGAAATCACGCTTGAGTTGATTCAAAAATCAACCGATAGACGCTACGAACGATGCGGCTGGGTTTGGTACCTGCGGCGCCAATCGTTGGCTACCCCCGATGAATAACACCAGCGCCAACGTTCCAAGTGGCATCATATTGCCATCTTCCGAAGCGCCAACGTTCCGAACCGCCAACGTAGGCCGGTGAGGGAGTGAAACCGGTTGACGTTCACTTGACCTGACAGCGCAAATTGTCAAAAATTACAATCGAGCTGAAGCGAAGAATTGAAACAACAGCCGGGCAAGAGCCTCTGGCAGAGTCAGGTTTTATTTCTCTCCGTTTTCAATTTGGGCGGTCCAATTAATCAAATCGATAGGTGCAACGATGGCAGAGCACGGTAATCGGCGTCAGTTTTTGAACTATGGACTATTAGGAGCCATGGGCGCTGCCGCGGCTTCCAGTTTAGAGGAACGAATCCTTCTTGCCGCCCTTCAGGAGGGTGCCCCGGAAAAGGCGGCCCAGACCCCGGTAGATGACCGCCCGATGCCTTGCGGTCGTATCCGCAATCTCACCATTAGTCGGATGTTAATTGGAGGCAATCTCATCGGCGGTTGGGCGCATAGCCGGGATTTGCTTTATGTCTCCCGATTATTCAAGGCCTATAACACTGAGGAACGCATATTCCAGACGTTGGCCTTGTGTGAGTCCGTAGGGATCAACACAGTGCAGCTCGATCCGGCTTGCATCAATGTCTTTCATCGCTACTTGAAAGAGCGAGGCGGTAAGATGCAGGCCCTGGTGTGCATCCACCCCGATGCAGACGCGGGAAAAGTCCGGTCGCAAATCGAAGATTTGCTCAACAAAGGCGCCACGTTTTTGTACACGCATGGTGAGGTGACCGACCGGCACACCATGGCTGGGCGGCTCGATATCCTGGCCAAGACCATGGAACTCGTCAAGGAGGCCGGTGT
>JAKPII010000500.1 GCA_029549885.1 Planctomycetota bacterium
CCCCATCGCAGAACCTACCGGAGCACCCTCACCCCGAACCCCTCTCCCAAAGGGAGAGGGGAGTTTATATGCCTCCCAGGCAAGCGCCCCCGGTTGACAGCCGCCGCTGGTCGGTATGCCCGTCCCCGTCGGCGTCCAGCCGCTTGCGGACCCAGCGGTTCCGGTAGTCGGAAGAATCAGATCACATTACTGGAACAACATTCGCGAGAATACTCGATTTTCGCAACAAAACTCGATTACCTCATCCGCCGCCGCGGCGTAGCTTGCGCGGTGCTCGACTTTCACCAGGCGGTTGCGGTGGTCCCAGGTGTACTGGGTGATGTCGGTATCGCCGCTGTCGAGCTGGCCGTTCTGGTTGGCGTCGATGAGCCGGTGCGTGCGGTTCCGCTCGGCGTTTTCTGGAAACCGGTGTGCGGCGTTTATTCGGGGCAGAACAGAAAAACTCCCCGGCCAGGGCTCGAACCTGGGACCTAGCGGTTAACAGCCGCTCGCTCTACCTGCTGAGCTACCGGGGAATGAGTGGCGAACGAATCACCAAAGCGTTGGCAAACCTAACCCGTTCGGGTAGGCCGTGGGGGGCTACCAACAGCGCCCCATCAGGTGGCCAACTTTCACTAGCAAGACTTCATTCATGTTATCTGCCTTGTTGAAATCAATCAAGGTGGGTCGAACTTGGAGCAAACGAGTCTCGAAAAACCGAACCCCATTGACGGGGAATAGCCAAGTGCGAAAATAAAAGTTTTCGATCTATGATTGCGGAGGCGAACCGGGCGCGAACGCACGGGCGGGCCCGGTGTCGTTGTTTTGGGGGGATTTGGATACAGTTGCCGTTGTCAATGTAAGCGTCGTTTTTTGAGAGTGACCGGGGGCCCAAGCGTTGCAGAGAGCGATCGAAAAAGCTGACGTCTTGATCGAGGCCTTACGCTGGATCCGCACCTTCCGCGGAAAGATTACCGTCATCAAATTGGGCGGCAGTGTGATGGAGGACGAGCGGGCGATGAGCCATCTCCTGCTCGACATCCTCTTTATGGAGACCGTCGGGATGCAGCCGGTGGTCGTCCATGGTGGTGGGGCGGCTATCAGTCGCGCGATGAAAAAGGCCGGAATCCAGCCTCGTTTTGTTCAGGGGCGTCGTTACACGGATCCCGAGACTATCCAGATCGTTGAACAGGTGCTGGCCTACGAAATCAACGAGAAACTCGCCCAAGAGATTGAGAAATTGGGTGGGCGGGCCCAGCCCCTCAATTTCCGGACGAAGAACGTCCTGTTTGGGAAAAAGCTAGTCTTGACGGACGAATCGGGTAATCCCATTGATCTGGGGTTGGTGGGCGAGGTCACCCGGGTTGATAGCGACGTCATTCTAGATCTGTGTACGCGGGGTGTCGTGCCCGTCATTCCTTCCATGTGTTTGGATGAAGAGGGGACGAAGCTCAACGTCAATGCCGATACGGCGGCAACGGCGGTGGCGCGGGCCGTGCGTGCAGAGAAATTGGTCTTTCTTAGTGATGTGAATGGTGTTCGTCTGCGAAAGGATGATCCGGACTCGCTGATTCACTCCCTCACGGCGGCGCAAGCCCGCGAGTTAATCCGCCAGGGGGTGATTGAAGAGGGAATGATTCCCAAGGTGGAGGCGTGTTTGGAGACGCTCGAGCACGGCGTGAACAAGATCCACATTATTGACGGACGGCTTCGCCATTCACTCTTGTTGGAAGTTTACACGACCACGGGGGTGGGGACGGAGATCATTCGCGACGGATCAGCCCGCAATAACAACGGTTAGCCCATCCCGCCGCATCTTGCAGCATCCTGGCAGAGAGCCACCAACACTTGGATTGTTTGGGGATTTGGTCTTTTGGGAGAACAGAGGAAGGCCCACAGTGACTCACAGTAGTCGTTCGTCGGCGGAGATTATTGCCCTTTTTGATCGCTACGTCATCGGCAACTACCGTCGTTTTCCGGTAGCCCTGGTGAGAGGCGAGGGTGTTTACGTTTGGGACGCGGAGGGGAAACGGTATCTGGACTTTTTCCCTGGCTGGGGCTGTAACTTGTTGGGACATTGTCCTCCGCGGGTGGTCGAGGCTGTCCGCGAGCAGGTGGCACGGCTCATCCACGTGCCTAACACCTGGTACACGGAGTTGCAGGGGCTGTGGGCCCAGGCCCTTTCCGAGCGGAGTTTTGGTGGAAAGGCGTTTTTCTGCAATTCAGGTACCGAGGCCAACGAGGCGGCGATCAAACTTGTTCGCCTGCACAGTCCCAAGGGACGCTATAAGATCATCACGTTTGAAGGTGGCTTTCATGGGCGGACAATGGGCTCGTTGTCGGCCACGGCCCAGCCCAAGTATCACGAGGGATTGGGGCCGCTTTTGCCGGGTTTTGTTTACTGTCCCTTTGGGGATTTGGACGAGGTGGCCAAGAGGATTGACAACGAAACGGCCGCCATCATGATCGAGCCCATTCAGGGTGAGGGCGGTGTGGTTGTCCCGCCTGAGGGGTTTTTGGTGGGCTTGCGAAAACTGGCGGACGAGCATGGGTTGTTGCTAGTCTTTGATGAGGTACAGACCGGCTGTGGCAGAACAGGCCATTGGTTCGGCTACCAGTACTTCGGTGTTACGCCCGACATCATGACGCTGGCCAAGTCGGTATGCGGTGGCCTGCCCGGTGGTGTGATGTTGGCGAAAGGGGACGTCGCCACCAGTTTGCGACCGGGAATGCACGCCTCCACGTTTGGTGGCAATCCGATCGCGGCCGCCGCGGGACTGGCGACCATCGAGATGATCGAGGAGGAGAACCTCCTTGCTCGTGCACAGCATATTAGCCGAATCTTTCAGGAACGTTTGGTGGCCATGCAGCAAGGCTGCTCGATCATCCGGGAAGTTCGGATTGTGGGACTTATGATCGGGATCGAGCTAACATTGGAGGGCGCACCTGTCGTGCAGGAGTGTCTCAACCGGGGCCTACTCATCAACTGCACGCACAATACGGTGATCCGATTGTTGCCGGCCATGGTGATGACGGATGAGCAGGTCCACGAGGGATGCGATATTTTGGAGGATGTGCTGAAAAAATACGCCGCGGGAAAGTTGTGATTCATCATTCTGCGGCAGGCAGTTTTCATAGATTAGGATAAACGGGAATCTGAGGGCGGTATGATGAAGCATCGGACTTGTCGCCACATTCTGACTGTGGAAGATCTTTCAACCGCTGAGATTGAACGAATCTTTTCGATCAGTGAGGACCTCAAGGCTAAATACGCTGAGGGTATTCGGGAGCCGTTGTTACCGCATCGCGTAATGGCCCTGATTTTTGAGAAGCCGTCCTTGCGGACGCGAGTCAGTTTCGAGGCCGCCATAACCCACCTGGGGGGAAACGCCATTTTCTTGGGCGATGATGCGGGTTTTGGCAAGCGAGAGTCGATCGCCGATTTTGCCCGTGTCTTGAGCCAATACGTGGATGTGATCGTTTTTCGCGGTAAGGCCCATCAGACGGTTGAGGAATTGGCCAAATATTCGGAATGCCCGGTCATCAATGGCCTAACTGACTATGCTCATCCGTGTCAGGCGTTGGCAGATTTGTTCACAATTCGCGAACTGGCGGGCAAACTGGAAGGGCACACCCTGGCATGGGTTGGCGATGGCAATAACGTTGCCCGGAGCCTGGCCGAGGGCTGTGCCAAATTGGGCATGCGATTTGTGATGGCGACACCCGAAGGTTACCGCTTTGAGGCGGACTTTCTGCCGCGATTGCGGGCCAAGTATCCGAAGTTTGAATTTGAGGTGTTCGATCGCCCGGAAGACGCTGTCCGCGATGCCTTAGTAGTTTATACGGATGTATGGACCAGTATGGGACAAGAAGCCGAAGCCGAGAAGCGACGTCGTGATTTTCACGCCTATCAGGTCAATGGGCGTCTCATGGCTCACACCCAAAAAGGTGCCGTCTTCATGCACTGTTTGCCGGCTCACCGAGGGGAAGAGGTTACCGACGAGGTGATTGATGGGCCACAAAGCGTGGTGATTCAACAGGCGGCTAACCGAATGCATGTGCAAAAGGGTATCTTGGCGTGGCTATTGGCTTCGCATTCCTGAGATGCGAAGGCTTTTTTACAAACGGACTTTGGCGAGCAGTTCGCTCGTCACGCTGTGCCGGGTGGTCAGTACGGAGAGGGGATGTGAGCGATGGACCAATCGGGTGTGTTGGTTCGAGCAGACGGTCGGGCGTGGAATGAGCTGCGGCCCATTACGATTGAGCGACGATTTACGTCTGCCGCACCGGGGAGTGTCCTTATCACGGCAGGGCGAACGCGGGTCCTGTGTACGGCCAGCGTGGATCCCCAGGTTCCCCCATGGCTAGTGGGGCAGGGGACGGGCTGGATCACCGCTGAATACAGCATGTTGCCCGGCAGTACCTCTCCGCGAAAGCAACGAGAACGATCCCGTGTGGAAGGCCGTTCGGCCGAGATTCAGCGACTGATCGGGCGAAGTCTGCGGGCCGTGACGGACTTGAGCGCCCTTGGTGAGCGAACGATCACCGTGGATTGTGACGTCCTTCAGGCCGACGGGGGCACGCGGACGTTGAGCATCACGGGCGGGTTCATCGCCTTAGTGGATGCCCTGCGGATGATCCTGCCGGAACTTAGCGATCCGTCGCGATTGCCCCTTCGAGATAGTGTTGCTGCCGTCAGTGTGGCCCTCTGGGGGGAAAACCTTATCCTCGATCCGGACCAGCGGGAGGATAATGAGGCGGCAGTCGATTGCAACATCGTGATGACAGGTAGCGGAAAATTTGTGGAGGTCCAGGGTACGGCCGAGCGCGTTCCCTTTGATCGTTTCCTGCTCGAACGAATGCTCGATTTGGCCGCGAACGGGATCACTCAGTTGACACGTCTTCAACGAGAGGCGCTGGGGGAGGATTGGCCCTGGACCTAGCAAGCGATTCCAATCGGTGAAGGACTTTCTGCCGAGTTGAAAGAGCTTATGATGAAATCATCTTTGTGGTTATCTGCGGGCGACGGGGTTCCGGCGAAGTTGGCCCTTTGGGGACTGGTTATCGTAAGTATCGGTCTGGCATGTCGGCCCATGCCTCCCGTGGGAAACGACTCTCAAAATGCTTCACGCCAGAGACAGCGGAGAGAATTCCACGAGGTCAAGTACACGGACAAGAGCCCGGAGGAATGGCTGACGCTTTTAGGGCACCGTAACTCGCAGGTCCGCGATCAGGCCATTGATGCCCTTTTGCAATATGGGCCCGAACAAATCAAACCGCTGATAAAGATCGCAGCCGACAAATCGAATCCAAGGGCCCGGCTTTCTGCGATCAGGGCCTTGGGGGCATTTGGACCAAAGGCCGCTGAGGCGTCGGCGGTTCTTGTTGAAGCATTGGAAGATCAGTCTTGGGATGGGCGGGATGCAGCGGCGGAAGCCCTAGGACTGATCAAGCAGGCAACCCCGGAAGTCCTGGCCGCATTGGTCCGTGCGCTTCACGATCCCGATGAGCGGGTTCGGATGGCTTCGGCTAGGGCGTTAGGACGGTGCCGAACAAGTGATCCCGCGGCAATCGAGGGACTGACGCAGGCCCTCGGTGAGTCAGATATGAACGTGCAACTGGCGGCTATCGAGGCGCTGGCGGAAATTGGCCCGGCTGCCAAAGCGTCGCTTGGCGAATTGCAAAGGATTGCAGAAACAGGCCCCACGCTGGTTCGGGCTTCGGCCCAAGAGGCCATCAAGCGCATCAATTCGTCCCCTTAAAGCCTATTCCATAGTTTCCCCTTATGTGTTCTGAGGGAGAGGGGTCGGGGGTGAGGGTAGCTAGAATCGCTGCCGGTTTTCTCAATATCGATTCCGACGTTCGCTTGCCTTCACCCCAACCCTCTCCCAGAGGGAGAGGGGGACTTTTTGGGATAGACTATTAATTCCCCGGGCGTTGCGATTTGAGGCCTGACTTCTCACCACGCAGGTCTTGTCGAAAGGCTAAGTCGGGGAGGGCGCCCATAGCAGGCAGTGTCCAAAAATTGCCACGGTCCTTGTCTGTGAATTGGTCTTTATTGGGACACGGCGACAGGCGTTTCGGCTTGTTCTCCGGTCTCGCTACCGGGCAGATCAAGTTTCTGTGGCCCACGAAGAAACGCCAGAATCCCTTCGACCACAAGCCAGCCCGCCATGATCAGAACGACCACCGTTGTCACCCACAGCGAGGTTTGCCCTTCCTGGAAGAATTTGATCAGGTTGAAGATCATGGCGGCTGTGGTCATGATGAGCATAAAGATCATCGGGATGAGCGTGAAAGCTACCATTCGGCGGTTCTGATAAAGATACACGCTGACGATCAGAAGTGCGAGACCGGCGAGCAATTGATTGGTGGTGCCAAAGAGTGTCCACAGAGCTTTGCCGGCCGGAACCAAGGCGAAGAACCCGATGCCACCCACGGCCAACAGTGAACCAACATAGCGGTTTGCCAAGAAACGTAGGCCGACCGCATTGAATAGCTCTTCTACATTGAATCGCAGCAACCGAGTTGCCGAATCGAGCGTCGTGAGGGCAAAAGCCGTCACCGTGACAGCGATAAATGTTTGTCCAATGGCTACGGGAATGCCGAGATGAGAAAGGATATTAGCACTTCCCCGGACAACAGCGTTTAATTGAGCGGCCAGACCTCGCATGGCCGTCCATGACGAATAGACACCATCCTTACCCCAATCGACAGCGCTTAGGCCAGCCGTGCAGGCCGCAATGACCAGGAGGGCCAAAGCCCCCTCTACGAGCATGGCCCCGTAGCCGATGAGCACGGCATCCTTTTCTCGATCAAGCTGTTTGACCGTCGTTCCGCTGGAAACAAGAGAATGGAAGCCGCTCACGGCCCCACAGGCAATAGTGACGAAGAGCAAGGGGATCATGGGCGGTGCACCCGGCACTTGCGTGCGGATAAGCGGGGCGTCGATGCGGGCAAACTCGCTACCCCCCAGAGTTGCAACGATTAGCCCTAGGAAGAGCGTGATGAGGGCAAAATAGAGCTGGAAGCTATTGAGGTAATCCCTTGGTTGGAGTAACAGCCACACCGGAAGGACTGAGGCCAAAAAAGCATAGCACAAAAGCGCGCCGATCCAGGCATAATTCATCTTGCCAAGAACACTTTCCGGCTTATCAATGGCGCCCAGTTCATGGACGATGTCCTCGCGTCCCGTAGCGCGGAAGTAATCAATGGCCAACTTTGCACCGTAGGGCCGCGCAAAAGTGGGACCGCCCGATGGAGCGGTTGCATCTTTGGCTTGGTTGATTGCTTGTTGTGTCTCAGCGGAACATAACCATTGGTAGCTGAGCACGGGGACCTTTTCGCCGAGATAGATCAATCCCGCGAAGATCAGCAGCGCAACGATCGTTGCCAGCGCCAAAGGGGCCTTCAATCGATAGACCGATAGGCCAAAAAGAACAGCAAGGATCATGAGACCGACAGAAGGCACAATCGCGTCAGGATTGAAGTTAAGGAAGAGGTCAGCCAACGTATTGCAAAAAGCACCCATCGCCAGCGACATGAGAAAGAAGATAATGAGTAGTGCCAAAAGCCGCGCCCGCGGACCAAGCACATAATGCGCGACTTCTCCCACGGATCGCCCACGGTGACGCAAACTCACGACCAGCGCCCCCAGATCGTGAACCGCTCCGATAAAGACGGCGCCGACCAAAACCCAGACGACTGCGGGAAACCAACCCCAAATGACGGCCAACGCCGGTCCTAAAATAGGCCCTAATCCGGCGATGGAGGCAAAATGATGACCGAAAAGCACAGGCGTCGGCGCGGGGCAGTAGTCAACGCCGTCGTACATCGTATGTGCGGGCGTCGGAGCATCTCCCTTCAGGTGAAAAACTCTCTTGCCCAAGAACCGTCCATAAAGGAGATATCCCAAAAACAGGAAGGCAAAACCGAACCCGACAACAAACACGGCATGTTCAGGCATAGCGGGGCCTCGTGATCGGAGGAAAACCGAGTGTCCTGTAACCCATCCGAATCAGAAACGGTGTTCTCGGGAAACTTCGTTTTTAACTTCTGCATCCAGCATAGTTTTTTGCTGAATTTCTTTCAATCACAACCTAACGCTCCCCCACTTTCTCATACCTAACCAGTTGGTCATGGGTGCAGGTCATGGCAGATGCACTCTCGCGCAGTGGACATTCTCGGTCAAGACGGTACAACATTATTTGCAGATGCGGCATTGTTCGTTGGGTTGACCCTCCCTTTCGGAATTACCTAACCCAAGGAGTATCGGCCATGGCTTCCCTATCCAGTCGTCGGGGCTTTCTGCGACGTGTGTCAGCTGCCACAGCATGCCTGATCTTACCATCGAGCAGGACGGCTTTTTCCTACGAATCCAACGAAAAGGTTTGCTATGCTGCCGTTGGGCTCGGTAAGAGAGGAAGCTATCTGGCGCCCACATTTGCCAGGATTGGAGGTGAATTGGCTGTTCTTTGCGACGCAAATCAGGAAAGAATCGGGCCCTTTGCGCAGAAGTTCCCAAAGGCATCAGTTTATCGAGATTTCCGCCGCATGTTCGATGAGTGTGAGAAGAGCATTGATGCCGTGGTGGTCGCCACGCCAGACCACACACATGCCGTCATTTCGGCGGCGGCGATCCGCCGGGGAAAGCACGTCTATTGTGAAAAGCCGATTGCCCACGATGTCCGCGAGGCACGTGTCCTCAGAGAATTGGCCGCACAGAAAAAGGTTGCTACGCAGATGGGCAATCAGGGAATGGCGACGGACTCATTCCGCAGGACCTTGGAACAACTTGAGGATGGGGTGATTGGGCACATTCGAGAGGCGCATGTT
>JAKPII010000006.1 GCA_029549885.1 Planctomycetota bacterium
GGACGTCTTGATCACCGGTGGCGATCCGGCGGGCCCGCTCCAGCAGAATCCCCAGCTCAGCGTCGGTATGGGCGGAACCGACATGCTCGACCAGCACGTCCCGGCGGCCGGACTTGCGCATCACTTGCACCGCCACCGCGCCCGAGGCGGTGCGCACTTTGCGCACGAACACCCACCGGACCCTACCCGCTTAGTAAGCCAAAACGCTCCGCCCGAGGATCAAAAGCACAGGTCAGGGCGATTTCGATTCAGGAATTCCGCGGAGCGGTCCTAACTCAGGTCATAAGCCAGTGCATGTTCCACAATGCATTTCAGTTGATTCCTCAAAAAGATTCAGTTCCGACAGCTGAAGCCGTCCCACCATGTCCGCCGACAAGGTCGGCCACCCCGCACAAGGAGGCGGGGGCCGCTTCATGGGCGGCCTCGGTTCAGCCGCCGCCTGGCAAGCCGCCGCGAAAAACACGAATGTAGCGAGGCTTGTTGGGAGGTTCGAACTTCTGCAGTCGGTCAGCGATCAACCGGCGAGCATCGTTGACTTTACGCACCTCGTCAGACGCGCTCATTTCACAGAGATCACCAGCGATGTACTTCGGCTCAGGACATTCCTCGGCGCGACTGTTATCCCACCGAATGGCGTAAAGCTCCCCCTCGGTGACATGCACAACGGTGCCAGCAACCGTCTTGTCCGGGCTACCGTCGATATCAGCTTCGTAGACCCGCTGGCCCTTGGCGAACCTCGCAGAATCTCCATTTCCCATTCCGCGAACCCTTCTTGCGATAACGCGCGTTCCGCCGTCCAGGACCACCCCAATGGTAGGCGCTACCTACGAGACTATGGGCCAGACTCAAGCTGGGAATATGGCGGCCCTCAAGCACCACAGACCAATCCGGCAGAACCCTATAGTCCGCCCCCTCAAGTCCAATGTCAGTGGCTTGGATTCATCCCATCGAGAGCTCCTGCCGTAGCAGGGGTTTGGAAGCTGGGGGCAGCCTGGCCGGGAAGACGCCTGGGTGGGTGGGAGCAGCCCTGACAAAGCCGTGTCGCGTCAGTACCGCTGGATGGCGTGAGCGCGGCGAGCAATGCCGAAGAGGTACACGCGAGGAACCGGTGTCATCACCTGTCTTGACGTACAACCGCCTTCAACCCTGCGGATATGGGGCGGGCGCGGACAACTGGGTGTCGGAGTGACGGGCATCCAGACCGCTCGGGGAGCGAGTTACTTTTCCCGGGTGGGGCCGGTCTGAAGCTCCTGTCACCGCAACCCAGGTCTGTGTAAACGGGGTGTTGACCGCAGAGAATAAAAATCCGCCACACCCACCCACGCAAATTGCATATTCTCATGGTCATCGTCGAATGGGGGAACCTGATGAGTAATGTCCTGGCCGGTCGATTAGTCGCAGCTTTGCGCCTTGCTAGTACGCCTGTGCTTGTCGCAACCGCTGTACTCCTAGCGCCGCAAGTGGGAAGCGCCCCGCCAACAAGTGGCCCCTGCCTTAACCTCTACACAGCCGTGGTCTGCGTCGAAGACCCACCAGGGATGACCTATAACGCCGTTCATCTTGGAAAGTGCAACAACGCCTCCGGCCGCTACATCTTCGGTCGCAGCGCTGACGGTCAGACACTGGTCTGCGCAGGAAGCCCGTCATTATGGAACAACGCTGGCTTAACTCTGTTCGGCCAAAAGTCCGTGGGTGGAGCTTGTCCGCCCGACATCACCAGCATGGGAATGGGAAGGGCTGCAGCCCAAACAGTCGACGGCCGTCCCCTGCTCTGCGGTCAACAAGGCTGGTACGTCAACTGACCGCGGGAACGCACAACCGGGCGTACTTTGAGTCCTTGTTGAGCGACGCAGCCGATACTGATGTTGGGAGTTCGCACTGGGGGTCACATGACACAGGCAATACGTCTTGCAGTTTCCGTTGCGGTTGTCGTTCTGGGGTTGGCCTCTGCGCCAACCGCAAGCGCTGATCTGTACGAGGACT
>JAKPII010000024.1 GCA_029549885.1 Planctomycetota bacterium
CGGAGGTGACACGGGATCGGACACAGGGCCGTCTGCTGGAGTTGTCGCGGAGGTACGTGGATGTTCTCTGCCAGGTGAAGTCAATTCCTGTCTTCCCGCGAAGGCAAAGCCCGGCGTGTTGGAGGGAACAGCCGCCGGCCAGTCTCCGCCCGTTTCCCCCTGCCTCACGTGATCACCGGTGGGAAAGCCGCTCAAGTTCGTGTTGGCCGATTGATAGAAACCCATTCCCCCGTTCGTGGACGGGGATTCCACAAACCCCGACCCTGACCAAGGTCGTCCCGTCGCCTCTTGAGCGCGACACACCCCAGGATGCATGACAATTACGGCAACGAAAAACAAGAACAGGTAACGATGCCAGGTCAACCCGGGCAAGAAAGACGGCATCCTTATGAGGGGCTTTGAGGAAGAAACGGGTTCCCTTCGGTATGCCTTGGCAACACCATGTCGAGGCCCCTTGGAATAAGAGGCCCAAAAGGCACCGTTGTCGTTAACCAGCATCCGTGCTGCCACGGAAAAACCCCTTGTCGTCTTATCGAGGATTAAGCGTCATCTTTCACATGCGGTTCTTTCCCGGCGATGAGCTCCGCCACGCGAATGCAGAAGTTGTCGTTGAGAACGAGGACTTCGCCGCGGGCAACAAGCCGTCCGTTGACATAAATATCCACAGGGTCACCCGCCAGCTTGTCCAACGTCACCACAGTTCCCTTCCGCAGACGCAGCACGTCCTCCAAATACATCCGCGTTTGTCCCAATTCGATGCGAACATCAAGTTCGACCTCTTTCAAAAGGTCCAGGGTAGCGGCCTGGGTTGAAGGTGGGGCACCGGTGAACTCCGTGAACTGGAAGGCCGAAACTCCCGGAGGAAGCCCCGGGAGACCCTCGTTTTCCAGCGATGCCAGGGCCTGCTCGGCCTGATGAAAGAGATAGTCAAGGTCGGCCGGGTGAATCTCGGCGTGCGGCTGTTGTTCAGATCTCTCAGCCGTTGAAGGACTACCCTTTTCTTTGGGATCGGGAGGGGTGACCGTTCCGGTCCCACGTCCGGCCTGCTGGAGTAATTTCTCGATCTCGTCCTGACTGAGTGCTCCCCCGGAATCACTGCTGGAAGGCATTCCCGTGGCCGATTCCGTGGTGCCCGAACCGCCGGCTTGGGAGCCGGCTCCCCCTGGCTTTGCTCCCTGCGTCGCCGCCTTGAGCAAGTTTTCAATTTCGGCCTGTGACAGTTGATCGCCAGACATGGGACTCCCTTCCCTTGCCAACTTAGCCGTCACTGTTCTAAGAAGGAATACTCACTGAACACAACCGTTCGCAGATAGGGCTTTCCTAGCGTATGGTTAACTTTCTCTAAAATCTTCCTTTTGATCAACCCCAAACCTGCATCCGTGAGGTCCGATAGGTCGGCACTGCGGACAATCACGATGATTTGGTCGCGCAGCCGGTTGATATTTTTCGCCCAAGCCGCTTGGAATTCCTGATCCAGAGATCTGTCAACCGTCCCCCATAAGTGGAAGTCGATCCGGAGTGTGGTTTGGGACGTTGGCTGGTAGGCCGTTATGCTAAATTGACCCAGGTCCACTTCGACATCGTCAGGACCTGGGGTATTACCTAACCCCTGAGTGGGATCCAACTGAGTTTCGGGAACCGAAATCGGCGACGGCGCCCCGGGAATCCCTGCGGTTTCTGCCACCCCCTCCTGAGCAGGAGATTTTGCGTCACTGGAGGTTGGCAAAATGAAGTACGCAGCCACGGCCTCCACGGTGACTAGCCCGAGGACAAATCCAATAAGTTTCAGACGGTTTGCGTGACCGCCAAAGCCTTTCCCATTTGATGGGCGGCTTTCAGTAGAGGTTTGATTACCGGGATCACTGTTTGGGGTAGCCTTCGCATTAGGTGCAGAACTATTTACCATGCTCGCCCTTTCCGAATTGCGCGGAAACCGAATAGTCGCTGTGACAAGCCAAAGCGGGGGTGACCAAGTACCACCGCCTCAATTCAAATATAGGTCATGCTTTTGCGCGGGGTAAAATGCGCATGCCGGGAAATATGCACCGCTTAAGGAGGTTTCACATACATGAGAAGCAGCATAAATTAGAGAACTCAATCTGGCTGGGTACCTTTCAACGGGGCACAGTGAACCGGGCTATTGATCGGGCTACCGGCCCCATCGTCGAGAAAAGGTTTGGCTTTGTGGGGATTCTTACGGCGAAAGACGATCGCCATCAGGGCGTGGAAGAGCCCTTCAAGTCTCTTGCCAGTTCGTTGAGGAGGGAAACTTCGACCCTTGCATTTTGTGGCCGCTTTTCGGGATCGGGATCGGTCCAAAGCGGCTCATTCGCAGCTGCTATTGAAATACGGATTCGCTCAGGCTCGATGCCCGCCGCTATCAAGCCCTCCATGACCTTGAGGCATTCTGCGTAGGCAAGGTCCCAGTGAGAGCGAAAAGGCGATCCCGGGGCAAGC
>JAKPII010000025.1 GCA_029549885.1 Planctomycetota bacterium
AGCATGTCTCGCCCGAATGCAAAACAAGGGCAGGTCTTCTCTGACGAACAACCGATCCTGACGAACATCATAAGCCACCGGGCCTTTGAGACCGTTCGGAAGTTTTTCCATAACCAGCGAAAGATTGCCGGCCGCGATGCCGGTCAAAATCTCGGGCATCGTACCTTCCGCAGCGCGCAGGGCATCTTCCCAACGTCCAGTTCGCTCGCAATAGCTCGTCGCCGCCAAGAGAAGAGGCGAAAGTTTTGCTCGCGCCGCGACAAGACGGTTATGAATCTCACGAGTTGTCACGATGGCATCCACCTGCTTGGGGACAAGGCCTGGTACCTCGCGAATCCGCTCATCAAAGTCCCCTTGCTCCGCCACAAAGATATAAGCCTCCTTCGTGATCTTGGTGGTCTCCCACGGTTGCCACGCCCTATTGCCATGGGCTTGAATGTAATGCCCATCCCCGCCGGGCGAATCATAGACCAGCACGCTTCCACCACAAAAGATGCCCAATCCTGCTTGATCGTTCCGAACCATCCCAATATTGACCAGCGAATGCGACTTTCCGGTGCGCGTGAGCGTACCTTCTTGAAGAGGTTCACCGCCCACCCATCGATTAGCCGTGTTTTCGGAAAACTGGATCTCCAAGAAGTGATGTTCGTTCCAGCGAAAGCCCTCAGCTTGGGTCGCAACTGCACGTACCCAGATCAAGGGAAGATCGTGAAAATAGAACCAGTCGTAACAGGCCTGTGGCTGCGAGGCGGGAGGTTGCTCCCCACGCACATACCGCGTTTGAGTGCGGACAAGGATCCCCAGGGGGCCGCGGCTCAGCAATTTGACCTCGGCGGAAGAATAACCCGCTGCCGAAAAGCTTCCCTGCTTTGCGTGATGGACCCGATCGGCAAAACGCACGGGGAATTCTAACGCAGATTGACCGATCCGCACTTTTTGAAAGAACCCCCCATACGCGGGATTATGCTCGACCGAGAGATAAGGCGTTGAGACTTTCCCGTCGAATGCCTGGGCCGAGTCTGAGTCGCCATCGGCTGTCTGCTCAAAGCGGAGGACAAGCCTTGTGGGTGGTGGTTCCGGCAGTCGAAGGATAAGTATGCCCGCACCGGAAAATTCCGCACCGGTGGCCGATGTGTTTGACCTGGTGAACGGCTCGGGTATGAATTGGGCGGGGACCAGCACATTGTCTTCCGTAAACACCCTGAGGTTCTGCCAAGCCACGCGAGACAACCCACACCGTTTTAAGACAGGTCCCAGGTCAACGTTAACGCACACCATTCCACCGGAAGGGACATCCTCCAAAACCAAGAGCGGTTCATCTCCCAGAGCGAAGATGGCACTGCCAAGAGCCAGGAACGTGCCGAAGCACACACCACGTGTTAACTCGCGCATGGGCCAACCCTTTCCTTATCACTTCCGACGTGGCTGAGTATTCGCCGCGGCCCTGATCGGTGGGGGCGAATGCCAAGATATGTCATCATTCGGGCGCTATCAAGCACCAGAGGAGTATTGAAAACCAACAGGGAAGGTCCTTGTTCGCGATCGCGCCGCTCATGGTTTGCCCGGTGCCATTTCCACATGATCGTGCACTGCAACAACTTCCCCAGCGTAGTTTTCACGGACCGATGTAATTGTTGTAGCCTCATCCACTTCGCCCGGGACAATGTGCGTGAGGACGAGCTTCTTGGCACCCGATTGCTGCGCTATGGAGCAGACCTCTTGGAAACTAGGGTGGCCCCGGACGGCGCAATGACGCGGTCGCTTCGGGACTTGCCCACGGAAATGTACAGCCGGCTGCTTCGGCTGGGCCTGACATCACCACGGAAAAAACCATATCCCGAACCTGGAGCAATTTCTGCAACAGTACGCGATCGCCCGACCCGACGTCAAAGCCGCCACCAAACTCGCATGGCAGGCCCTTGTGCCCGCCCAAGGTCCCCACGCCCAGCGTAGGCCCCCGTGCGTAGCCGATGCCCAGGTGGTTGTTCAACAGGAGGGCAACCACAGGGGGTTGCCCCTACACGCACCGCATGAAAATCGTAGGGGCAGGCCCCCGTGCCTGCCCTATGCCTTTTGCGTGTCCCAGTCCCCTGTGCCTGCCCTAGAACGTGAATTGCGCCCGGGGCGCCGTCGAATCCAAACGACGGGTGCCCGCCCTAACGCGAACCGTGGGGACTGCGCATAAAAGGGGCAACCAGGGGGGCACAATCCAGGGCAACCATGGGGGTTGCCCCTACACGCACCGCATGAAAATCGTAGGGGCAGGCCCCCGTGCCTGCCCGGCGTCCGGTCCTTCCACAATCTGCGGGCAAGCGTGGCCACGGACCTAACGGAATGCTTTCCCTTCCACGTGTTGGTCCCCTCGGTGGGTCACGCCGAAAAGATCACCGAAGCCCACTACTGGCAAACGACCGAAGGCCCACTACCGGTCAGCCCAAGACCGGGAGCCAACCCACTAAAAGCCTATCCCATAATCTCCGTTCACCCGTTCGGCGGGAGAGGGCTCAGGGGTGAAGATAGCTCGAATTGCTGCCGGTTTTCTCAATCGATTCCGACGTTCGCTTGCCCTCACCCCAACCCTCTCCCGGAGGGAGAGGGGGACTTTTCTGGATAGGCTCCCTCGGATACCCTCCTAAGCCCTGTTGCACCCACTGCTGAAGTAAAGTGGAGTAGTGAGGGGAATTGTCAAGAAAGTGGCGAAAACACTTTTTCCCCAACTCTAGTCGCGGCCGTACCTTGCAAGGTAAATCACTTCTTGGCAATGACTTAGGGATAAACAGCGTTTGATTCGAACAGAGCAGAATTGTAAACAGCCTGGGTCCTCGCTCATTCGGCCTGGTTATTTCGGGGTGCGGCCGGGCTTGTCCACACAATGGTCACAATTATAATGGCAAATGGAGATAGTGTGGCTTGCTCACAGGATGGTTAGGCCGTGTTATCCACCTGTGATGAGGGACACGTGTCGGCCAGGTAGCAATAATCATTATCATCACGAAGGCGTCCCACCGAGACGACCGATTGGTCGATCCTAATATTCGGTGTTGGGTGTGTATGACTTGGGTTGTCAGAGAGAGGAGCTGAAAGGACGCTAGAAAGAGGTCGTTGCCCGAAGCGTGGAAGACAGCGTAACCCGTTATAGTCCTCACAATTATATTTTGTGCTCAACGGAAACCTCATCTCGGGCAGACCTTGGACAGGCGCGCAGGGTTATGATGGATGACCTTCCTCCTGTCAGCATAGTTGGGACGTCCTTTCTGCGATTGTCTCTGAGGTGGCAAGGATCACCCCATTGACGTCTGGCAACCCAGCCGGGATTTGAGGAGTCGCTCGTCAAGATTCATGGCTTCTCATTGGCGCTACATGAGCGACCGATTCCTCTTCCGGTCTTTGGCGGTCTTTTGCCCTGTCTTTCTGGGGCTAAAGGAGGGAGACCATGCGCGTCTCGGATTTGGGTTTGCCGGCCACTGCGATTGCCCCAGTGGTCACACGTAACAACGGCAAAACGAACCAAGGGCAACAGATCAGCGAGGGTACGACCAGCCAACGTTTACAACCCCCTGAAGGAGACCAATCGCCGAAGCCTCTTCACCGGTTGGCACAAGTGCGGATACGTCAGGGGGTTTCTCGTCGCACCATGGCCCGTCGGATGAAGGTCGATATCCGCACCGTCCGAGAAGAAGAGGATCCGACGCGAGACCTTCCCCTTTCGGCACTATATCGCTGGCAAAGGGCCTTGCAGGTTCCCCTGATTGAACTGCTTTCCGACATCGAGGAACCGCTGTCGGCGCCGGTCCTCAAACGTGCCCGTTTGCTGCGAATGATGAAGACGGTGCGGGCGATTCAGCTTCGGGCAAAACAGCCTGTCGTGCGGCAATTGGCCGAACTTCTGGCAGAACAATTACTTGAAATCATGCCCGAACTGGCCGATGTCAGCCCGTGGCCAATGGGCCGCCGTCGTCGAAGCAGCGACTGTGGCCCCACGGCGGATCGCATTTTCAAGGTCCGGTTTCGGTAATCGGCAATTAGCAGCTTGATACGGCCCGCGGTGTGCCCACGCTTTGGGGAAAGGCGCCGTGTCAGTTTAGTCAAACTGTGCGCGCAGTATCGGAACTTTCTCGGCTCCTAAAAGGTGATATCATACAACGAGAGTGGTGATCATCGGATCCGCGGGACCACCTTGAAGGAGCCGAGTTGATGGAGTGTCAGGACTTACGGCAGGAAGCGACGCGCCAACGTCGGTGCGATGGTTGGTGGAAGTCCGCGAGAACGTCCCAAGGCGGTGAACGTCTCGGGCGTGTTATTCCGTGGCGATTGGCGATTTTCGGTTTGTGTCTTTCTCTCGTTGTCGCGGGATGCCGTCAGGCCAGCCAGCCGGTGGCACCTTCGCCGTCTCCACTTGAGGAGCTGGGACGCCTGCCCGGCCTACGCCGTTCGACCCATCCTCAATTGAGCGAGGAATTGGCCCGCATTGAGGAAGAAGGCGGTACGCCTGAGCAGTTGACCGTTCCTTTGCCCCCGCGCGAAGACAATGCTGCCTCGGCACTTGTCGCATTATTTCCGAAAGAGCGAGTGGAGTTCCTGGTGGCTCAGACAAGCGATTGGCTTCGGGTGGCACCGGATCGTCTTCAGAAAGAAGAGCTTCAAGCCGCTAAATCGCTGTTACAATCATTTCAGACGCAGCGGGCAACATGCCGCGCAGCCTTGTTGCGTCCGAAGTGTGTCTTTCCCATCCGCTTTACGGCCGGATTTGGTGCCGATCTGAGCTTTGTCGATCAATGCGTCTTGGCCGTGCAGATTGAGCACCTAGCCGCCGCTTTGGCCATCTCCGAGGGCAATCTGGATGCGGCCGTGGATGCGCTCAACGTGGCCCTTCGCCTGTGTGGTGTCCTCTCTCGAACAAAACACCCGCTGCTGCGGTGGCAAGCCGCGTCCTTACGGAGACAAACGCTCGATTGCCTTCCGACGCTCGTGTCGCACCCCGAGATCACACGGGATGCGCTAGGGCAAATTGCCGACACACTGCAAAAGGAGCTCGCGATTTGGCCCAGCGATGCAGAGACCTGGATTGGTGCCCGAGCTTTGGGAATGCATGCCTACGAGTTGGTTCGCATCGGTCGGCTGTATGATGTTCTCACGGAGCGCGAGATCAAACAATTGCGCCAAAGCTACGATTTGGAAGAGTTAGTGAGAACCACACAGGAACATGCCGACCAAGACGAGTTTTACTACTTGACCCAAATGCGCGAGATTATCAAGCATTCCCAGAAGCCTTACTGCGAAAGGGCCGGCGAGCTTGAAAAACTTCAGGCAGCCTGGGAGCATAAGTCCCACGATGACGAAACGGTTGTGGCGTGTCGCGTCTTGCTTCCGGAGGTTCCCACGGGCCAGAAGACCCAGGCCGAGGACCTCGCCAATGTATGCGCGTGGTTGGTGGCGTTGCGAGCGGCCCGGGAAGACATCCAGAGTTGGGACACCGTTAACCCGCTGACAGGTCGCCCGTTTATCGTAGAAGTGCAAGACGACACCGTTTACGTGAGTGGGATCGGCACGGACATTGGCCTGCATGGTGCTATCGGAGTCCCCCGACGCCCACCGCCCAAAGGAAGCCAGCCTAAACGCGAGCAAACATGATCCAGTCACCCAGGTCTCCGCCCGAATTGCCACCGCAAGTGCGGATCGTGGGAATGTTGTGACGGCTGGCCGTATCGTCTCCTGTCGAGCACGGAACGACCAAATCGATTCGGCCTAAAGGCATCACATGTGGGGCGCTTACTCCGTTTTGACCTCAAACACGTCGTCAGGGGGTGGCATGGGGCGTTGCACACCACCTGGGGTTGGCTCCTTTTCGTGCATGACTTCGTGTTCGCCGGCACCCGTGCCCGGTGGCTTGCTGGCCGCGCTGGGGCGCTTCAAAAAGGCAATCCAGCCCATGATTCCCTTCGCATCCTTGTAATACTCAACATGCACTAACTCCCATCCCTGCTGCCCCATGACGTTTAATTCGTCCTGAAGGGCCAGCTCCGATCGTCGCTGGATGAACACATACTCCCAGCGCTGCTGCGCCTGAATTACGGCAGTCTTGGTCATGCTCCACCTCCTTTTCCTCCCCACACCCGCCGAAAAAACCAATGACCACGCTAAGACGGCGTTCCGCGGTGCAATGAACCCGGCCGTCGTACGAGGCAATACCCTGGCGCGCCGTCAAATGTATCGCGCCGCTGTCAAAAATGCAAAGGTTTTGTTGCCGCTTTTGGAACTTCTTGAGAGCCGTTTAGACCGCCAGCAGAAGAATATCTCCATACGTCCCGACGTCCAGGCAAACAAAACTGGCACTTTAGAACCTATCCCAAAGTTCCCTCTCCCTCTGGGAGAGGGTTGGGGTGAGGGCAAGCCCTCGTCGGAGTCGATCGAAAAATCCAGCAACGATTCGAGCCATGCTCACCTCGGTCTCTCTCCCGCCGAACGGGCAAGGGGAGGTTGTCGGATAGGCTCTTAGCTGTTATCAGAAGGAACGATCACGAATTGACGGGCACGGGCCCGAGGGGCTGCGAGCCGTTGTCAGTTGGCGCACTGACGAGTGGATTGAGTGGGATGACCACACGCACAAGCGTCCCCCGGCCGAACTCCGAGACAATATCAGCCCAGCCGCCGAGGAGTCTTGCTCGGTCCCGAATGGACGTCAATCCAAAGCGCTCCCGGGGAACGCTCTTGACGTCGAATCCCACACCCTCGTCTCGAACCTCGATGACCAGTTGATCGCCCTCTTTCGCAAGCTGAACAAAGACCTCGGGAGACTGGCTATGGCGAATGGCGTTTTGGACGGCTTCCTGAATGATTCGATAGACGTTCACTTCAACCGGCGGGACCAGCCGCGCAATATCAGTTCGATTGACGAAATGAATCTGGACATTGGTCCGTTTTTCCCAATCCTTAAACAGCATTTGCAGGGCTGGAATCAGCCCCTGTTCTTCCAGGGCAACGGGTCGCAGTCCCTGAATCAATCGCCGGGCTTCCGCAATGGAATCCCGAAGCAGTTGAATAGCGCGCTCGAGGAGTTGCTCGGCGGTCTCTGGCGACGTCGCCCGCTGGTGCCGATATGACTCGAGATTCATAAGGGCGGCCGTGGCCAATTGAACGCATCCATCATGAATCTCGTAAGCAATCGTTTGATTTTGATGCTCGAACGTATGCCAAACGCGGCTGAGTAATTGGCCTTCTTGTTTAACCCACTCCTCTTTCTCTTGTGCCCAGGTTGCCTGGGCCTTCCGCAATTCCTCCTCGATGTTTCGCCATACGGTCACATCCGTGATGTAGCCCGTCAGATAGAGGACCTCTCCCTCCTCATCGAAGACCCCCGCACCTTGTTCCCAAACCCATTTAACTTGTCCCTGGGCAGTTCGAATCCGATAGACAAGTCGGTATGGCCGTTTGTTGGCAACAGCGGCTTCAACCTCTCGATAAACAGCGTCGCGGTCTTCGGGAATGATGACCTCTCCGTAGGCGATGCGCCGGTTGCCAATGAGATCCTCCGGCGTGTAGCCGGTCAACTCTCGACATCCATCGCTGACAAACTCCATCGTCCATTGTGGGTCATTGCGGCAACGGTACACCATGCCGGGCAGGAGCTGCAGGATGGCATTGAGCCGCTCCGTCTCCATTTCCATGAAGGTTTGAAAACGCCAAGAGGCATCCAGCACCGGCTTGATTAAGAGAACCCCCAAAAGGCATGCAATCGATACGAATAAGGCGATCGTTTCCTGAGAAAAATCCCCGGAAAAGCCACGCCACCATGCGGCAAGTACGACGCCCTGACGAATCGCCATAAGCACCATACCACCCGCTAATAGGAGCCAGCCCCAGCCCGGACGGCTAATCTTGGCGATGCGCAGGCCAACCGCCGCTGCCGCAATCTGGCAGATAAAAGACAGCAAAACGATGATTCCAAAAAGCGATTCCGACACGGTCCTTCAACCTTTCCAACCCCGTTTTCTCCCTCTCTTGAAATTTGAGCTTATTTCGGGCAGTGAGGCAAATTACAAAAACCGTGCGGAGGATGGAAATTGCTTATGCGAACTCGCGCTCTACAGCCCTTTCTCGGCGATAAACCGACCTGCGCCTATTCCAGAGACCTTCGCAGAACATTGGTTACTGCAGATGCAAAGCAGAAGCTGACTCTACAAGTACTTTACGGAGTCTCACACATCGGTCAATAACCCGCTGGAGGGGGTATCGTACCTGGTCCGCCGGCAGGTTCCACGTGTACCAGATTAGTCACATGCTATGATTGGATACGACATCCCCGAAACGCTCTTGCTTGAGGAACGTCGGCCTCGAACCTACCTCGACCTACCGCTCGTGTACGCTAGACAAGGAGACGCTGTCGTGCGTATCGCCATTGTCGGTACTGGATACGTCGGCCTGGTGACAGGGACCTGCTTTGCCGAGACAGGCAACGACGTCATCTGTGTGGATTGCGACGAAGCAAAAATCAATCGCTTGCAAAAAGGCGAGTGCCCCATCTACGAACCAGGCTTGCAAGAACTTTTGCATCGAAACATAACGGCGGGACGGCTCCAATTCACAACAGATATCGCCACGGCAACCCGTTGGGCGAGGTTGATCTTCATTGCCGTGGGTACGCCACCTCGCGAGGACGGCTCCGTCGATCTCACGGCACTTTGGAATGTCGTCGAGGCTATCGCTCCCCATCTCAAACCCGACGCGATCGTCGTCATTAAGAGCACAGCGCCGGTGGGGACAAATGCGGCGGTGACGGCATGCCTGAGAGAATTAACCGGACGTACTGTCAATGTGGCCACCAATCCCGAGTTTCTCAAAGAAGGGGCAGCCGTGGAAGACTTTATGAAACCCGACCGGGTGGTCGTCGGCACAAGGTCCGAAGAAGTCTTCGAGGTCCTCTGGGAACTCTACCAGCCGTATCTGCGGACTGATAAACCGATCCTTTGCATGTCCCCTGAAAGTGCAGAAATGACCAAGTATGCGGCCAATGCCATGTTGGCCACCAAGATTAGCTTCATCAACGAGATCGCGGCTATCTGCGAACGGACAGGGGCCGATATCAACGACGTCCGGCGGGGCATTGGTCATGATAGCCGCATTGGGTTTGCATTCCTCTTCCCCGGCGTTGGTTACGGGGGAAGTTGCTTTCCCAAGGATGTACGCGCCCTGGCCGCAGTGGCAAGAGCGCATGATGTGGTGCCCCGAATTCTGGAGGCCACGCATGCCGTTAACGAGCACCAAAAAGGTATCTTGCTGCGGAAAATCCGCGAGCACTTTGGGGGTGCCCTGTCCGACAAAACGATCGCCGTGTGGGGATTGGCCTTTAAGCCTGGAACTGACGACATCCGTGAGGCCCCGTCGCTTGTCGTTCTCGACGGGCTTTTGAAGCATGGGGCAACCATCCGCGTTTACGACCCAGAGGCCATGGAGAACGTGCGTCGCATCTATGGCAACCGTCTAATCTATTGTGCGCAACGAGACGATGCCCTCAACGACGCCGATGCCCTGGTGATTCTGACGGAGTGGAAGCAGTTCGTACATCCCGATTTCGAGGTCATGAAATCCCGCCTCCGTCGCCCCGTCGTGTTTGATGGGCGGAATATCTACAATCCCTATCGCATGAGGGATTTAGGATTCACCTATTACAGCATCGGCCGTCCGCCTGTGCGCCCATGACACTTGTGTAGAATATCCGCGCCTCGGGCGTAGGCTGCCGGTGAAACTTCTTGAGCCTTTGGCGTAAGCCGGAGGTGAAACCATCAAATGCAGTGATTGCACAATCCTGGCCGGGATGTGCCCTACTTGATATAATGGGGCCTAAAGGTTGGTCAACATGAAACGGCTTGTTTTCGCCCCATGCCTCGCAGACGGGTAAACATACCGCTGATCCTCGTTACCACGGTGTGGTACGCCCTGACAGCCGTGATGGGT
>JAKPII010000047.1 GCA_029549885.1 Planctomycetota bacterium
ATAAGAATTGGCGAATGACTATGGAGCACCGCGGCGTAGGCGTAAGGCCTGTGCCTACCGTTGTTCGCTATGGACGGCACCGAACAAAACCCCAGTTTCGCGATGGGGGTTGGTGATCCCGCAACACATGAGGATTTAGGGTTAACCGGCAGCAGTTGCCTCGTTTTTTCATGCCGCGTGCCGTATTTCACCAAATTTTCAAGGGCGCGCCGTCGCGCCCATCGATCGCCTGGGACCCCAATTTCAACTGACGGGACCGTAGGTCCGCATCGTACCAACCGGCTTGCCGACGAGTTATGCGGCCACGACGGTGTGTGGCCCTACACCTGGGCAAGTGGGCCACCGCAGTGTGGAGTCTCCAAGGTCAATGCGCCGGACGGGAACAAGGCCACCGGCGCCAAAAATTTCTCCGATTCTTGTCGATCCCGGTCATTGATGGTAGAATTTGGCCAAATGGGATTTGCGGCCGCTTGCAGCCATATCTGCTAAAGTGCCATCGTCGCTCTTTGGAGGTTGGTTTGAAAGCGACGATCCATCACGAATCTCGCCAGCCGCGACGCCCGTTCGTCGCGGTTTTTCTTTAGCATAAGCAGGCGAGTAGCGAGTTGGTTCGGGCCGCTGTGTCGGTGCATGGGTAGCGTTAGTCAAAACAACAGAACAGAAAGCGGTACCTTCTATGACGAACGAGCCAACTGCCTCGAAGGGGTCAAAGGACTCTGTCGGTTTCTCCACATTGTGTGTGCACGGCGGGGAAGATCGTGTCAAGCCATGTTACTCCATGACTGACCCGATCTTCTGTACGGCAACTTACACTTTCGAGAACACGGCCTCTTTGATCGAATATGTAACGAAAAAGCTTCCCCGAGAAGAGTATGGCCGTTATGGCAATCCCACGGAGAAAGTTTTAGAACGCAAGCTCGCTGCCCTAGAGGGTGGGGAAGCCTGTGTTACGTTTGCCACGGGAATGGCGGCCATCGTTTGCTACCTTATCGCAAAGCTGAAGGCGGGAGACGAAATCGTTCTTTTCGATGAATGCTACCACCGAACGCGGCAGTTCTGCACAGCGGTGTTAGGCCGATTTGGGATTGTCACTCATCAAATCCCGGCTTGCGACTACGAGAAGATGGAAGCCGCCATCAACAAGCGAACCAAACTTTTGATTAGCGAATCCCCCACTAACCCGCATCAAAGCGTGGTTGATCTTGAGCGGTTCGCAGCCCTTGGGAAGAAATATGGCGTGGAAACGCTCATCGATGCCACACTGGCGACCCCGTACAACATGCGGCCCCTCGAATACGGAATCGACTGTGTCCTCCATTCATGTACAAAATACTTGGGTGGCCATAATGACCTTCTCGGCGGGGCCATTATCGGGCGGGAAGAAACCATCGAAATGGTGCGGAAAATGAGGGGAATTATGGGGTGTGGCAATTCCCCCCACGCCATCTATCTGCTTCTGCGAGGCCTTAAGACATTCGAGCTTCGCATGCAGCGGCATAATGAAAACGGGTTGGCCCTCGCCCGCTTCTTGGAAAGCCATCCCCGCGTAGAAAAGGTCTATTATCCCGGCTTGGAAAGTCACCGAGATCACGCTGTGGCCAAGCGATACATGCGGGGCTTTGGCGGTCTGGTGACCTTTCTTGTCAAAGACGCCGACGCCCACGCCACCGCGCGAATTGTCGATGCCGTGAAAATCCCGAGGATCGGTCCCAGCCTTGGCGGAGTCGAATCACTGATCGAGCAGCCAATTTACATGAGTTATCACGATTACACACCGGAAGAACGACGAGCCGTGGGTATTTACGATAATATGATCCGGGTGGCATGTGGAATTGAAAACACGGCCGACCTGATTGCTGATTTCGCTCAAGCCCTTGAAAAATGATACCACAGGAAGCACGTGCCATTCGGCTCGCGATACTTGCGGAAGGTGTTAGGGAAATCGTGGTAAATCGACTCCATTTGGCAAGAGTGGACTTGACTTAATAGGCGAACTCTCCATGAAGTTTCGCACCAAGGCGATCCATCTTACGCCTCCAGGCCGATCGACCGGGGCCCTGGTCCCGGCGATTTATCTTTCGACAACCTTCGCGCAGCCCGCACCAGGTCAGTGGGGCGAGTTTGACTATTCCCGCAGCGGTAACCCAACACGGAAGTGCTTTGAAGATGCCATAGCCGAGCTGGAATCCGGTGTCGGTGGCCTGGCTTTTTCCTCCGGAATGGCGGCCATCCATTGCGTGACCATGCTCCTGGAATGCGGCGATCATATCGTAACAGGTTACGACGTGTACGGAGGGACCTACCGGCTATTCCACAAGATCATCAATCGTTCGGGCATTAAAGTAACGATGGTCCCGACAAACGATCTGGACGCCGTGGAGGCAGCCTTCACCCCAAGAACCCGCCTTTTGTGGATTGAAACGCCCGGGAATCCGTTGCTCTCCATTACCGATATTGCAGCCTGCGCCGAGATTGCTCATCGGCACAACGCCATCTTGGGAGTCGATAACACATTTGCGACCCCCGTCTTGACCCGTCCCCTCGAGCTGGGAGCAGACATCGTCATGCATTCCGCCACCAAGTACATCGGGGGGCATACCGACGTCCTCGGGGGTGTCCTGGTGGTGCGCGACTCTGAACTGTTCAAGCGGCTATATTTCATCCAAAATGCTACTGGGGCTGTCATGGCGCCGCTTGAGGCCTACCTTTGCCATCGAGGCCTTAAGACCCTTGACTTACGCGTTCGGGAACAGTCTCGGACGGCCCATCAGATTGCAGACTTCTTTCATAACCATCCCAGAATCCGTAAGGTCTATTACCCGGGTCTGGCAGACCATCCGGGTCACGAGATTGCCGCCCGGCAAATGTCGGGGGGGTTCGGCGCTATCGTCAGCTTGGAACTCGATGGGGACGCCGGCCTGGTCCAGAGGTTCGCCAAATCTACCCAGATTTTCCAGCTTGCCGTGAGCCTAGGGGCAGTGGAATCGCTCATCGAGCAGCCGGCCACCATGTCCCACGCCAGCTATGATGCAGCCTTTCGGGCAAAGCACGGAATCCGAGACGAATTGATTAGGCTTTCCATCGGCTTGGAAGACCCGGAGGATTTGATCGCCGATCTCGAACAAGCCCTGGATCGGGCAACCAAAGGTGGCTGAGTCTTTTGTCCCTAGATTGTGGTCTCGCGAATTCTCTTCCTAAAGGTCGCCGTCATCCCATATTTACACAGCGAAACCTCGCCTGCACAAAACTTTTCCGTTTAGGCAAAGTTTGCCGAAAGATGCGACTTTTCCGATGACGATAACTATTCCGAAGCGATCGGATTGAGTGTTTTCGCGGTGTCATGCCAACTCGGTTTGGAGAATCACGAATCGAGTGCTTTGGGAGCCAATGGTATGTTCAAAGACATGATTGCTCGTCTCCTCTGGGCGTGCTTTATGAGCTTTATGCTCGTGGGAGATCGAATCGCCTGGGCTACCGATTATGTCACCCGCGCGACGGGTTCCCCCTCAGCCTACTGGTCGAGCCGCGTGCTCGGCCGTCCCACATCCACTGGGAAGGTAATCGACTCCCGTCCCATTGTGACAAGCCAGGTGCTTCAGCCGGATCGGGCTACCGAGTATTCAATCCAGACCCCGCGTACCCGGTTCATATCGGAGAACATACAGCCGGTGCCCGAGATGATTCCGCCTGGTGAACCTATCACCCCTGTCGAAGGTGTGGAGGATGGCGAGTATCTCGATTCGGCTTTCGTCCCCGTGGAGGATAATCTTCTTAGCTGTGGTTCCGGCTATTGTGAAGGGGCGTGCTACGGCTGTTTTCCTTTTGGCCCGTGGATCCAACACCTCAGCGTTTTTGCAGGTGCCCACGGCTTTAAGGGAACCGCCGATTTAGGTCGAAACGGCAACTTCGGCCTCCATGAGGGACTTAACTACTCAGCGCCTTTGGGTGGCCCTTGGAATATTGGGTATCAGGTCGGGGTGCAGGTTGTCCACAGTGACTTCGCCGGACATCAAACCTTGACATGGTACGGGCAAGATCAGATCACTAATGCTAGCCGGGCCCAGATGTTCTTCACCGCCGGTCTCTTTCGCCGACCCGAGTGTGATCGTTGGCAATGGAGCGTGCTGTTCGACTGGATGCATGATGACTACTACGTCGATTCCGACTTGCTCCAGATACGTCACGAGATCTCGTTTTTCCTCGACGACCAGCGCGAGATCGGTTATATGGGCATGTACGGCGTCAAGGACGACCTACTGTTACTGCGTGATGGTAACGAGCAGGAGAGACGGTATCTGGATTTGTCTGTCCTCGATCGGTACGCCATGTTTTATCGGTGGCACTTTTGTCGCGGAGGCGAAGGGCGGTTTTGGGCCGGTGTCTCCGGATACGGCGATGGCCTGATCGGTGGCGATATCGTGTTGCCGTTGGACCGGAGCTTGGCTCTCGAGGCGAATTTCGCCTATTTGGCCCCGAACACCGGTACAGGAGCCGACGGGCAAATGGACGAACATTGGAGCTTATCCATTGGCCTAGTTTGGTACCCCGGACGGCCAGTGGACGAGGCACTTGGCGACCTATTTCGGTCGGTCCAAGGCGTGGCCGACAACACAAGCATGATGTTCCATGGAAGAATCAGAAATTCCCCCTGAGCAACCACATGTCAGTTTGAGGCTCCCATTGGCTCCGAGGGTACCGACGATTCGGTGCCCTCCTTCTTTTGCGCTGTGCTAAGAGTCAGTCTCCCTCTCCCTCCGGGAGAGGGTGGGGTGAGGGCAAGCGATCGTCGGAGTCGATCGAGAAAACCGGCAGGTATTCGAGCCACACTCACCCCCAATCTCTCTCCCGCGGAACGGGCAAGGGAAGATAGTGGGACAGGCTCTAAATCCATGGCCACGGCTTGATTGATTTGACCATCGCTTGATTCCCCCGATTGGCCACAGTAGGCTGAGGACACACCAAGTATGGGTTTAGTTGGACGTGTACCTTACGAGTTGTGGTGTCAAATTTGAGGAAAGGAACTGCTGATGAAAGCCAAAGCAACTCGGCGTCAGTTTCTTGGGGTCACCGGTGTCGTGGGTGGGGTCCTCAGTGGAGTTCCCATGTTAATTCCGGCCAGCGCACTTGGACTAACTGCTGAACCTGCCCCGAGTGAACGAATCACTTTGGGGGTCATTGGCATTGGGCCTCGCGCCACGTACGACCTACAAGCGATGCTTAAGTTACCCGATGTCCGATGTCTGGCCATCGCCGATGTCCAGGCAAGCCGACGGGAGGCCGGCAAAAAGCTGGTTGATGAGTTTTATGGTAACCAGGATTGTGTGACCTATCGGGACTTCCGCGAGCTACTTGACCGCAAGGACATCGATACCGTCTTGGTAGCCACTGGCGACCGCTGGCACGCGCCGGCTTCGATCATGGCGGCAGAGGCGGGTAAGGACGTGTATAGTGAGAAGCCATGCGGGATCACGATTGCAAAGTGCCAGGAACTGGCCAAGACTTTTTCGCGGACAAAGCGAATCTTTCAGGCCGGCACGCAGCGACGGAGCGTCCCCAACTTTATTTATGCTGTTGAGTTGGCTCGCAGCGGCAAGCTAGGAAAGATCCATACGTTGTATGCCTCGGTTTACGAACCCCAACTGGACAATAGTTGGCTGCCGCGGGAACAGACTCCGCCCCGTGATGTGGTCGATTGGAACCTTTGGCTGGGCCCGGCACCTTGGCGGCCGTACAACCAAAAGTATGTCCAGGGCGGTTGGCGGGGCTATTTCGATTTCGACTCCGGTGCCCGACTGTTGGACTGGGGCGCACACACCGTCGATTTGTGCCAATGGGCGATCGGGGCCGACAATACCGTGCCGGTGGAATATGAGCCAATGGGTGACAAAATTGTTTGCACCTATGCCAGTGGCGTCAAACTGATCCTGGAGTTCCTGAAAACACCATTTGGTGATCGTTCTCCGAAGTTTATTACAGAGTTGGGCACGTGTCCGGTCCGATTTGTCGGCGAGGAAGGTTGGGTGGAAACGGGTGACAATGGCGGGATCGAGGTCCACCCTGACACCTTGAAAAAAGAAGTACCCGAAGCCATCACTCGCGTTCGAGGCCTGGACGTCTCCGCACATGCGCGAAACTTCTTTGATTGTGTCAAATCGCGTGCCAAGACGGTCACCAATGAGGATGTCATGCGACATTCGCACGTTGCGTGCCACGCCGCCGCGATCGCTTGGATTCTAGACCGGAAACTCCGTTTCGATCCTAAGACGGAAAAATTCATCGGCGACGAGGAGGCCAATCTCCTCTGCGCACGCCCGGAACGAAACCCCTTCACAGAGCAC
>JAKPII010000056.1 GCA_029549885.1 Planctomycetota bacterium
GACAGCCGTGTCTATCGCTGCCGCAAGCACTCCATTGAGCAACTCTCCCGAGACCATAGTCTCGTCTGGGAGCTTCGCAGTCTGCCCGAAGAAATTCGACCTCAGTATATCCCGAAAAACATCATCACGCGTTCCCTTGGCCCGCAGACGGACGTTGAGGTGGATGTGGAAGGCCCCTTTCCCATCGAGGCCGACGACCGTTATGTGCTGTGTACCGATGGCCTATCCGGGCAATTGAGCGACGAGGAGATCGGACAGATCACTACGTGCCTTCCACCCGACGAGGCCACACAAGCCTTAGTGGATCTGGCCAACCTCCGCGGTGGGCCGGATAACATTACGGTCACGGTGGTTCACGTCAAGTCTGCTCCATTATGTCGGCTAAGCCAAGGAAACGGGCAATCGGTGGTCTCGAGGAAGGCCCATCCGCCGCGCTGGCTCCTACTTGCCTTTGTCGTGTCGTTGCTCGTCGTGCTCGTGGTGGGGATCGCCGGAGCCATGAGCGGACGTGCGTGGCAGGAATGGGCAGCCGCTTTCGTGACGGCTATCCTCTGTGCGGGGCTTCTCTTGGCCTTGTTGATTTCCCGGAAATTACGACGCATATCTCAGTCCCTCGTGGCGCCGACCAAGCAGGGGGCACCGTATGCCACAGCGGACTGTTGCCCCCGACGGCAAACATTGGAAAACCTCTTGCAGATTCTGGCAGAGATCGAAGACCTTGCCCGCCGCGAAGGCTGGGACGCCGACTGGTCAAGACTCGAAGAGTTGAAACATATCGCCGTGGGATCCCCAGACAATGAATTGGCTTCCGGGATCGCTGCTGCATGTCGGGCGATATCGCTGCTCATGAGTGTGGCGCGGGCCCAGCGGGGTTCTCGGAGCAACCATTCCACGGGCCCAGGTTTTTACCGAAGGTTTTAGCACCCGGCCTTCGTGCTTGCCCATTCGTGGAACTAAGGGCGGGCAACTAGAAGGGTTATCCCAGTTAAGAGCCTATCCCACAACCTCCCTTCGCCCGTTCGGCGGGACAGGGGTCGGGGGTGAGGGTCGCTCGAATCGCTGCGGGTTTTCTGATCCACTCCGACAGTCGCTTGCCCTCACCCCAACCCTCTCCCAGAGGGAGAGGGAATTTTGGAATAGGCCTCAAATGAATGACCTCGCGAGTGCGGGTCCAGTCGCCATGGTGGCTGCAATCAATAGCCGCGACTAACATTGGCGTATCAATCGACAGCGCCTTTCTCACTGTCCATCAGCCAGTGTCACGCGAAGCAAACGATACCAATCGCCTTCGCTGTTGATGGTCTCTTGCGAATAGTGATTGGCCCGGGCCGCGTAAAAGGTCATCCCCACGAGGAATGCCCGGCCAGAATACCGCGCCACTCCGGCCGCGGAACACCAGGGCGTTCCACGTCCCCGATCACCCGGCAGGTGAACATTTTGAAAGTACTTGTGGATAAACCCCTGGGCGCTCAATTGGGGTGGCCATCTCACCACTCTTGGTTGATGTGTACGGACGACCTCTGCTAGCCCGGGGACAATGGACTCAAAAAGGTCGTTCCACTGCTCCGGAGGCGGCAAATAGCCGTCCCTTCCGGCAGGCGCGAGCACCAAAACCACCAAGCGCACAGGGAGCCCAAAGAACTCAAGCCGTGGAGATGGCGGCGGCACCTCGGGGTGGAGCGATGTGAGGTCAATCCGGAGGTCCGGTTCCGGGGGTAGCGGCGGTCTCCTGCGGAAAAACACCGCCCGCACGACCCAAACCAGGACGATCACCAGAACTACTGCGACGACCGGCCAAAACGACGCCACCCGCCCCGCCAAATCCTCCACAAGTGTGGCTGGAACAACCTGCGAGATTATCGCCACCGACATCCTCATCCTTAGTCCTGCTCAAAACAGGCCGCAAAGCCCCGGGGATCCAACCATGAGGAAGCTCTTTTTCGCAATGGCGTTCCCCTTTTAATTCTTCTTAAGCTTTGGCGCACTGTGCGTCCCCAACCAAACCCCAGGAAGACATTGGCCAAAAGCTCATACCAGGCCCTTTCGCACCGCCCAAACCGCGGCCTGAGTGCGATCGCTGACGCCTAGTTTTCGCAGAATGTTCTGGACATGCTCTTTGACGGTTTCCACACTGATTTGGAGCGAATTGGCGATTTCGCGATTGGAAAGCCCTAGGGCAATGTGCCGCAGGACCTGCGTTTCTCGCTGCGTCAACTGAACGGCGTCATCCTCGACGGTTGTTTTGGACTGCATGGCCTCGGCCACCACACCCAGCCGCGAGTCGGGAGCCGGCGGCTGGCTTGCCGCCGCAGCGCGAATCGCCCGCAGGATCTCGTCTCTCGAGGCCCCTTTAAGGAGATACTCACTCGCCCCAAGGGCTACAGCACGGGCGGCATAGCTTTGATAGTCGTAGGAGGACAAGAGAACCACCCGGGTATCGAGGCCGTGCTCCCGCATCATGGCTAACGTCTCAAGACCGTCCAAATCTGGAAAACGAATGTCCAGCACGACGACGTCAGGGCGTAGATTTTCGACCTTTTCCACCGCTTCAACACCGGTCGAGGCCTCCCCGATGACCTCGATTTCCGTTCCCCGCAACATTTCCTTCAATCCCCAACGGATCACCTCATGATCGTCAGCGATAACCACGCGAATTGCCACGGTAAAGGCCTCCTCATGTCTCTAACTGTTCACCCCGATGACCCCAAATCGACGCAATCGACTGGCTTCCAAAGGGCTATCACCTCACTGCGCAGGTGTGCTTACCTGGTCCCTGCGTCAAGATGGTCGATTATACCCACAAGGGGTGGACCGCCTTATTAATAGTACTTCTTTTCGGTGGGAAAGAAACCACTACCAAGTCTGGTTATAAGCTTTCCCCCTAAAATGGTTATTTTGCCTCAAAAAGACCGCCCGTGTTTCCTATTTTTCTCATGTTGACAAGCCGCCGTTTCTGACGTAGATACTTTTCGACGGCCTCCCTTGCCATGGGCGGGATCGCGCTACCAACGGGGTTTTTACGGTAGGCAAGGGAGGGAGCAACTCTTTTCCGCAGCACCTCGCCAATCGGAAAGTTGGTTTTGAGCAACAAAGGTCACCAAGATGAGCAAGGCCACGTTGCTTTTAGTGGACGATGACCGGCATCTCCTAAATGCGATGGCCGTCTGGCTCCGCGAACAAGGCTACAAGGTTGACACGGGGGCCAGTGTCCAGGACGCCCGCCGCGAACTGACCCAGCGTGGCTACGACGTGGCCATTATTGACATCCGTTTGCCGGATGGCGACGGGTTTGAGGTCCTCCGTTTTGCCAAGGAACGTTATCCCGAGATGCCAGTCATCCTCATCACAGGGTACGGCACGGTGGATCTGGCGGTGGAGGCCATTCGGGCGGGGGCCTTTGACTTCCTAACAAAGCCGCTCATCGACGAGGAATTGCAACTGTCCATCGAGCGGGCATTAAATCAGCGCCGCGTCATCGAAGAAAACAAAAATCTCAAGTGCCAACTAGACATGCGCTATGGTCTCGATAACATCGTGGGTCGCGACCATCGCATGATCCGCATCTACGATATGATCGAGGCTGTGGCGGATACTAAGGCCACTGTCTTGATCACGGGGGAAAGCGGCACTGGTAAGTCCCTGATTGCCCGCGCCATCCACCGGCGGAGCGGTCGGCGAGACAAGCCTTTCGTCGAAGTGGCCTGCGGTGCCCTCCCCGAAACGCTTTTAGAAAGTGAACTCTTCGGACATGTGGCCGGGTCGTTTACAGGTGCGACGTCGGACAAGATCGGCAAATTCAAGCAGGCCGACGGCGGCACGATTTTCCTCGACGAGATCGGCACGGCCAGTCCCGCCTTGCAGGTCAAGCTCTTGCGGGTCTTGCAAGACTATCAATTCGAGCCGGTCGGTGGCACGCAAACGATTACCGTAGATGTGCGGGTGATCCTGGCGACCAACGAGGACCTCCAAAAGGCCGTTCAAATGGGGCGATTTCGCCAAGACCTTTATTACCGCATCAACGTGATCAATATCGAATTGCCACCGTTGCGAGAACGGGTCACCGACATCCCACTTTTGGCCGAACACTTCCTTCGCCGTATTTGCGAAGAGATGGGACGCCCCGTGAAAACGCTCAGCGAGGAGGCCCTGGCTGCCCTCCAAGCCTACCGCTGGCCGGGCAACGTCCGCGAACTGCAAAACGTGTTGGAAAGGGCCGTCCTATTGGGAAGACATCAGACCATCACACTGGAAGACCTTCCGCCTGAGGTAGCGGCGGCTCTTTCGCCAAGTTATGCCAACGCCGACACCGCACCGCTTAAGCAGGCACTCCAGTTGCCCGAAAAGCAAATCATTTTGCAAATGCTGGAGCTTCACAACTGGAATCGACAGGAGACCGCCAAGGCCCTCGGCATCAACCGCACGACGCTCTACAAGAAAATGAGGCGACTCGGTATCCAGGTGCCGCAAGGTTCTACTCACACCTGATGGTACTGAAGGCGATGCCCTAATCATGTCGCATTTTTCGACACACCATGTTGCGCCAAACGACTGTCGCGCTTGCCGCGGCCGCCTTCCCGCGACTATGATGTTGGAAACCGCCCAAACAATCCCACATATTTTCCCACCGCTGGAAAAGGGACTGTGTCTCGGCACGGACTTTGCTTTGATTGACCTGTTCGTCTCGCTTACTCGACGGCAGTCAGCTCGCGCAGGATTTTTTGCCCAGGAGTTTGTGCTATGAAAGTTAGGGTTAACCCGTTTGCTAAATTGCTTGGTTTTCTTTGGGTCTTTTCGGTATTGGCACTAGGCGGTGTCACGTTGGCGCAGGACGGACATAGTAATTCCCCCGGCACTGGCCCCGATCCGCAGATTTACCAGGCCTGTGTCAAAAAAGGCATTGATTTCCTTATCAACCGCGGACAATTGCCCGACGGTTCGTTCTCCCCGGAGGCCGGAGTGGGGATCACGGGGATCGCCGTGTTTGCCCTCCTTCAGCACGGATTGCCGGTGGATCATCCGGCCATTCGTTCTGGCCTAGGCTACATCGAACGGTACATCCAGCCCGACGGTGGAATCTACTCCCCCGACAGCTTCTACAAAAACTACGAAACGTGTATCGCCATTATGTGTCTTCAAGCGGCCAACAAGGATGGTCGCTACCAAGATGTGATCGCCCGGGCCGAGCGCTTTGCCAAGGACATCCAATGGGACGAAAGCGAGGACATTTCTCCCAGTGATTACGCTTACGGCGGTGCCGGATATGGTCGTCATCGGCGTCCCGACCTCTCCAACACGGCCTTTTTGATCGATGCCCTCAAGTCACTCGGTCGAGGACCAGACGATCCGGCGATCCAAAAGGCCTTGATCTTCGTTTCGCGGTGCCAAAATCTCGAGACTGAACACAACACCACCCCCTTCGCCAATAAAAATCCCGACGGCGGGTTTTACTACACATGGGCTGCCGGGGGCGAAAGTATGGCGGGAAAGACCCCCACGGGTGGTCTCCGCAGTTATGGTTCGATGACCTATGCAGGTCTGAAAAGTATGATCTATGCCGGCGTCAAGGCCGATGACCCCCGCGTTCAAGCCGCCAAACGTTGGATCGCCGAGCATTATGACCTCGAGTCCAACCCTGGCTTGGGCCAGCAAGGCCTCTACTACTACTATCACACCTTCGCCAAGACGATGAGCGCCCTAGGGGAACCCTACTTTGTCGATGCCTCCGGCAAGCGACACGACTGGCGCGCGGAACTCGTCGCGGCCTTGGTCAAACGCCAGCGCGAAGACGGTTCTTGGATCAATATGGCCGACCGCTGGATGGAGGGTGATCCCAATCTGGTGACGGCTTACGCCCTTTTGGCCCTAGCCTATTGCCGACCGGAAAACGGATCGGGTACGTCACAATAAGGGCCTATCCCAAAAAGGTCCCCCTCTCCCTCCGGGAGAGGGTTGGGGTGAGGGCAAGCGAACGTCGGAGTTGATCGGAAAACCACCAGCGATTCCAGCCACCCTGACCGCCAGCCCCTCTCCCACCGAACGGGCGAGGGGAGGTTGTGGGATGGGCTCTAAGGACTGGCTGCTCACTGGGGCTTGGGTTATTCACCAAGATGCAGAACTCTCAGCCTCGTGTGAAGACCCTGCCGCGGCACCATTGCAAGAAAAGCCTGCCTCGTTTTTAATTACCCCAAGACGAAGAACGCTGTGACCATGATCGACGAAGCGATCGCCTCTGGGGTTCGCTCGCTAGAAACCTCAGGGCGTTAGGCACCTTCTGGAGGCCAACCCACATGCCGATGCCGCGACCGACCAGTCTGCGGATGGATGGCCCTGACCTGGTCATTGAATGGAACGACGGGACTGTGGCCCGGTACAGCCCGCATCGGTTGCGGGCCTTGTGTCCCTGCGCCAGTTGCGCCGAATTGCGCAGCCACTCAACCGACCCTCCCTCGCCGGATCGTTTCTCGAACGTGACTTTTCGACAGGTGACCCCAGTCGGCAATTACGCTTATCAGATCACTTTTAGCGACGGCCACAATACCGGCATCTACACGCTCGATTACCTTTATCGCCTCCGCAACCTCGAGTAAATCCATGCCGGCTGGGTACACGGTGGCCCATGGATTTGACTTGTCGGAAGGTCCACCGCTGGTCACAATAAAACACAAACCTTGAGAGTTTCGCCCTTTTCCTTTTTCTGAATAGCGAGCAATATTCTATGAAGCGGCGAATTTGCTATTTGGGTGATGACGATCTTTCGGCTGCAGCGGCCTACCTGGCCGGGATTATGGGACACGCGGGCTTGCCCTATGCTCATGTCCCCAGTCGCCGCCCAGTGAATGGGGAGATTCTCGATGAACCCTACGCACTTTATATCCTGAGCGATTACCCTTCTGCCGGTTTTTCCATCGAGCAAATGCGACGGTTGGCAGAAAACGTAGCCAACGGGTCAGGCCTTTTGATGATCGGAGGCTGGGAGAGTTACTTCGGACGAGTGGGTGAATACGTCAATCGCCCCATCGCCGACCTGTTGCCCGTCTATTTGACGACCTCCGATGACCGGGTCAACTGTCCACAAGGCTGCTATGTCCGCAAGGCGCGTCGTCACCCTATTACAGATGGGCTACCCTGGCAAAATCCCCCGATGGTCGCAGGTTATAATCGCATCGTGCCTAAACCGGATGCGCAAATCCTCTTGGTTGGTGAGCGTGTTTGGACCGTTGACACTGGTAAGGAACTCCAGTTCTCCATTGTCGATACGGTTCCGCTCCTCGTCATCGGCAAGCACGGGCGGGGCAGGGTGGCCGCCCTGGCGTTTGACGTCGCCCCTCATTGGATTGGTGGCATGGTCGATTGGGGGACACGTCGTATCGTGCAACAAATCCCGGTCGGTGGTTTCGTGGAAATTGGCGATGATTACGCGAAGTTCTTCCGACAGTTGTTGGCTTGGACGGGCCGCTTTGAAGACATGCCCGACAGCTATCCCGAAGAAACTACCCCTCGGGAAGAAGTTCCGTTGGCACCGGCACCGTCAAAGCGCTAGCTCGCCGCGTGGTCTTAAATGACGTAGCGATGCATGCGTGTTATGCACTAGACCGCGGCAAAGATCACGCTCTCTGGTGGCCGGAACCTCCGGGCAACAAGTGGCACCTGCGTGCATTCGTATGCGAGCGATGCTGCTGCGCGGAAGATTGACCTGGGGTCCTGGGCGAATAGCAGCCCATTAAAACCCTGTAGGGGCAGGCCCCCGTGCCTGCCCCGGAACATTATGAGTGCCCCCCGTCAGGGCGAATTGGAAACGACCTGGGCGCCCGGCCAAACGCAAACCACCCGCCATCCAGCCAAACAGGGCAACCACGCGGGGTTGCCCCTACGGGCGAATACGTGATTTGGTCGCCGGGGTCGGCGTCCCCGCCGTCCGATTTCATGCAAACGGCGTCCTCGCCGTGTAGGTATTGCAAATGCCGGTCGGGCCGTCTATACCAAGGGCGTATTCTAAAAAAGTCCCCCTCTCCCTCCGGGAGAGGGTTGGGGTGAGGGCAAGCGAACATCAGAATCGAGTAAAAAAACCGGCAGCAATTCGAGCCACCCTCACCCGCGACCGGGCTCCGGCCAAACGGGAGCGGGGAGGTTATGGGATAGGCTCGTAGTCCACTGGTCCAAAATCTTCTGCACGCTCAATAGGGCCGCTGTGCGACAAGTCCCCGCAGGCAGACTAGCCCAATGACCAGCATCATCGCCGCAAACATGGCCCACTCTCGTGGTCCCAGTTCACCAATCCAGTGTTGAGCAAGGTCGAGGTAACGCTGGAGGCTCATCATAAAACTTCACCTTTTGGCCAGCTCGGCCAGTTCAGAAAAGACCCGAAGACACTTTCCGACCGAGACCTCCCTCCTCTTGGAACTCTTCTTGTCCCACGCCCAAACCCAGACCTACCAATCGAGAGTCGTGTATCCTTTGGTAATCCAGTTACCTTGACACAGCACTCTCTACTTAAACATAGCATTTTCCCAAAATGCCCCCGAAAAATTTTCGCAGAAATCGTAAACAATCCGGGGCCGTCGCCCCCGGGGCTTTCCACGATCGTGGTTGTTTTGGGCTATCTAATGGTGGGGTTGCCGGGCCACTTCTTAATCAATTCTGCCCAACCTGTAGGGACGACGAAGCGAATTGCCGAGGTCCGCGATCAGGCTTTCTACGAGTCTGCGCCCCATTTTTAACGGACATTCTGTCGGGTACTGCTGGAGTGAAATCTGGCTTGCAGATAGCCGCTTGGAGCAAGGTCCCCCCATTGACCTTTCAGGGTGACCGTGGGTTATACTTATATTGATGCTCCAACCGCTGGGGGCGTAGCTCAATTGGTTAGAGTACCGGACTGTCGATCCGGTGGTTGCGGGTTCGAGTCCCGTCGCCCTCGCTTGTCGTTCCATACGCCGGATTTTCCGGCGTTTTTTTGTTCTCCTCCAACACTTCCAAAACGGCATCACCCTTGCTGTACTCGTGTTCCCCAAAAGAAGGTTCGCATCATGGAGCACAACTTTGTGGCACACGGCAAACGCCGTAGCGGTGATTTGTCACAAGTACCGCTTTAGAAAATACTTTGGTTAAACTGGCAGAGACAAAGACATGCCCAAGCGGCTTAAAGTATACCACTGACGAGCTATTGCATTATCCCGATGACGGCGAATGCTCTCTTCCGATGCCGTTTGCCAAGCGCTTAACTATCCACGCTGGCCTGCTGAAATAATTCTCCGACGCCTTCAAAACGTTCAGAAAAAGATCAGCTAAGACTTTCTTTCCTTCGACTTTTCAAGAAATTCCCACGAGGCGGTGCATGAAGGATCGCTCAAATTCTGCTTTAGCAACCATTACCGCTTTTTTCTGAAACCGGTGCGTGATCTTAGGGCCCAGTCTTGCTTCACGGTGGAAAAAAAACGCAAGCCAGCTACGCAAACTGCCAATTACTCGAACGCACGGATGCAGTAAGACCGGAAAGGTTGTTCGTTTGGCGCCTAAAACCCCGGAAGCAAACCTAGACCCAACTCCGGCGGTTCCTTGGCATCAATGCCAACGGCCTTTGCCAAATTGATAAGTCCCTGGTCGTATGTGATCAATTCCTGGGCTCTGGCAGCTAGTGCCGTGGCCACGATCATTTCGTCAACAGTATTTCTCTCCGCCGCGGCCACTTGCTTGGTCTCATCCTGATCACTACCCGATCGTCTCCTCCTCGTAGTCACCACTTGACGGTACTGACAGGCAGCGTTCATATCGAAGGGGACAATCTTAAAGTGCTCCTGAAGGTTCCGCACTGCGTCTTCGAACCCAGAGTCGCAACCGCAGAGAAATTCGGCGACCACCACCGCAGGGATCAAGATATCAGCTTCATCATCCCGACTGATATCGCTGATAAAGTCCTTCGCCCTTTTTGCCCTATCATCGTTACAATCATCGGGACGGATTGCATATACAAGAATGTTGGTATCGAGGATAACGCTTCGTCGCTTTCCCATGTAGGGCGCCCCTTTACTCCCTCCTGAGTTTCCTCAAGAATTCCTCGGGATCGGCGATCTTGCCCCAGTCCTTACCGGCGCTCTCTTGCAATGCCTGAATCGCCTCTTTCGGCGATGTCCGACGATAGGGCAAAAGCTCATATGCCTCCATATCTACGATCCGCGGTCCGCTCACTTCCCATGTCGCCAGTCCCCGAACACCAATTTCCTCGTAAAGATGCTTCGCAATCTCTCTGGCTAATTCGTTGCTAAGACGGATTCTAATTTGATCCCCGCTACCGCTCACCAATTTAACAACGGCCTTACGTCCTCCGACCGCAATGCATTCTCCGTAAACAGTTGTCTCGCCCCGAATAAACCTCTTTGTGGGCACCCGCTCACGCGAAATCGCAAATGGCTCCAAGTCTTCACCTTGAATCTTGACATCACAACCCAGCTTCTCAATCCTTTTTCGGAGCCTAAAAAAAGAGTCCCTGGCTTCTGGTGGCAAATCGGACCCCTTGCCTATAGCCTGGGAAATTGTGCGGTTCGCGTTGTAAAGTTCCTCCGGAGCGAGACAACTTAAGGTGGTACTTCCCCTTTCCACTGATACCAGCCGAAGCCGCATCTCTCGATGTTTTCTCTCGACCTTAGAGTGCCGTTTCCCCGTCAGATCACGTAAAAGTCGTTCGTAACACAGAAGCAAGTCGAGCAGCTCTCCAACGGGAATACTCTCCGGTTGGATATCGGGGCCTTCCAGACGGATGTCGATCTTCCTAAGTCTCATACCGAAAGCCTAAGCCCTCCGCCGTCCGATCAGCGCGAAAAGCCCCTCTTCCGGGCAGATCACAGATATCACTGGCGGCGATGAATTCTAAACCGTCGCCAAGACCAACGCAATGATACTCTAGTGTTGTCGATCTCCCCACTGCGATGGGGTCTATCCTGGTCGGTAACAGCTGCCCGACGTCTATGCTGAAGACTATCTCCCACGATCTGGAGGTTACCCTTTCCTGTCGCCAATTTGTTCGCACCGTCGCCCTCGCTTCTCGTTCCCTACGCCGGATTTTTCCGGCGTTTTTTATTTGATTCTCGTCCCATGGGACGACTCTCGACTCCTCTGGGCTTATGCGTTCGGTTTCGGATCCCGGAGCGGTGGTTCGCAGTACGAGCTGTGGAAAATCCAGTCGACTAAAGATGCGAATCATTAGCGCATCACTATTCTGTGGACAACGGGCCCACTAGTTGTGGCGAATGAAGCCCCAGCCTGCTTGCCCCGGTCATCGGTGTTTCGCCTGATCGGCGGGGCGGCGTTCCTTATGGCGGTTCGAGACGTGGACGATGTCACCTTCAGCCCGGCCGCTGGAACGCGGAGTCGGGCGGGTGTTTGGTGCATTTCGAGCCCGCCACGGTTATATTTATGGGTGTTGCCAAAAGCCGCATAGCTGGGGGTAGCGGAGCGATCATCCCTCAAAGACGTTAAATATTTCTGCCCCAGGATAGCTCCAGCATAACATTGCAGCGTTTGGAATGAATGTCCCTTTTTCCGGAGGCTTTGCCATGTCGCGCCATGATGACGTCCCATTTGCCGCCGAATTGCCAGAAAGTCTAAAGATTAACCGTCGGCATTTTATTGGAGGCTCGACTGCCCTGGCAGGAATCGCGGGAGCACGTTTGGGTGCCTGGGCGGCCGAGGTCAGCGCCGATCAGCCGGTCCCTCTCAAGCCCATAGGGCAGGGAAAGGGTATCTTCCCCGGGCGGGTTGTCTGGGTCCACGATCCCGGTGTTGTTGATTGGAAAGGCCCTGACGATGGCCGATGGTGGGAAGGCGATCACGTCAAGCAATCGCGGGTCAACGCGATGATGGACCAAGCCGTTCGCCACTTGACGGGAGCAGACTCCGTCAAAGACGCATGGCATCGGCTGTTCTCCCATCTCAACAAAACCCGCAAAGGAGCGGCCCAGGGTTATCAGGCGGGGCAAAAAATCCTTATCAAGCCCAATTGGGTGGGCATGATCTATCGCGAAAATGTGGTCGATCCTGAAACCTACCGATTCATTCGCCGGGAAAACTACATGAACACCTCGCCGCAGATGCTTCTTGCCCTGCTGCGGCAGTTGGTCGATGAGGTCGGCGTCAAACCGGCGGACATCACAATTTGCGACACGCTGGCCTACTTGGTCCACGAATATTACGACATCCTCCATGCCCATTATCCCGACGTGCAGTACGTGGATTACGCCGGGAAGTTTGGGCGGATTAAGGTGCAGGCCTCTGAAACACAGTTGTATTGGAGTTGTCGTCCCCAGGGTGTCGCGCAGGATTTTCTCCCTCGCTGCTTCGCCGAAGCAGATTACTTGATCAATTTCGCCAATTTCAAGGCCCACAGTGGCGCTGGCGTGACGCTGTGTGCGAAGAATCATTACGGGTCACTCATTCGCTGGCCGGTGCAAGAAGGATACTACGACATCCATCCCAACTGTTTTTCCACCGCCACGGGCATTTATCGACCGCTGGTGGATCTCATCGGCCATGCTCATTTGGGCGGGAAGACCGTCCTATACCTGATCGACGGCCTTTTCTCGGGTGTTCACCCGCGCGATCCGGTGCCGCAACGGATGCATATCCCACCGATGGAGGATCAGTGGTCGTGCAGCTTGTTTGCCTCGCAAGATCCGGTGGCCATCGATTCCGTGGCGTTTGACTTTCTCTATGCCGAAGGCACGCCCTTCCCGCGGAAAGGCGGCGTGGACGATTACCTCCACGAGGCGGCCTTGGCCGATCAGCCGCCCTCGGGGACATTTTACGACCCCAATCATGCTGAACCGACGCAGCGTCTCGCCAGCCTCGGCGTTCACGAACACTGGAACAACGTCAAGGAGAAAAAGTACTCGCGCAATTTGGGGGCCAGCGAAGGGATCGAGCTTTTGCCCGTCACACTTTGACGCTTGGAACCGAGGCCGAGGGCGCCGGCGGCTCGATGAGAGCCTATCCCATAATCTCCCCTCACGCGTTCGGCGGGAGAGGGTGGCTCGAAAATGCCGGTTTTCTTGATCGACTCCGACAGCCGGTTGCCCTCACCCCAACCCTCTCCCAGAGGGTGAGGGGGTCTTAATCCTGTTCTGTGACGCGAATAATGGCCCGTTCCACGGCAAAGCCAATCTGATCGATCTCCTCAAGGCTAATAGCCAGGGGGGGAAAGATCACAATCACATCACCAAGCGGCCGCAGGAATATACCCTCCTCGCGGACGGCCAGGCACACCTGCCAGCCACGGCGTTCCGTCCACGGGTAGGGTTTTTTAGTTGCTTTGTCCTGGACTAACTCGATTCCGGCAATCAGTCCGCATTGGCGGACATGACCAACGTGGGGGCGATTGGCGATCCGCTCGAGGTGTGCCCTTAGTCGCTCAATCTTCGGCGGAAGGTTATCCAGTGTCCTTTCTTCCTCGAAGACGTCCAAGTTTGCCAGGGCCACCGCCGCGCCAAGGGGATTGCCCCCGTAGGTGTGCCCGTGAAAAAACGTTCGTAATGAGGCGTAGTCACCGAGAAAGGCGTTATACACCTCGTCCGTGACCAGCGTCGCAGCGACCGGCAGATACCCTCCGGTGATGCCTTTTCCAAGGCATAACAAGTCGGGCGTGACACCTTCGTGCTCGCAGGCAAACATCCGGCCAGTGCGACCAAAACCCACCGCTACTTCATCAGCGATCAAGAGAACATTGTATTTGCGTGTTAGCTCGCGGACTCCTCGCAGATAACCCAGCGGATGCATCACGATTCCCGCCGCACACTGGACCAGTGGTTCAATGATCATCGCCACGATCCGCTCATGTTCCCGCCGCAGGACCTGCTCGACTTGGTTGAGGTAATACTCGGTTAGCTCGCTCGGGGGAACGCCTTCAGGTGTCCGGTAGGTTTCGGGGCAGGGAAGGCGGATTGTGGGAAACATGAGCGGCTGAAAGACGGCATTGAAACGATCCACACCACCTACACTCACCGCCCCAAGCGTGTCCCCGTGGTAGGCATCGCCGAGAGCCAAAAACACGGTCTTTTGGGGCTGCGGTCGAGGAATTTGCCGCCAATACTGAAAGGCAACCTTGAGGGCCACTTCCACCGCCCCAGCACCGCTGTCCGCAAAAAACACGTGACGCAAACCAGGCGGCGCAATCTCCGTCAGACGTTTGGCCAGACGGATCGTCGTCGGGTTGGAACATCCCAATGATGTGACGTGGGCCACACGATCAAGTTGCTCGCGGATTGCGGCGTCCAGTTTTGGATGACGATGGCCATGGACGTTACACCACAGACTGGCCACACCATCGATGTATTCCCGACCGTCGATATCAATGAGACGGCAACCTTCCGCGCGTTCGATGATAAAAGGCTCGTATTCCGCCATCTGTGTGAAGGCGTGCCAATAGATGGTCCGATCCCACTGGCGGAGTTGCTGTTTTTCTCGTTCGTCCAACATCGTCCCTTACCAAGTAATCACCACAGGAGTTCCCACACCTAAACCCGTTACCTCGGCCGCGCTGCCGTTGACGACCGCAACCTCCACATAGCCTTGAGAGTTAATCAGGGCCACTACTTCCCCTGATGTGCGATGGCCGTAAGTCCGAACCAACCCCGGAATAACATACTCCCCAATGCTCACGGTCACAGTTCGGTCCGGCGACAGATGTGTCTTTTCGATATTGGTGATGAGGTTTCCAAATCGATCGACCAAAACGACCTTCCCCCGAATCTGCCGCTCCGTCACGAGTGGCTTCCATCCCTCGGGCAAAAGCACAGGGGCGTGATGGACGGGTCCCAACTGTTCCAGCGTCACGCCAAGGCTCAGCCACGCGGCGGCCGGGGCCATTACGTCCCTGCCATGAAATGTGGCACTTACCTCGGGCAGGCGATAAGCCGGGTTTTCTAGGCGGACCATCACGTTAACAGGCAGCACTTCGGCAAGATAGGTGATGAGCCCATTATCCGGAGCGACAACATAGCGTCCTCCCATATCGGCACAAAGGCATGGCCGCTGTGTCCCCACACCGGGATCGACCACTGCCACATGGCAACTCCCGGGAGGAAAGCTAGGCACAACGTGCCGTAGAACCAAGGCGCCGGCCTGAACGTCCTGGGGTGGGATCTCGTGCGTGACGTCCACAATGGTGAGACGCCGATTGATGGAAAGCAATACTGCCTTCATTTGGGCGACGTAAACACTTTCCCACCCGAAATCGGTGATGAGGGTAACAATCTGCGTCATATGCAACCCATGCTGCCCATGCGAGTGGAGGTCCACACAAAGCCGATCAGCTTAACCGAGGGGAAGCACCGTGGTGGTCGTCCAGGGCTACGGCGGTTCACGTCGTTTCCTGCCGGATCAACTCCAAACAGATTTCTTTCACCCTTGCAGGATTGACATGCGGGTTACGTTTTTTAGCTTGCCCTACGAGACTGCCAATGGCCTTGTCTTTGCCGGACTTTACTTCTGCCACGACTTTGGGATTGGAAGCGAGGAGCTCTGCGCACAACTGGCGCAACTCTGTTTCGTCAACCTGGACAATCCCCAGCGACTGGATAGCCTCATCCACGGTGGCTTGGTGGTCCACCATATGGCCGAAGACCATGCGCGCCTTAGCGGTATCGAGTTCACCGCTTTTGACACGACAAAGAAGTCTTGCCAGTTCCGCCGCGGAAATGGGAAATTGGGTGATCGTCCAGTCCCGCTCGTTCAGCGTCCGCAAGACATCCTGCTGGGCCCAATTGGCGGCCATCTTGCCATCCCCACAGGTATCCGCCAACTGGCAAAAGTAATCGACAAATGCCCGCCCTTGATTCACAATGACATCACTATCGTAGTCGTTCAGATGATAGGTTTCCTGTAATCGTCGGCGGATGTCGGCCGGAAGCTCGCCCAACTGCTGCCGCAGGGCCTCAAGTTCAGCATCGGTCACCGTGACGGGGACCAGGTCAGGTTCCGGGAAATAGCGGTAATCACTGGACTCCTCCTTGGATCGCTGGGGCCGGGTCAATTGAGCATCCTCATCCCAACCCCGTGTTTGCTTGGGAACATCTCCCAGTCGGTGCCCGGTCTCAAGAAATGCTTCATATTGCCGCTGAGCCTCGTAGGTCAATGCCCGTTCCACAGCCCGAAAGCTGTTCATGTTCTTGACTTCCACAATCGGCGTGGCCACATACTGCCCATCCTCCGTGGGAATATGCAGATTGATGTTGGCATCCACGCGGAGGCTCCCCTCCTGCATGTTGCAGTCGGAGACCTCCAGATAGTTAAGAAGGAGCTTTAACTCGGTCAAGAACGCCTTGGCTTCGGCAGGGGAACGGATGTCGGGCTGGGTGACGATTTCCAAAAGAGGTGTCCCGGCGCGATTGAGGTCGATCCGGCTATCAGCCCGCCCGGCCTTCTCGTCGTGCATACTCTTTCCCGCGTCCTCTTCCAAATGGACACGGATAATCCTGATTCGCCGCATCCCCTCACGGTTTGGGCTGGGAACGTCCAAGTAGCCCCCTCGACAGATGGGAAGGTCATACTGGCTAATCTGAAACCCCTTGGGAAGGTCAGGATAATAGTAGTTCTTGCGGTCCCATTTGCTAAACCGGGCAATCTCGCAATTCAAAGCGAGGCCCGTTTTCACGGCCAATTCCACGGCGCGACGATTCATGACGGGCAGGACGCCCGGCATCCCGATGCAGATGGGACACGTCTGCGTGTTGGGCGGTGCGCCAAACTTCGTCGAACAGCCACAAAACAGTTTGCTCTCCGTCAGCAATTGGACGTGCACTTCCAATCCGATGACGATCGTGTAAGGTTGCTCAGCCATGGGCAGATCGGTGTCTTTGTGAAGATGGCCTAACTACTCGTGTGAGTCAGCAAATTGGCTCCCCTAATGTCTTAACCATCACGTAGCGACAGCCTGCCGGTCCAATAGGGGCGGCCGTCGCCGATGCCAATCCGTGACCTGCTGGAACATATGGGCAGCCCGCAACAGCGTTTCTTCCTCTAACGGCGGGGCCTGGAGGTGCAACCCGATCGGCATGCCGTCCTCACTGAAACCGCAAGGGATGGAAATGGCCGGCAAACCCGCCAGGTTGGTCCCCACCGTGAACAGGTCAAACAAGTACATGGCCAAGGGATCGTTGATCTTTTCGCCCAGAGCAAAGGCCGGCGTCGGCGTGACCGGTCCGACAATTACATGGACCTTCTGAAAGGCCTTATCGTAATCTTGCCGAATGAGCCGACGGACCTTTAACGCCTTGAGATAGTAGGCGTCATAGTAGCCGGCGCTGAGGGCATATGTGCCCAGCATGATGCGGCGTTTGACTTCTGCCCCGAAGCCCTCGGCCCGCGTCTTGCGATACATGCGGACCAAGGCGGTATCCAAATCCTCCAAGGCCTCGCTCTTCCCCTGCTGCTGGAGTACACGCCGCTCCTCGGCCAATTCTGCCAGCATTGCCTTCTCGTCCGTGCGGTATCCATAATGGACCCCGTCATAGCGGGCAAGATTACTCGATGCCTCGCTACATGCGATGATGTAATACGTCGCCACCGCATAACGGGCATGGGGCAATTCCACTTCCTCCACCTTGGCCCCCAACGATTGAAAGACCTTGATCGCCTCCTGAATGGCTGCCAAGACAGAAGGCGAAACGCCTTCACCCAAGTGCTCTCGAACCCAGCCGACCCGCAGTCCCTCCAACGGTTGACGGACCGTCTCAGAAAAAGGCGGCACTGGCTGGGGAATAGACGTGGCATCCTTGGGGTCGTGACCGGCCAAGACTTCCAACAGCAGGGCGCAGTCCTCGGCGGTTTGGGCAAGCGGTCCAATCTGATCAAGGCTACTGGCAAAGGCCACCAGTCCGAACCGGCTGACGCGACCGTATGTCGGCTTTAGGCCGGTGACGCCACAGAGGGCTGCCGGTTGCCGGATCGAGCCACCTGTATCGCTTCCCACAGACAGAGGTACCATGCGGGCGGCGACGCAGGCAGCAGCCCCACCACTCGAGCCGCCGGGTATCCGCGTGACATCCCAAGGATTACACGTGCGGCCCAAGGCCGAGGTCTCCGTCGAGCCGCCCATCGCAAACTCGTCCAGATTCGTCTTGCCCACGATGATGGCATCGGCCGCCTTGAGCCTGGCAATAACCGTGGCATCATATGGCGGCACAAAACGTTTCAGCATCCGCGAGGCACAAGTCGTTGGCTCTCCCTGAGTGCAAATATTATCCTTGACCGCCACCGGCAAACCGGCCAACTTACCCAACTTCTCCCCCCGCGACCGCCGCCGATCAATCTCTTCCGCCTGGGCGAACGCATGATCCCGGTTGACTCTCAAAAAAGCCCCAACCGTCGGATCGTATTGATCAATCTGCCGCAGCGAATGGGCAACCACCTCGACGGCCTTGATTCGCCCCTCGCGGAGCTGCTGGAGCAACTGACTGGCTGTCAATTCAGAAAGCGACATATCGCACATTCTTCCTCAAAGTCCCATAGAGCTTGACCCAACGATGCCCCAGTGTCACACTTCACCCAAAACGGCGGGGACGCGATAACACTCCTCATCGCGATGGGGTGCATTTGCCAAGGCCATCTCGCGATCGAGGCTGGGGGTGACTCGGTCTTCCCGAAACACATTCGTCAATTCCACCGCGTGTGCCAACGGTTCCACGTTCTCGGTGTTGACCTCATTCAAAAGCGACATGTATTCCAGGATCTTTCCCAATTGCTCGGTCATCTGTTGGGATTCGGCTGGGGTCAATAACAGCCGGGCTAAAACGGCAACCTTTTCGATTTCTGCAAGGCTGATCATGTTGGAAGAATCCTAAAACATAAACGTTGGACAGCGCTCATCCGCCGGCAAGGCAAACAAGCCATTTAGGCTCAACGTTTAGGCAAGGCCACCGCGGGCCAAAAAAGATAGTATAACGCGCCGATGAGCGGTACGGCGTTCCCGAATGTGAAAAAACCACCCCTCGTAGGGGCAGGCCCCCGTGCCTGCCCTGATCTGCGATCGCCGTACCCGCCAGAATGCCCCCACCCGAATCGCCGCCCCCGTTCCCGCCTGAACTTTTTGGGGCAACCACGGGGGGGGGCCCCTACCGCAATCCCCGCCCCACGTGACTGCCCGAATAACCGTCGGCGTGCCTGACCGAACCGCCGTCGTCGCACCCGTCGGAATCGTCGCTCCATCCCGCCCGAATCGCCATCACGGTGCGTGCCCTAGTCCCACCCCGCTGTGCCTGGCCGAGTTCCTGCCACCGCTCGTCCTGAAACGGGCATGACGTTTGTACCGATCCGCAGGACGGCACCGGCGGGAATGGGTACAAGCGGGCTGTCACTAGCCTGCTGTCCCAACCGGGCAGAGAATGGGTCCGAAGGAATCTCGCCCACCGTCCGGCTCGGCAAATCGCCCGGCATAACCATTTTCACCCCGGCCTGGCTCAGGGCTGCCAAAAGTTGCGGCGACGGACTTCGCACGACGATGATTTCACTCGTAGAGTTGGGCTGATCCGCCGGTTGAACGATGCAAACCACCTGGTGCCCCTGGGCCTGTCTTCGCCTGATTTCCTCCAGTGTCGCCTGCTCCTCCAGGGAAAGTGTAGCGTGCTCCACAAATCCCACAGGAACCACAGTTGCGGATGGCATTCCGCCACTTGGCACGGGAACTCCCAATGTGCCCATCGCCTGCGCGGTGCGCGAGCCGCTTAAATCACCCATCGGGATGGGCAGCGGCAAACCGGTGGCCAGGGTCAAGCTCTCTGGCGATAGGCCCGTGCTAGGACCTTGTGGCTGGCCAAAACGATTTTCGGTTTCACCACGCCCTGAGGACCCTCCGCCGGGTCCAGACACCGCCAGTTGTCCGCGATTTTGGGCAACCTGAGGGTCTCCGGTCATTCCGCGGGAAGCAGCGTCCCAGCGATAGACAAAGGCCAAATTGAGCTGATCGAGCGATTGGTGGATCTCTTGGAGGGCCAAATAAATGCCTTCATCAAGTGGCGGATCGGCGGCATTGCACACACCGATGAGAAAGCCTTCGTTGGAAAACAGTCCCCCGCCACTTCTGCCGACAAACGGTGCCCGCGACGCCTCAATATTGGCCGGCCCTAGGTACTTGTTCAAGGCCGTGATACGCCCTTCCCACACGCTGGGCGGCTGACTGGCGGTGCATCCTACAGAGAAGACGGCGTCGCCCACCGCTAATGGGTATCCGGGCGCCGCTACCCGCGCCACCACCACGGGGCGGTTCGGGCGAATGCTGATGAAGCCGATATCTAAACGGTCATCGTAGTAGATCAATTGAGCCGGAATTCCTTGGGCGGCATTCGGGCCAAAAAGGTCCACGAGGATGGGTGTTTTTCCATGGCTGTCACGGAAAAGATGCCCACACGTGACAATCAACGCCTCGCCGCCGCGTGCGTCGATGATCGTCCCGGAGCCGGTCGATCGGCCATGGGGATCTTCCACGCGAATCCGCGCGGTTACCGCAATGAGGTCCTGCTCATTGGCAGCGGCAAAGCGACAGTTTTCATCCAGCGGGGGGATGGTTTCCGGGATGGCCGCTGGCCTTGCCCCTGCCTTGTCGGAAAGCGCTGCACCGCGCAGGGGAAACACTCCCGTCGATGCCGGAGAGACACCGGAGCTTGTCGCCGAGGTAAGAACGACCGACTGCGAATCCGACGGCGAACCTGCCCGCGGTGCCAGCCGACATAGGGCAATTAAGTCGTCCAGGCCCGCACCGCCCACAATTCGCTTCGCTTCCCGACCATTGACGAGCATCACAAATGTGGGCACGGCCTGGATTCCAAAACGTTTGGCCAAGGCCGGCTCCCGGTCGATATCCACCTTGCGAACGGGGTAACCCATGCCGATCAGTTGATCGACTAGGGGCGCCATGCGCTGGCAGGGTCCGCACCAACTCGCCGTGAAGTCCAAAAGAACCGTCTCTTCCAGGACGTTACCAACTTTCGTCTCGGCGGCAGATGACGCCACGAAATATGAACTTATGCCGAAGACAAGGCATGCCAGGGTACAAGCCCAGAAGCTCCCCGCCTTGGGATCACAAGAAGAAACCAGATTCAGCATGGCCCTTTCCTCCTGAATTGGGCGTTGACGAAGGAATCCATTCCACCATGCGATTAAAGGGCAAGTTTACGGATAGGGCAGCGCCAAACGTCCTAGGGAAAAGACGCAGTGATCTGCCCGAAGTTGATACCGTGCCTACCGTAGAAAACGGAAAAGCCCGGTCACGAACGAACTCCAGGGATGTTTCAACGTCCTTGTCAAAGACCTGCAATCCGGGGACCTCCATGTTCCCGATCAAATAGGGGTACTCTTTTACACTACCAAAGGTCGTTTGTCTCGGGGCAGTAGATCGCAGACCAATTGGCGGCCAGCTTTTTGTGCCATTCCCGCGCAACCGGTTCACCCATTAAAAACCAGTCGATAGAATTGGGCAATGCCAATTTAGCGGCGCACGTCGCTCGCGCAACGCCCATAGATACCACCCACAGAGGGGATTATGTCCGCGTTTGGTTCCTCCGTCCTGCCGCCGTCCCGATTTTTTCCATCGCCTGAATGGGCGGACGAGGACGGTATCGTTGCCGTCGGCGGCACCCTCCACCCCGATCTGCTGCTGGACGCCTATTCTCATGGGATATTCCCATGGCCGGTGGATGAAGAATCCCCCATTGTATGGGCATCTCCCGAGATCAGAGCCATTTTTGACTGGGATAAAATCCATATTCCGAGGAGATTAGTGCCGACCATCAAGAGGGACGGTTTTAAAGTCACCCTCGATCAGGACTTTCGCAGCGTGATTCGGGGTTGCGCCACCGCCCCCGGTCGGAGGGGCAACACATGGATCACGCCCGCAATGATAAGGGCCTATATCCGTTTTCACGAGTTAGGCTTTGCCCATAGCGTTGAGGTCTGGCAGGGCGAAAAGCTTGTTGGTGGGGTTTATGGAGTCGCTCTTGGGGGGTTATTTGCCGCCGAGTCGATGTTCTATCGGGTCAGTAATGCCTCCAAGGTGGGGTTGCTCTATCTGCTCGCCCACCTCCGACAGCGGGGTTACACCTTGGTGGACATCCAAATGTTGACCCCGGTCACGGAATCGCTGGGCGCCGTGGAGATCCACAGACGGGAATATCTCCGCCGACTCGCTTCCGCCCTCAAACAGCCTGTAACCTTTGGCGATATCCTGGCTGTAGGCCCCCAACAGGTGTTAGCCCTTGACCACCGGTGGCGTGAATAAACCTGGCCGAATCTATTGACCCGGCAGTGCGCGCCGGCTTGTCGTCGTGGAATACGACGCTATATTCTCTCAATGGACGCGATGTCGCGCTTTTCTCCACATTAGGCGACCGGCTTGTCCCAGCAAACCGGCAGACCATTTCCATAATCGCATGGCTGGGACCCGCTCAAACGACGCCGTTTGCATTGCCAAAACACGGTGGGGACGACTAAGATGGTGAAATGATGCCGCAGGCGGTCACAGAAGGTTTTCGCCCGATGGCAGCGCCACTTCTTAGGTTTCCAAGACGCTCGTAGAACGTTGGGGCGGAGCGACGCGGTAACAGGCGTACAAGCTCGGTTTTGTTCTCCGGTTCAGGTAACACTCCATGTTTGAGAAACTTCAATCAGGACTCTTCGAGGCCATCCGCACACTTACCGGCAAGGGGAAATTGACCGAGGCGAACATGCGGGAGGGGCTGCGGATGGTCCAGCAGGCCCTCCTCGAGGCGGATGTCAGTCTGCCTGTGGTCAAAGCCTTCCTGGAGAAGGTCTCCCAAGAGGCCCTTGGCGCACGGGTCCTTCAGTCGCTCCGTCCAACGCACCAACTCCTGGCGATTGTTTATGAACAGCTTGTCGCCCTGATGGGCCCGGTGGATCACGAGCTGCGGCTCAAGCCCAGCGGGGCCACGATCATGCTCTGCGGGCTTCAGGGATCAGGTAAAACGACGACGGCCGCCAAGTTGGGCCGATACCTTCAGATGAAGGGCCGCAAACCCCTTTTGGTGGCAGCCGACCTTCAAAGACCCGCCGCCATCGAGCAGCTTCAAGTACTTGGGGAAAAGATCGGTGTCCCGGTCTATGTGGAAAAAGGTGCTACTGATCCCCTCCCGGTTTGCCGAAATGCGCTGCGTCAAATGTCGGCACTGGGGGCCGATGTGGCGATCCTCGACACGGCTGGTCGTCTTCACATCGACGAGGCCCTCATGCAACAGTTGGCCATCATCGACCGCCAGATCCAGCCCGACGAGGTGTTCCTGGTGGTGGACGCGATGACAGGCCAGGACGCCGTCAACAGCGCCAAGGCGTTCCATGAGGCACTCAAGCTCAACGGGGTCATTTTGACCAAGCTTGACGGCGATGCCCGCGGTGG
>JAKPII010000071.1 GCA_029549885.1 Planctomycetota bacterium
CCAGTGACTTAATTGAGGCAAAGTATGTCCTGGACCTGCTCTCCGCTTGCGGAGACGACGTAGGCACTTTCAGACAAGCTCTCCAAAACCGCTGGCCGCCTGAAGCCGCGAAGGCTGTCGCCGAGCTGCGAAGCCACCGACCGGTAATTGGGCCTGTAACCCCCAGCAGATCCAGCGGCTCACCCACGTCAATTCTGGCAGCTGCCACCCTGAAACTTCTGGGGCGAGAATCTCTGGCGGAAAAAGTATTTGGGCCGGAGGTTATGACAGTCAGCACTCACTACCAGCCGCGGACTGCCCTTGATCTCTGCAGTGTGGCCTGCCAGATGCATTGGGGATACGTCCCCCACGGGACGAATGAAGTGATCAAGGCGGCTTTTTCCACTACGGACCTCCCGGTGGCCCTCGGGCTGGCGGCCAACAAAATCGCCCTCGATGCCTACCAGCAAGCCCCCGCCACATGGAAATCCTTTGCCCGGATTGTGTCGGCCAAGGATTTCAAGGAACACACTGGTATCCGCTTGACCGGTGACTTCAAGCTGGAAGAGCTGGCCGCCCACGGCGAAATTAGGCACGCCAATGTGGGAGAGGAAACCATCGCTTACAAGGTGACCACCTACGCCAAAATGCTCATGCTGGACCGCCAGCACATCATCAATGATGACATCGCGATCCTGGACCAAATCCCCACGATCTTCGGACGTGCCGCCGCACGGAAGGAGGCTGATCTGGTTTACAGGGTGCTTCTCAGTAATCCGGGCGGTTTTTTCTCCGCTGCCCACAGCAACCTGATTACTGGTGCGCAATCTGGGCTGAGTGTCGCCAGCCTTGCCGAAGCCATCGCGGCCCTACGCAAACAAACGGACGCCGACGGCTTGCCGCTGGACCTAGTGCCCCGCGTGCTCTTGGTGCCCCCCGAACTGGAGGCGACCGCCCGGCAAGTGCTCAACAGTGTCGAACTCTACCGCTCGGGCGGAGACCAGCTCCCTGCTGGTAATCCCTTCGCCGGCTTGAACATCGCGTTAGAGGTCGAGCCGCGGCTGAGTAATGCGTACTTCCCTGGTAACAGCACCGCTGCCTGGTATCTGCTCTGCGGCCCTGCGGATGGTAGCTTCCTTGTGGCCTTCTTGAATGGCCAACAGGGGCCAACCATCGAACCAGTGGACCCCGGAGCGGATAAGCTTGGCACCGGCTGGCGTTGCTACATCGACATAGGGGCGGCTGCCGCGGACTGGCGATGCGCCGTGAAATCCGCCGGGGCCTAACGGGTCACAAAAACCAAAGACCTCCTGCGTTGGCCCGCCTGAGTAAACACTCGGGCGGGTTTTTTTGTACACCACCCACCCCCTCTCACGGGTCCTTCCAGTGTGTTCGCTTCCTAATCCCGCGAAAACCCCCCACTTCATTAAACACACTTTCTTTCTTTCTCGCCGGAGACAGTCAAGTGCAGCGACAAAAATGTGTGTGTGTCAAAGCCGTGTGGCGGAGGGAAAACGATCACCGCGAACAACATCGCTCAATTGAGGGAAAAAGAGTATGAAATACAAGGATCGAATCGTTGGCTTGCGACGTGTGCGGGCCTCGGACCTCGTTCGCAACCCAAAAAACTGGCGACGCCACCCCTCTCAACAGAAGCAAGCCCTGCGGGGGATTCTCTCCGAAATCGGCTTTGCGGACGCCGTTATCGCTCGCGAATTGCCAGATGGACGGCTGGAACTCATCGACGGTCACATGCGGGCTGATGAAGCCCTGGATCAGGAAATCCCCGTCCTCGTTGTTGACCTGAATGATGATGAAGCCCAGAAGTTGCTCGCCGTTCTCGACTCAATCACCGGGCTAGCAGAAACCGACCCGGACGCCCTCGGCACGCTGTTGGCCACCATCGAGGCCGACGACGCGGAACTCCGCCATATGCTCGCAGTGCTGGGGGAGATGGTGGACAAACTTGAGAACAAACAGAGGGCAAAAGAGGACAAGGAACAGCCGGTTAAACCGGAGATGGAGCTACTTCCCCACGAACATTACGACTATGTAATTGTCCTGGCCCGCACAACGCGGCAGTGGAACCGACTCGCGGACCTCTTGGGGATCGAAACGCGAAAGATTGGCAGTCGTAAGTTTGGGATCGGGCGAGGGATCGAAGCATCACGTCTAATCGCTCTGCTTGAAGGAGCACGGAGTAGTAGTCATGGAAACGCTTCGGATTGTAGTGCCGAGTCGGAAAAGGGTGGCGAACATGAAGCGGATTCTAACGCTCCTCCCGACGGCACTGATCTGCGTGAATGAAGAAGAAAAAGACGCCTATCTAACGGTCGTTCCGAAGGAGCGGCTGATTTGCCACCACCTCACCGGACTCGCTTACATCCGCGAGTGGCTTAATCGCCACATCCAGGAGGACTGTCTTGTGATGATCGACGACGACCTTCGAGCGATCTGGTGGGTTGTCGGGGAGCCGCGGCGATACACCGATCCGCGGGCCATCCTGGAGGTCATCGAAAACACTCATCAAGTGGCGTGCGATTTATCGTTTAACGTCTTCACGTGGTCACGCTCCGTCAAGGGGCTTAACCCGGAATACGATCCGATCAAATTCTGCGCGCCGATTGGAGGCTCCCTCGGCCTACGCGGGGCCGCTCGTAATCGCGCGTTCGATGTCACGCTGCCCGGGCGCGCGGACGCCGATTTTACGCTCCAGACCCTGCTTGAAGACCGCATTCTTCTCGGCGATGTGCGGGTGTATTTCGACTTCGGTCGATGCTTTTCCGGTGCCGGTGGCAATTCGGGACTCATCACCGACGAACAGTTTGCGCTAACAACGAAGATTCTCAAGAAACGATGGGGGCCGTATATCGAGTTTAAGCCGCGGAGCGATAAACGCAAACGCAACTCCGAGGCATACCGGATTGTCGTCACCCGCCGCAACCCGGTTATCACACAACACTAGCGAGACGATCCCCTAGCCCCTCTCTCTCATCAGCCCCAGCGTATGCATCAGCGTGTGCGTATGCATCTGTGGGGGCAATGGCCGCACCAATGTGTGACGGCGATTATACTCGCACTCTTTCGACTAATGCTTTTCTATTTATATCGCAATTACTTGGACAATACTTGGGGTATATTTGTCGCGATATATGGGACCGCGAAAACGCAAAGCATACAGCACTCAAGGTATACACAAGACTTGACAGCCACCCGGTTACGGTAGAGAGTTAGAGCAACGGACGGGGCAATAAAAAAACGGCAAGGACGAAAAAAAAGGCTTGACAGGGATCGGGATGGACGAGAGTGTAGAGTAAAACAAACAACAAACAACGGCGTAGTAAACCCTTAGTTACCTGGAGGACCTGAAATGATTACCACCACCACCACCACTGACGGCGTTGGCACTCTGGTTATCCTCAACACGCCAGCTACATGCCGCGTGTGCGACGGCAAAATGGCCAAGGGCGAGGAGGCGGTTGTTATCCGCGTCTTGTCCGATGGGCGTCGTCGATACGCTCATAGCGAGTGCGTCAGGAACGGCTATATCGTTCCAACACAACGGGAGGACCGGCTGGAAAACGAAAACGAAAACGACAACGGCAAGCCGGAAGTCGAAGGCAAGCCGGAAGTCGAAGAGGAAATCGAAAAGTTCGACGAAAACGAGCCTCAGCACGAGGCTTTCGCCAAGGTCCGGCAGCTAGCTCAGCTCCGCGTGCCCATTTTCCTACCCGGTCCGGCGGGCTGCGGGAAAACTCATCTTGCGCATCAAGTCGCTAAGGCGTTGGGCCTGCGGTTCGGTATGATCTCCTGTTCGGCTGGCATGTCTGAAGCGGCTATCCTGGGCCGGCGAGTGCCGGGGCCTAACGGGGGATTCATCTACGAAAAGTCCCTGTTCGTTGACCTCTACGAAAACGGGGGAGTGTTCCTGTTCGATGAAATCGACGCTGCGGACCCCAATGTTTTACTCATCATTAACTCTGCGATCGCCAATGGCACGTTGGCCGTGCCAGCAAGGACGGAGAAGCCAATCGCTAAAATGCACCAGGACTTCATCATCATTGCCGCGGCCAACACGTTCGGGAGGGGCGCAGATAGATTGTATGTCGGGAGAAACAGCCTGGACGAGAGCACGCTGGACCGTTTTCGTTTGGGCACGGTGCCCCTCGATTACGACAAACAACTTGAAAATCGGTTGTGCCCCGATAAGGAACTCCTGGACGCGGTTTGGCGCATCCGAGAAGCCGCCGGTCAGGCAAAACTGCGACGGATTGTCTCAACCCGATTCATCAAAGATGCGTATATGGCCCGCGTAAAGCTCGGCTGGTCTTTGAAAACGGTTATCAATCAACTAGTGCTCGGGTGGAGCGACGACGAGTTAAAACTCAGCGGCGTTGGCTCCATCATAC
>JAKPII010000075.1 GCA_029549885.1 Planctomycetota bacterium
GCCCAAACACCACACAAGGCGTGCCAATGGTTAGGAGTTGCCGTACTGATGGCATCCACGGCGGCATCGTCCAGTGCCTGTCGGAAATCCCGAATGAACTTGGGCCGGAAACCCTTAGCCTTATAAATCTGCTCAACCCGCCCTTGGCCGACTTTTTCATCGGCATCCACAATATAGAGGATTTGGACGCGGGGGTCACTGAGGAAGGCGTCAATATGCTCTCCCCCGCGACCACGCACACCAATAATTGCGATGCCAACTTTCTCGTTGGCACCTTCGGCTCGCAAGAACTGCGGCACGGCAATAGCCGACGCTAAGGCTCCCAGCGAGGTTCCCACAAACTGACGACGGGTCCAGGTTTGTTTCATTGGACACTCCCCAATCTCTCAGATAGATCACTCTCGAAAACCCAACCGCGAACTCGGCGGCAACTTCCCGTTTGTGAATCTCACAGGACGTCAAACGGTGGCCATCCCGAACCGTTCCTCACACTTTGCACAATTTACCAGCGCCGGTGTCAATTGTCCAGAAACTCGGGACGATTAATCTCAGAGGGACGAACGCATCAAACCGGGTCACAATCTCCGCCACTGCATGCAGTCGCTCCGAGGACAACAATAAGCCGCTCCAAAACCAAACGGGGATCGGTTGGGATGGCACCTTTCATGGCGGCGTCTGCCGAACGAAGCCAATGGAGGAGTTTGAGGGCCCGCTGTCGCCCCAACTTGCGAAGTCGCTCTTCCTCGGCCTTGAGGGCGAATGCCGGTACACCGGCCTCTTCTAGAGACTCTTGAAGCGATGACCGTCTCTGGCCCGGTGGTGGAAAAAGATAGCGCTGGGTTGCCATGTTGAGCCTGCGCAGCATTGGCGCAACCATCCCCAGAATACTCAGGGGCGTTTCTCCGGCTTCTAACAGCTTCTGGATTTCGCCTAATGACTCGCCCGGCTTGCCCGCCAGGGCCGCATTGATGACGTCCCACACAGCCTTAGTGCGCCATGTGCCTGTGAGCGAAGCCACCATCTCCGCCGTGACCGTCTTCTTGCCCAAACCGGCGAGTTTCTTGAGTTCCTGGTCTACCAACCCGCATATCGGGCCGACCGATTCCAAGAGAATCTCGGCCGCGTCACGATTTAGGCTCAGGGAGTATTGGTGTTTAGCCCAGCGAATCATCCAAGGAATCAATTCCTGGCCTTTCTTTCGGGCGAAATCGCATTCCACGACTAATCCACGTTCAAGTGCCAGTTTGGCTAAACGGGTATTGGCGGACCATTGGCTGACGGATAACATCAGCACATTTCGAAGTGGGGAACCGGACAATAGTTTTTCCAACTCTCCTCGATGTTCCGCGACAAAGCGGTCGGCACCTTCAATGATGATGACCCTAGGCCGTGAGCTGAACATGCTCACGGTTGTCAACTCTTTCTCGACCGCTGTCCAATTGACCTCATTCCCGTCGAATTCGCGGAGACAAAATTCATCCTCCACATCGGGCAGCCAATGACGCCGAAGTTTATGCAAGACGAGCGTACGAAGGTAATCATCATCCCCGTAAACGACGCAAAACGATGGCGGAGATGAGACTTCGCCGAGAATGAATTCCAGCCCCGACGGCGGTCGCAAACTCGTTCCCTTCTGCGGACTGGGTGTCATGACGGCCTCATTTTGTGGTGTTGCCCTGTCGCGCTTCGCGCACAATGTTGACGTATTGGCGGGCCAGCTCACGGATCTGATCGAAGTCCTTAGCGGCAATCGCCCGGGAACTCACCAAGGCACTACCAACCCCCAGAACACAAGCCCCCGCCCGAATGAAGTCAGCAGCGGTTTCTAGTGTGACACCCCCTGTCGGCATAAGTCGAATATAAGGCAGGGGGCCGTGTATTGCCTTCAAATAGCCTGGTCCTGTGACGTCGGACGGGAACACCTTGACGATATCGGCCCCAGCCTGCCAAGCGGTTAGGATTTCGGTTGGTGTGAACGCCCCGGGAAAAACCAATTTGCTGTAGCGTTTGCACATTTCGATTACGTTGACATTC
>JAKPII010000104.1 GCA_029549885.1 Planctomycetota bacterium
GTCCTGTTGGCCACGGCTGGGATGCCGGCCGTTTGCATCGTCCTGGCGCTCAGCATGGCCGCCTGGGACCCATATCTCCGCGACGATCTCGTAGCGTGGGCACGGCTAGGCGGCGACACAACGAAATCATTATTGGACAGCCGTGATCGCTGGCAGAGAAAATGACCTCAGATTCACCCGATCTACCAATTGACAACGCCCGACCACTCCCCGGAACACGAACAATCCCTGGCCCGACTCCAAAGGAAAAGACCCCGCAATCAGCACACGCCGGCTGTACGCCTCAACACGCGGCAGCGATGCTATGCCAGATTGGGCAAGACGCACACTTCAAAGACTTCACGAGGCCGAAATCGGATGATGTTCTTATCTCCCGGCCGAGATGTGCGGTGCCTATCCTGCCGACCAGCACAACCACACGCCACAGCGCCAGGATGAGTCACGCAGAAATGGTCCTCTTGCCGCACCGACAGTGCGATGAGTGCCAAGGTCAAGGGTATCCCTAAGGATATTTCTCAGTATTGCAATTACCCTCGCCTTCCCTATCACTATGCCCATAAGCGACACACAGGACAAAAGCGCCTAACGCGATACAAAAGAGCGCGTAAATGTGAATCGGGCACACCAGGAAGTTGAAAAACCACCACCGAAGCATTTCATCCCCGACACCTGATCGATATACAAGGTTATAGGCTATCGAGCGAAGCAGAAACAGGGAACCCAACACAACGGCAGCTCTGGCAACCATTGGCCACCCCTTCGACGCCCCACACTGCGTCCATGCCAGAAATATCGGGAATACAAGCAACGCTGAGTCATAATACCGATGATAGGTTAAGGTCAAAAACAAGGGGCTAAAGACGCTTAAACCACATAGAATTGTCCCATCCTTTCTTACCGTTGTATACACGGCTAGAATGACGGCAAACATACACAGCCCCAACGTGACACCACGCGACCAGCTTGGGCTTAAGCCCAAACCACTTAATAGTGGCATTGCACTGAGCGTACTGTATCGCCCACGAACGTCCGCATTGAACCATGCATTGAATCCATAATCGTTATAACCGCCGACTAAAACGATTCCATCTTTCACTGCTCGGCACACACTTCCCAGGGTCTCGCCATTGCGTGCCAACCACAGAAGTGCGATAGAATTTGTAGCCGCAAAAACAAGAAACGCTGTCGCAGCGAATTTTAGTCGTCTCTTTAGCAAGGCCAGACCAAGCAATGGAAGACCCAGCGGATATTTTAATGCCAGAGCGATCCCCAGAATACCACCAGCAGTCTTTTCTCGATTTCTAGCCATGAGTATCCAAGCCAGTACGACCAACGGTCCGACAAGATTTCCCGGATTTCCAGTCTTGGGCGTCATCCCCGCTAATAGCCCGATATTCGTTGCGCAGCACCATGCCAAAGGTATCGAAAGAGACAGGCGTGAAAGGCGGTAAATCCCACTTATTGTCACCAAAACCACGCTCATCATTACGAGCTTCCAGATCAGCCACGCGGTCGGTTTGTCCAATAATCCGAGTGGAGCGAGTAGAAAAACTGCACTGGGCAAATAAGGATTTGCACGAGCATATACGCTACGCCCTTCTAAAAACTTCGTCGCGAAGCCATGTATCGTATGAAAGTCAGGATGATAGCCTGCGTACCAAAATATCGGGGCTATGATCAGATTGCCCGTGAGGAGGGCTGCGCACAGAAAAGGGACGGAGCGCACAGCTACTCCGTGTTTTATGGAAGGTGTCAGTTCCATCTCTCGTAAACCCCTGGTACTAGGTTACGCAAACCCAAAGTATATTTCTGAGGTGGCGTTAGATTTCGAACCAGTATAGCGTTCCAGTTAGCTCCTCAAATCACAGGATATCAAACGTATGCTTAACGTGTCTGAGCCCTTCTGTCCGATGCAACGAATCAGCATTATAAACCTCTGTCACACCATGGGTTCGGACTCTAGCTTAAAAGCGACATTACGTTAGCCATGCGTATGCACGTCCCGGCTGTTACTCAGTGCAAATAACCCGCGCCAGGATCACGGCAACCCGCGAAGCACGTCGTCCGTTTTGCCATTTCTTGAGGTAGAGACAATTGCGATCCCGCGGTCATTTGACGTCACAGTCTTGTGCTTGGCAAGGCCCGCCGAGCAACTGCGAACCGCCTGGTCGTTTACGGGATCTTGGTGTTTTCGTTGTTTGCTGGAAATAATATCCAATATCATCAGTTCGTTACGCAACGATTCATCACCTCGATTTAGCGCTACTAGCACGCAGTTTTGCTCAAGGTCGTGGCACATAATTACTTATGTACTTATGCACTACGGATTGCGCGCTCAATTATAGGCCATGATTGCTACAACTAAAGGACACACTTTTGCTCTTGGGGATTGCAACGCCTTATGGCACGCAACTGGAGTTTGGTTTCTTTCGGTAAATCGTTTTTTACGGCTGCGGGCAAGCAGGCGGCGGCCAATTTCGCTTGGATGTTGGCCGGCCGAATCATCAGCCAAACCTGTCTGGTCGGGGTGATTCTCCTTCTCACCCGGGCCTTGGGACGCGAACAGTTCGGTATTTTCGCCACGGCACTCGCCCTGCAAGG
>JAKPII010000105.1 GCA_029549885.1 Planctomycetota bacterium
CCTTGCAGGGCGAGTGCCGTGGCGAAAATACCGAACTGTTCGCGTCCCAAGGCCCGGGTGAGAAGGAGAATCACCCCGACCAGACAGGTTTGGCTGATGATTCGGCCGGCCAACATCCAAGCGAAATTGGCCGCCGCCTGCCGACCCGCAGGCGTAAAAAACGATTTTCCGAAAGAAACCAAACTCCAGTTGCGTCCCATAAGGCGTTGCAATCCCTCCGGAGCAAGAGCATGTCCTTCAATTATGGCCTATAGTTTTGGGGCATACGATTGCCGGCGGCAGGTAAGGGGGTAATTCGCGTGGGAAAACCGGAGTAAAGCAAGCGGAGGCGTTGAAATAGGGTACCTGCGGCATTGTGTGAGGAATTAGCGTTCGCAAAACGATGCCGAGAAGGTACGCAAAGCTAAATGTTTCGGTTACCGGGTAAACGAGATGAAACGATATATTGATGCACTGTTTCCCGTTGTGTGCCTGATTCTTGGGGGCGTTTACTTCATGGCGAGATACCGCCACGAGGGAAGCGTGGGACTGGCGGCTGTCATGGCCTTAGCCATATTTGTGTTGGCTGCTTTTGTCAGCTACGCCTTCTCCTACACAGTGTTAGCGCCCGGACGCAAGGTGTGGCGTCTTATTGGGTTCGTTGGTCTTGTGCCTTGCCTTTTTGGGTTCGGCGAGGCACTTAGTCGCCACATGTGGCGCGGGCTCGTGAGTTTAGAATCGTTGGACTCGCCGCGCCCGCGGTATATTTGCTGGGACAGCGCAGGGCAAACAAGCATAGCCCCTATCACCTACCCGCTAAAGGAGTTTCATCGTAAAGGGGACGAAACGGCTCATTTAGCAGCAGCGATGGCGATCCGGAAAACTGCAGGTGTACCCCACCGCATTGCCGAGCTGATAGACAAACCAGAGGGTCACGATCGGTCCTATTGGTTAAGAAGGGCGTTAACAGGACACCCTCCCGGCCTGGCAATTATCTACTCGCCGGTTGCTGAAAATCCGCCCCTTGCACGGATCTGGGCAGGCCTCATTTTTCTGCTATGCGTGGGGGCGGCGTTCTGGGCGGGTAACCAGTGGTCGCCCGATTCACATTTCGGTCTGTTAACTGCCGCATGTTTCGCGTCGATTCCAAATTTGGATTGGTGGCACGCTGTTTCGGTCTCCTCAGACATCCCCCCGTGCTTCTTCTCATTTGTGGGGTTTGGATTGCTGGCCCCGGCCATTATGCGCGACAAGTGGGAGTCGGACGAAGGGCATCGCATTAAGCTGGCCGGGCTGTTACTCGCCGTGGCGTGTTTTGTGACTCTAACGGCGTCATTAGCGTCGCTGGCTGCGGCCGTTCTCATGGTTAGTACAAAAGGGCGTCAGGGAATCTGTTACGCAGCGTGGCTGCTGATCCCAAGCGTTATATCCGTGGCCTTGGGGATTGCTTACTCCAGACTCGCCGTCCCGGACGCAGCTCATGTGGTGCTTGCGCGTCTGGAGACGGTCGGGGAAAGTGGGCCGACCAGCTTCACTGACCCGTTGAGGGGCCTTCTCACATTCGTGCGTCGGTGTCCTATGGATCTAGGTATCCCCTTGACCTTGGCATTCATCCTACTGCCGGTACGGCAAATCGTCTCGTTGGCACATGGCGGGTCACGCCGCTGGATCTTTGGTGGATTTTGTGCTGCGATAGCGGTCTTAGCTCCCGCCGCCATGATGTTTTGGCCAGAGATTCGTTTTGCATATCCTGGATTCTTAGCGGTCATGCTTGGTCTGGGCTTCCTAGATTTTTGGGTAACTGTCTCACCTCGCACCAGAGCCCTCACCATAGCTGCCATAGCAGGTTTTGCGTATTCCAAGTTCGTACTACACAATCTGCTTGTGGTGGGGTGATGTGGTCCGCACTATGGCACTGTTGCGGAGATTTGATTCAAAACTAACTGTGGTGTGATGCTGCTTCAATTTGGCGTTTCACTCGGCTTTATTTCTCCGTGAGCCAACGTCATGTGGCGGCTGAGACTGTAACTCGTTGATGTTGTCTATGGTTGAGTCGGACAAATCCGAGAATTATTTTCTCTGCCACCGATCACGGCTGTCCAACACTGATTTCGGTCGGTTGCCGGGCAACCATGCCCGGGCTGCGAGATCGTCGTGAAGATATGCATCCCAGACAGCCATGCTGAGCGCCAGGACGATGCAAACGGCCGGCATCCCAGCCGTGGCCAACAGGACAATGTAACCCTGAAGGGCGAGTGCCGTAGCGAAAATGCCGAACTGCTTGCGTCCCAAGGCCCGGGTGAGAAGGAGAATCAGGCACACCAGCCCCCAACCGGGTTAGCAATCCCGGTACCATGAGGTAGCTACCGCGCAGCATAAACTGTTTGCAATGTAACATGAATTGTTTTACCGAAGTTACTTTCGTCAGAACACACGGCATCCCCCATGATCCCCTTCAACAAACCGTTTATTGCCGGGAAGGAACTTTATTACATTGCCCAGGCGGTCACGATGGGTAATATAGCGGCCGATGGGTATTTCACCAAGGCGTGTTCTCGCTTGCTGGAAGAGCGGTTCGGCATTCGTAAAGTGCTCCTCGTCCCGTCGGGTACGGCGGCCTTAGAGCTGGCGGCCATGCTGTGCAACCTCCAGCCCGGCGACGAGGTCATTATGCCCTCGTACACGTTTGTTTCCACAGCCAGTGCCTTTGTGCGGGTGGGCGCCCGACCCGTGTTCGTGGATATTCGTCCTGATACTCTCAACATTGACGAGACAAAGATCGAGGCAGCCATCACGGAACGAACGAGGGTGATCGTGCCAGTGCATTACGGTGGGGTAGGCTGCGAAATGGACTGCATCATGGATATTGCCGGCAGGTATAACCTGCTGGTGGTAGAGGATGCCGCCCAGGGCGTGAATGCGTTCTATAAAGGTCGCGCCCTCGGATCTATTGGCCATTTGGGTTGTTA
>JAKPII010000127.1 GCA_029549885.1 Planctomycetota bacterium
ACCCAGGTTGCTCCATACTCTGCGTTCGAAACGTCGGCCCAGTGCTGGACGGTAAAGTAGTTCTTGCAAGCGCCGGGAAGTTGGTCCCGATGGGGATTGACGACTGCCCAGGCCAATCCTAGGTTGATTTCACCCCCGGCAATGGAAAAGGGAAATGCGATGTGAACCCCCTCTGGGGTTCTCACCTTCTCTTTATCAATGATGAGCTCGATCCGGACATAATCGGGTTTTTCCACGACCTCGTAGATTCTTCGGAGATTTCGGCAGCCTGGCGCGGCTGAATCGACAAAGACCCGCTGGACCAAAGGTCCGTTGTCCAACCAATTCACCTTGGCACCACCGGAGACCCTCTGTACGTTCTTTGGATCTCGCCCCGGAACATAGAGAAACTCGGCGCCCGTATATTTTCCGTCAGAAGCTATGATCTGCCGATCGGAAACTTTGTCGTAGAGACATCTGATGTTCCCCGTTGAGGCATCGATACTGAGTTCATAACGAGACGATCTCAGGAAAACTTCTTCACCGTTTGTTGGTGGCGATGGTCTACCTCTGTCGCTCGTCTCTTGGGCTACCAGTTCATACCGTCGGCCACCAAAGGCGGGAATATCCTCTGCCAAGAACACCAGTTCTCCTGTGGAAAGTCGCTGACTTGGTACGGTCCTTCCTTCCGGATCTAATACCACCACATGTCTCGAGACGGGTGCTACAAAGACAAGGTCCGTCCGCGTCCAACCGCACGGGTTGAGGACCATCAGGAACCGCCCGCCTTTGTTGCGCTCGCCAAAGCTAGCGACCGATTGCGTCAACAACTCTTCGGCCTGCCGTGCGGCATCCAGGGCAAACTGCCGTTTTATCGCCCATTGTCCCTGGGCAAAGGCACTGTCGGGTTCCGTGATGCTATTGTGGGCACCCCATGTGTGCTCGTCGTAAAGAAGTACATTCCGCCAGGCCTCATAAAATCGATCGTCAGGATAGCTCGAAGGTCGGAGCATTGCCCACAGGGCCTCCGCCATCGAAAGCTGCTCGGCAGCACGACGGACAAGACCTGTTTCCAAAGCCGACGACGCTGCCCCGTCCTCCCAATAGGGCGTAAAATCACCGCTAACCTCTGGGATGACGTCCCCATATCGGGCTTCAAAACGTCGCATCATCTCGGAACATGTGGCAATAATCAGCTTGGGAAATGCATATTTTTCGTTCCATTCTTTCACGAATTTACTGATTCCGGTGTCTGGCCCTGAGTTATCGCCCTGGCAATGGCGGATTTGGACCATGTCGAAAGGATATTTTTCGGTTTCCAGTTGTTTCAGGTAACTCATCAGTTCGTCCCTACCTCCAAAACCTCGCCAGTAACCACGGCGAGGAATCCAGCAGAGGACACGGCTCCCCCCGTCTGGCCCTTTCCACCAAAAAGCCTTATCACCCCAAACACGGAGCGTGTTTCCGATGCGGTGTCCGCCGTTTGGGCCAATCGAAAAGTACTTGACGCCCGCCTGGGCCAGCGCCGTCACAATTCCCCAGGTGTAACCCGGCACGTCGCTGATCATGGCCGAGTCAATGGTAAAATGATACGTCTCTTCCAATCTCCCCGCGTAGTCGAGTAATCGCAAAAGCTCCTCGGGACGGCACAAACCCGTCAGTTCATTCCCGTAAAGGGCCTGCAGGCCAATGGCACCGTCGCGAACGCCCTGTAAAAAGGCCTCTTTTCTTTCCGGCGAGGCCTGCCGCAGATAGCTATCAACCGCCCAAAGGACCTCGACATTCCATTTGAACCTAGCCTCCGGCGGAAAGGTGGCCGTAGCATTCCACGCCTCAAGAGCTTCCTCGTAATACCTCCAGTGATCCTGCTCCACCTTGGTTTGAAGCTCCGTGTACCCGATATCAACATGGGAATGTGGAAGAAGATAGACCTCCCATTCCCTCACCGGCTCCAAAAGGACCGCCTGACGCCAAATCGTTTGGTTGCCAACTTCGACTGTGAGCGTACCCTGCGTTGATTTAGAAACCCGCGGGACAGGAACGCAAATCTCGTTTTCGCCCGGCGCAATTGGCCCCGTCCAACAGATCTTGCCTTCGTAGCTTACAGAGGCATTCGTTGGCTCTCCGCCACGGAGAACCGTTAATTCAACCACTTGAGAAAGGCCCCCATTATGCCGGATCAACGCCGGTGGTGATTCCCACCTTTGGACAATCGTGACATCACGAGGCGAGCTCAGTCGTGTTTCTGGAGGAGCGAGAAAAACGACCGCGTCATAAATAATCCAACTACCCGCCACCGACGCAATCGTAACTGTGTTCGTCCCTGAATGCAGGTCTTCCTTTGCGATCGGCACGCGCATCTCAAACGGTTTTGCTTGAGAAAGGTCTCCGGTAATGGTCGGATCGGGGCCACCCTTGGGTAGTACCTGTTCGTGAACCACTTTGTTATTGACCGCAACAGTCATCCGCGGTGGATGTTGACCGTGGGTGTTCGCAAGGTGAAGTACCAACTCGCACGGGCCCAGGGGAGCGTCTTCCAAGGAAAAAATGATGGTCGATTGATGCGTCCTTGATCCTGCCCAAACGTCCAGCGGACCCGGTTGCACGTAAGGCCAGTCTTTTTCAGGCGATGAAACACCCACAAGAAAGACTGCATCCCCTCGATATTGGGCAAATTGATTGGGAGCCAGGGCGAAACCCTTCGGAGATTTGTCCACTTCCCCAATCTGCCAAAGCACACCGCGCGGGGAAGTAGGCTGTGTGCCCTCCTCTCCGACCAAAGCCGCGCAATACTGAGCCAGCCACAGCACAATCGCCAAGCCGAGAACACGAGCGAATTGGATGACCACCTTGTTTCCTCCGATCGTAACCTGATTTGCAATCACCTCAGTCCACGCCGTCCACAAAAATGCCCACACATCCCCAGCAAGCCGCAGGGCACACGTCATTATGTGCATCCACCGTCGGACAAACAATCATCAGGGTCGATACCTGAACTCCGCGCGAGGTCAACTTCGATCATCGGAAATAACTCCGAGACAAGGCCCTCCTCACATTTCGACGGCGCGCGCCGGGGCGTCCGACAGGAATGTTTTTTGCAAGCTCAGCCATTCACGCGAGACGGAAAAACGCGCTCGGCCACAAAGAATCCCTGACCGATCAAGGACAAGATGCCGATGGGCCACACAGAAACTTGAGGGAACCTTGACTCACTCAGTTCCAAAGTTGCCCCGCAGTGAACGGAGCGTCTCAATCAAACGCCCGATGTCATCGACTTGATGATGGTAGGTCACACTGATCCGCAAGCAGGCCTCACCATCGGGAACCGAGGGGGGCCGAATCGCGGGCACAAACAGGCCCTGTTCGTACAAGGCATTCGCCAGCGAGACAGCACGTTCCGGCGAACCAACGATAATGGGAATAATCTGACTGGCCGATGCCCCCACATTCCAACCGTCGTCTCGCAAGGCCTTGCGCAGGATGTCAGATTGCCGAAGGACTGTTTCTCGGCGATGGGGTTCCGTTTTCACGATGTTCAGAGCGGTCAGTGCCGCACAGCAAGCGGCGGCCGGGGGAGCCGTTGAAAACATATATGGTCGCCCTTTGTGGATGAGCCATTCGATGAGAGAGCGTCTGCCGACCACAAATCCGCCCACCGATCCCAGTGCCTTGCTAAGTGTTCCGACACGCACTTGAACCTCGGACTCAACGCCGAAGTGTTCCGCAACGCCGCGCCCTAGCCTGCCAAAGATCCCTGTGGCGTGCGCCTCATCAACCAGAAGCATCGCTAAATGGCGGCGACAGACTTCGACCAGCCTGTCCAGTGGTGCCAGATCACCATCCATACTGAAGAGGCCATCGGTCACTACGAGACGTCGTCGGTGACGGTGGGGTTTTGCCAGAAGGCGGTCCAAGGTATCCACGTCGGCATGGGGAAAGACCCGAAAATCCGCCCGACTGAGGCGGCAACCATCGAGCAAACTTGCGTGGTTTTTCTTGTCGCTGTAAACGGCATCACCTGGCCCTACCAATGCGGCAATTGTGCCTGAATTGGCCGCAAAACCCGTCGGGAAAACAAGAGCCGCTTCCGTACCCTCAAACCGGGCCAGGGCGGATTCTAACGCCGCGTGGCTTATGGAACGGCCACAAATCAGCGGGCTGGCACCGCTCCCCCACCCTTCGCGATGAATCGCTTCGGAGACCGCCTGAATGAGCCGCGTATCTGCAGCTAGCCCCAAGTAATCGTTCGATCCAAAATTGAGGAGCAGCCGTTCGCCGAATCGAATCATTCGGCCTTGGCTGCATTCACGCGTCCGACATTGCCGACGCAAACCAGCATCTTCAAGCTCTTTCAAGCTGATTTCAATCCAAGCGAGTGGGTCTTGATCAGGGTAACCCATGGAATATGCAATACCGATATAGACCCCACCGTCAAGCCCCAATGGCATCCCGCAAGACCAATCACCCAGGTGGCCAGTCGAACTTGCGCCCAGCCAGCAGGTGAAAATGCATGTGCATCACCTCCTGCCCGGCATCTGGCCCATTATTAAGGACGACCCGATACCCCGTGCTGATCCCCATTTGTTGGGCAATTCGTTGCATCGCGATGAAGAGGTGTCCTATCAGTGCTTCATCCTCTTCCCTTAATTCTTCCAAGTTGGGAATCTCCTTTTTAGGGATGACAATGACATGAATCGGTGCCTGGGGATTAATATCTTTGAAGGCCAAACACTCCTGGTCCTCATAAACGATTTCTGCCGGAATCTCGCGATCGATGATCTTCTTGAAGACTGTTTTCGGCGACATGGCACACTCTCCAAGCGTCTAAAACCCAGCCTCCCTGAACTGCCAACACCAGAACCACTGTTCGAAGCACTTACGCGGACGTATTCTCGACACCACCCATTTCGAGCTGACCGAGTGGAATTCCTTCGTCGATGAGCAACGTCGGAATCCCATCCCAGACAGGATAACCCACTTTCCCATCTTGCCTAACCAGAATCGCTTCCAAGGGCTGCGTCACCTGGCAATTGGCACGATTACGCAATTTGCCTACCGCAATGGCTTGATTGATTTGACTAAGAAGAGCGCTATCTCCCAAAGAAAGGGGCTGCCTAGTTTCAGGACAGGCCAGGAGTGAAAGCAATTGTGGGTCTATCATCTGTCGATCGTTGGCTTGAAGTTCCTGACAGCTGTCAAAAGACGCAACGTGAACAACCGGACATCGATTGTCTCAATAGCCCAAGAAAATGGCAACGTTCTACGATTAACCGTCGTCCTTCCGGAATATTCATCATATACCACATTATCTCCTGAGAACACGAGGGCGCTATTTTGCATTTTCTTTTTTTCCGTTTGCCAAGGCCAATTTCTTGACCTATGCTCTCAATGCTAAGATGTAGCTTGCTTGCCGGTATTTATGGAAATTTCGCCACAAATGTGCGGATCAGAACTTCAAGCCAAACCGAAAGAAAAGGCAACCGGGCAGGAACGACCTGGTCGGATTCTGCTGGTGGATGATGATCGAGCCGCAATTGAGCCGCTTCATATCCAACTGCAGATTGAAGGGTTTGAAGTCCTGTTAACCGAGACCGGCCAGCAAGGGCTGGATCTCGCCCGGTCGTGGCACCCCGACGTGATTGTCCTCGACCTTTGTCTGCCCGACGTGCATGGTCTAGAAATCTGTCAGGCATTAATGACGACCTCTGCTACGGCCGACATCCCCATCATTATTCTGAGCGGTATGGAAGGTAGAGACCTACCCCGCCGGTGCCGCGCCGCAGGTGGAATGTACTATGTGGCGAAGCCATATGACCCCAACGTCCTTCTCTTACTGATCAGCCAGGCCGCGGCTGACCACCGACTGTGGCATGACGCAGGCAGTCAAAACTCTGAGTGATTTGCATTCTCATAAGTTCCTCCGCCACGGCGAGTAACCCTTAATCACTCGTTTCGTCGCCTTCCATCACCATATCCCTTGAGAAACGCGCATCGCTGCGTCCCTCAATCACACGAGCCACCAGTACAAACTAGCGATGCCCGTTTCTCCTAGGGGTTAAAAATTCAGAGATATGATCAAGAGACACATCCGTCCTACAATGGGGGGTCAAGATGTTGCGGACATCGTACCGATATCATCGCCTTATCAGTGATTGTTAGGTGCCGCTCGTAATTCTTCGGCGTTCACATTCGCAGCGCGGGCAGGTGTCCCCTCGAAGTCATTTAACCTCCCTGGTTCCGCGGAACTTGCAGGAGCCTTTTGAATGAGTTATCCTATCGCGTAATTGGTCAAGACTTGGCAGACCAGGTCTTCCGGTCCATACAAACATACGTTTACTTGAGGAGGATTCGTTATGGCATTGCGTTCAAGTCGTCGTGAGTTCTTGCAAGCGTCAGCCGTTGCCGGGGTCGGGTTCTGGGTCGCCGGTGGTGTCCGCGCTGAGGAGAGCAAGTCGCCGAACGAGCAGATTCAGTTTGCCTGCATTGGTATGGGCGGTAAAGGCCAGAGTGATTCGGCGGACGCTGGCAATCATGGGGTGGTCGTTGCCATTTGCGACGTCGATGATCGGACGCTTGAGGGAGCATCCAAGCGATTTCCGAACGCCAAGAAGTATTTTGACTTTCGGAAGATGCTCGAGGAAATGGGCGATAAGATCGACGCGGTGACCGTCAGCACGCCAGACCATACCCACGCGGCAGCGGCCCTCATGGCCATGCGGATGGGCAAGCACTGCTTTTGCCAGAAGCCCTTGACCCGTTGCATCTACGAAGCCCGTTTGATGGGTCAAGTCGCCCGTGAAAAGAAGGTGCAGACCCAGATGGGCAACCAAGGGACGGCGAATCCGGCTTTGCGGCGGGCCGCAGCCCTCTTGAAGAAAAACATTCTGGGAACCGTCAAAGAGGTTCATGTCTGGACCAACCGGCCCATTTGGCCGCAAGGTGGGGAACGCGCTGCGGAACAGCCCGTTCCACCTTACCTCCACTGGGAAGAGTGGATTGGACCCGCGAAGTTCCGTCCCTATGCTCCGGGTTATCACCCGTTCTCGTGGCGCGGTTGGTGGGACTTCGGCACCGGTGCGTTGGGCGACATGGCCTGCCACACGCTGAACATGCCGTATGCCGGTTTGGATCTCCGCAATCCGGTGTCGGTCCAGGCCGAAACCTCGGGCCATAATCGGGATAGCTTCCCCAAGTGGTCGATCATCACCTACGAATTTGCGGCCAACGATTGGCGTCCCGCTTTGACCCTGAAATGGTATGACGGTGGCAAGTTGCCGCCCAAGGAGCTGTTCACTGAGTTCGAAGACCCCAAGGCCCCGACCGCAAGCGGTGCCCTGATCATCGGTGAGAAGGGTAAGATGTACTCCCCGGGCGATTACTGCTCCGAGTTCAAGATTGTGCCGAAGGACCTGGTCGTTCCCGAAGTGGAATTCGAACGATCGCCTGGTCACTTCGAGGAATGGGTGGCAGCGATTAAGACGGGCAAGCCGGCCATGTCGAACTTCCCGGACTATGCCAGCGCGCTCACCGAAACCGTCCTCTTGGGCAACCTGGCCGTATGGGTAGCCAATGAGCCCGGCGTCGGACCAAAGGTCGAGTGGGATGCCGTTAACATGAAATGCACGAACATCTCCGGGCTCGAGGAGATCGTCAAGCCGGTATATCGACCGGGCTATAACCTCGATGCCTGATCGATGAACACCGAGGCATCGCAAAGCCAGGCCACCGATGCCACGGTCAACGTTTGAGTTTGAGGGTCACCGAAGGGACCGTCCTCCGTCAGGCTGGTCGGTCCCTTTTTCTCTTCATAACCATTAGAATTTCTAATACGCAACGCACGAGGTATATTAACTCGGTTTGTGGGGCTTTGAACACGTGTCGGAAAAGTGTGATGACGATGGCTAATGAATTGGATCCGTACCGCGAAGCCCTCGTTGTCGAGCAGGTCACGATTTGGCCAGACGACGGTTACGGCTTGGATCGCCAGAATCGCCAAAAGGTTGAAGCGGCGCTGCACAGTCATCCGCAGTCAGCGACCGATTTGACATATGTGCGGTTGCCGACGGGGTTTTGCCGACGGATTCGAGTAACACCTGAAGACATTACGCAGATTTTAGGAACGGGGCCTTTGCCTCCCCAACACAACCAAACACTACTGGAGAAACACCATGGATGAGAGTGGGGTCGCCACAGTCAAGGTTAATCTCGGCGAGCGGTCCTATCCCATCCACATCGGCAATAACCTGCTCGCGAAACGGACATCCCTATTAGCCGGGCTCGATCGCGTGAGCCACGCGGTCATTATTACCGATTCCAATGTGGGGCCTCTATACCTGGACCAGGTCTCTGAGATATTTCAAGAAGCGGGCGTCCGCACAGATAGCTATGTGGTTCCCGCGGGCGAAAAGAGCAAGGGTCTCGCATCGGCAGAATCTATCTGGAATTGGATGCTCGATGTGAAGGCGGACCGGGGTAGTTTCGTTGTTGCCCTCGGGGGAGGCGTCGTCGGTGACCTGGCAGGCTTTGCGGCGGCGACGTTTGCAAGAGGTGTCCGGCTGTTGCAGATCCCGACCAGTCTTCTCGCGCAAGTCGATAGCTCTGTAGGCGGCAAAGTTGGCGTAAATCTTCCCAAAGCCAAGAACATGGTCGGTGCTTTCTATCAACCTTGCGCAGTATGGATCGATGTCTCAACGTTGAGAACGCTCCCCCAGCGTGAGTATCTCTCTGGGTTGGCTGAAGTGGTCAAGTATGGTGTTATTCTTGATTCCAATTTTTTCTCTTTTCTTGAAGAACACGTGGATGATCTGTTGGCACAGGACCCCGCCGTTCTCGTTTCCGTTGTGAAAACATGTTGCCAACTGAAGGCTACGATTGTGGAACAGGACGAACGCGAAGTAACGGGGTTGCGAGCGGTCCTCAATTATGGCCATACATTTGCTCACGCCATCGAAACATTGACTGGGTACAATCAATGGCTTCATGGAGAGGCTGTGGCGATAGGCATGGCATGTGCGGCAAAATTGGCCGTCCGGCTGGGGATGTTTCCCGAGGAGCTGGCTCAACGACAGGAATCCCTTCTTTCATCATTGCACTTGCCGATCCGGATTCGCGGGTTGGCCGCGGACAAGATCCTGGAATGTATGATGCGGGACAAGAAAGTCCAGCATGGGCACCTGCGGTTCGTCCTGCCTACAACGATTGGTCGCGTCGTGCTTGTTCCGGACGTGTCCCGGCAGCAGGTGGAGTCCGTCATTGACGAAATGCAAGACCTGTCGCTTTGATCCACAGCCGATACTGGATAGGGGTTATGAACCTTCGCCTCATTTCTCACATCCTTGGGGTTATTTCATTGATTGTGGCGGGATTCATGACGGCCAGCTTGCCCTGGTCGCTCCCCATCTGTGGTCAAGTAACACACTTCGACCGACGAGGATTTTTTGGCGTTCTTGCGGCCATCCTTGTATCACTGATTGTCAGCGGCTTGCTTCTTTGGTACGGTCGTCGTGCAAGAAGCGACCGACTCCTGCGGCGCGAGGCTTTGGCGGCCGTGGGACTAGCGTGGCTCGTGGCAACAATCCTAGGGGCTTTACCATACATCTGTTCGGGAACGTGCCGAGGTATCGACGATTCGGGAAAACCCATCCGGATGACCGTCTTCGACGCGATCTTCGAGTCGGCGTCCGGCTACAGTGGGACAGGGGCAACCGTCCTCGCCGATGTCGAGAATCCTGACCTCGTTCCCCGATCCGTGCTCTTCTGGCGATCGGAAACACATTTTTTGGGCGGCTTGGGGATTGTCGTCCTGTTCGTGGCCATCCTCGGCATGGGCTCTGCCGGTAAACAGTTGATTCGAGCGGAAGTTGCCACGCCTACGCAGACCTCCACACACGAACAAACTCGCCGTGCCGCGATGGCCTTCGGGACTGTGTTTGTCGTGCTCAACCTGATCTTGACCTTCCTTTTGATGATCCAGGGATTATCCATCTATGACGCGATCTGTCATGCGTTTGGCACCGTAGCCACCGCCGGATTTAGTACCTACAACGATAGCATCGGGCACTTTAAAAGCCCCCTAATTGACTTCACCGTTGTGCTCTTCATGCTGCTGGGTTGCACCAACTTTGGCCTCCTGTACTTTGCCGCAAAAGGTGACATCAAACGGCTTGTGGAGGACGTCGAGTTCCGGACATATCTAGCTATTTGTATGCTGGCTACGATTTCGGTTTCGATTTGCCTGGCGGTACAGCACCCGGCATTTTCTTCAGACATGGGCCGTGCTATCCGTTGCGCCCTTTTCCAATGTGTCTCTATTCAAACGAATACTGGTTTTGCCACAGATGACTTCAACGAATGGCCGCCTTACGCCAAGGGCATTCTCCTAATGTTGATGTACGTTGGCGGGTGTGCCGGGAGCACAAGTTGCAGTGTGAAGGTTATTCGCTACATCTTTCTCTTCAAAATCTGTGCCCTGGAAATTGAGCAGGCCTATCATCCCAACGTGGTGCGTATTGTGCGGGTTGGGGGACGACCAGTCACCGACGCCGATCTTCTTAAAAGTGTCCTCGTTTATTTTGGCCTGGTGGTTCTCACCACGGCTGTGGCATGGCTTGCGATCCTCGCCGTGGAGCCGTCCAGCACCTGGGGCGTTCATCCCGATCGCAAACTTTTAGACTGTTTTTCCGCCGTGGCGGCTACACTTAATGGCGTCGGCCCGGGCCTGGGCCTTTTCGGACCCCTGTCCAATTACGGGGCAATGCATGCACCGGCCAAATGCATCTTAACCCTTTTGATGCTCCTCGGCCGATTGGAATACTTTCCCCTGCTGGTCCTCGTGATGCCGCGTTTTTGGAAAAGCGCGTGAATGAAATTCGCGCAAATACCAAGTTGCCCGCCCCCACATTGCCGAAGCAGCCCGAACTGAGCCGCGCGCCCCACTGTGACAAGCTCTGTACGCAACTTAGAGCCTATCCCAAAGTCCCCCTCTCCCTCTGGGAGAGGGTTAGGGTGAGGGCAAGCGAACGTCGGAGTCGGTCGCGAAAACCGGCAGCGATTCGAGCCACCCTCACCCCCGACCCCTCTGCCGCCGAGCGGGCGAGGGGAGATTATGGGATAGGCTTTTAGTTGTGATTACTGCAATGAGAAAATGAGCCTCTCCAGTCCCACTCAAGGTCGATCATGCTACAGGATGAAACGACTCAAGTCTTCGTCTTTGATCACGTCCCCCAGCTTTGCAGCCACGTAGTCGCGCGTCACCCGAAATTCCCCAGAAATATTTTCAGGCGCATCGAAGCTCACGTCTTCGAGTAACTTTTCCATGACGGTATAAAGTCGGCGGGCGCCAATATTCTGCGTGGTTTGATTCACGCGATAAGCATACTCTGCAATCAATTCAATCGCGTCCGAATCAAATATCAGCGTAACGTTTTCCGGCCGCAGAAGTGCCTGATATTGCTTCACCAACGCCGTTTCCGTCTCTGTCAGGATTTTGACAAAATCATCTTTTGTCAGATCAGAGAGTTCCACCCGGATAGGAAAACGGCCTTGTAACTCAGGCATCAAGTCGCTCGGCTTCGCCCGATGAAACGCCCCCGCAGCGATAAACAGGATGTGGTCGGTCTTCACATAACCATATCGGGTCTTCACCGTTGTCCCTTCCACGATGGGCAGTAGATCGCGTTGGACCCCCTCCCGGGAAACATCGGGACCGTGCGTCACTCCGACCGAGGCAATTTTGTCAATTTCGTCAATGAAAATGATGCCCGAATTCTCCGTCAATTCGATGGCCTTGGCCTGGATTTCATCCTTGTTAATCAGGGCCTCCACTTCTTCATCAAAAAAGAGCTTCTTCGCTTCCTTGACTGTCACCTCGCGACGTTGCGACTTTTTTCCGGCAAAGAGCCGCTCCGCCCAACTCTGGAAGTCGATATCGATTTGTTCCAGGCCGCCACCAGTCACGAGAAAAGGCAACTCCTTTTTCTCCGTGACGATCTCGATGGTGCGGTCATCAAAGACCCCTTCCCGGAGTAATTGACGAAGTTTCGTTCGAACCCGGTTTTTTCTCGCCCCCTCGTCAGAAGCGACAAGGCCATCCCAATCTTCGGGTGATTTCATCAGGATATCGAGGATGCGGTTCTCGACGCGTTTTTCTGCCTCATCCTTGAGTTTTTCACGATACTCCTGAAACAACAAGGAAATGGCGTTATCGACGAGGTCACGCACCATACTCTCGACATCCCGACCGACATACCCCACTTCCGTGAATTTTGTCGCCTCAACCTTGACAAATGGGGCACCTGTCAACCGGGCCAATCTCCTGGCGATTTCAGTTTTCCCCACACCCGTGGGGCCAATCATGAGGATATTCTTTGGGCCAATGTCTGCGCGAATCTCCGGCGGCAGTTGTTGCCTTCGCCAACGATTTCGCAGCGCAACGGCAACTGCCCGCTTGGCCATCGTTTGTCCCACGATATATTTGTCAAGTTCAGCGACAATTTGATGTGGTGTTAAACACGACACGAAATTTCCTCCACAATGATATTCCGATTGGTGTAAACATCGATGTCCGCCGCAATATCCAGCGCGGCCTCCACGATTTCGCGAGCCGACAAACTGGTGAACCTCAGAAGAGCACGAGCAGCCGCAACGGCATACATCCCCCCGGATCCGATGCCGAGTACCCCATCGGACGGTTGAAGAACATCACCTGTTCCGCTCAATAATAGTGTATGCTTGGCATCGACGGCGATCAGCATGGCTTCCAGACGGCGCAAGGCCCTATCGGTCCGCCATTCCTTGGCAAGCTCCGTGGCCGCCCGCGGCAGGTTGCCCGGAAACTCCTTAAGTTTGGCCTCGAATCGCTCATATAAGGCCAAGGCGTCGGCGGTACTTCCGGCAAACCCTGTTAAGACTTTTCCGTCCGCTAAGCGACGAATCTTCGACGCGTCGCCCTTCAGGATGGCGTTTCCCAGGCTCACTTGACCGTCGGCCCCAATGGCCACGCTGTCGCCGCGCCGGACCGTGAGGACCGTCGTCCCGTGTATTCTCATAGCACCACCTAAGCGTGAAGAAAATACGCCGGCGCAGCCGGCGGATACTGAAGGCGTCCTCGCAATTGATCGGACCAATTCATTAAGTTAGCGCCAAACACGCGGGAGCGTCAAGCGGACGCCAGAATAACGCGTGATCGTACTTCCCAACCAAACCTTTGCATTGACTCCCCATTTCGCAGAAAGGTTAGCCCCCAAAAGGAAACGTACTTCCGGCAATTAGGCGATTAGACCTGTTACAGACGCCGCGATCACGTCATTCTCCACGACAGTGAGAAAACGCCAACGGCGAGCATACGAATGGGACGAGGTGATTTGCCACGTCAGCCATTCCTGATCTGAGCTGCCCGACCCGCGATGTGGACCATCGCCATCACGAAGACCCTTGTGGCATCGGGCCAATAATCTCGGTGGCGTTGCAGCTGAGGGGGTATTTTTCAGCGACACGATTGACATCGTCTAAGGTGATCGAGTCAATGATCTTCAGTTCTTCCTCAACAGAACGATACTCTCCCGTCGTGAGTCGCTCCGATCCAATGGCAAAAAGCCGAGAAGATGGTCGCTCAGCAGCAAGGACAAGCGACGCGGCCATCTTGTTCTTTACACGGCTGAGTTCTTCGGCAGAAACGCCTTCCGTCTCAAGTTGGTTATACAGCTTGCGAAGCCGCTCCAAGTTTTCTTCCAGCATTTCGGGGGCACAACTCAAAAACGTCACAAAAATACCGGCGTCCTCATAACTCTCGTAGGTTAACGACACACTATCCGCCCGCCCCGGGTCGAGAAATTCCCAATACATTCGGCTTGCGGTACTACTCCCCACGATAGCCGTCAGAAATCGCCCGGCAAAGCGTTCCGGGGACGTGGCCGGCGGGGCCTCGGCAATTTGGATCACATATTGTTGAGTTGCCGACGGTTTATGGTGCCGGAACGTACCAAACGCCGGGTCCGGCCGAAGTTGGATTCGCTCGTTTTCCTCGGAATTCAGATCACCACAGTACCGTTCCGCAAGCGCCACCAGCTTATCGAAATCGACGCATCCCGTGGTCCCCACGATGATATTTCTTGCGGTATATCGCTGCTGGTAATACATTCGCATTTGTTCCGGGGTGAGAGCAGAAATCGACTCGACCGTGCCGAGGACGCTCTGTCCCAGGGGATGCGTCTTGAAGAATCGCCGACGACATGTTTCGTCGATGCCGTACGGCGGCTGATCGAGGTACATGCGGATTTCTTCGAGGATAACCTTCTTCTCAAGTTCGAAGTCATCAGGACGAATCGCCGGGCGGATCAAGCACGCCAGGAGCTCGAAGGCCTTTTCCATGTACTCTGGCAGCACTGCCGCATAATAGATGGTCGAGTCGTACGAGGTCATGGCATTGTACACCGCACCGATTTCGTCAAACTCACGATTGATATCGTCAGCGGTGCGGCTCCCTGAGCCTTTGAAGGCCATATGCTCAAGGAAGTGGCTTACGCCGGAGATATCTTCCGGCTCATCGCGAGCCCCCACCCGCACAAAGAATCCCAACGCCGTCGAAAAGGCAGAAGGCGAACATTCGGCGATAACCTCGAGCCCATTCGGGAGGATATGGCTATAAAACCTCACGAGGTACCTCCAATGCGTGCGGTCCCAATGTGACTATCGTAAAATCGTCAGGCGGATTCTCGGCCAGGAATCGATTGACAGCGTGCACAGTCAAGGCATCAATTGATTGCTTCAGTTCCGTCACGGGTCGTACCCGACCCAGCAGTACCCAGTCGCCAATCAGAGATCGCGCTCGTGAGGCACTGGATTCCTGCTCGAATACCAGACTGCTTTTAATTTGGACCTTAACTCTCTCGAGTTCCTCCGATTGCACACCCTCTTTCAAACGGGAGATCTCGCCAAGAAGGACGTCAAGCGTTTCCTGAGCGCGCTCCGCCGTGGTCCCCGAGTAACAGAAGACCGCCGCCATGTTCTTGATGACATGGTACGTGGCTTGAACCGTATAACACAATCCGCGCTTTTCTCGCACCTCCATAAAGAGACGTGCACTTGTTCCCCCAGATAACACACCAAGTGAAGCCCTCGCCAAAAAGTAATCCGGGTGATCGTAGGGAACAGACTTATATGCCACACCAATGTGCGTCTGCTGCGAATCGTAGGGGACATGTTTGACTCGCTCCCGCTCCCATCGCCAGGGCAGGGGTGACGGAGCTACGCCAGTCCAATCGCGGAATAACCTTTCCACAAGGGCCTTCGTTTCGTCCCAATCGAACCGACCGGCAACAGCTATGATCGAGCCATCGGGACGAAAATGTTGATCGACAAAATCTCGCACATCCTCCCACTCGATGGCGGCGACCGTCTCCTCCTCACCTTGTGTGGGTCGATTCCAGGGATAGGGAAAACATCGTCGTCGCAATTCTCGCCGGAGTTTGACTTCTGGCAGGTCCCTGTCCGCCCGAATTTCCTGGATCAGTCCTTGCCGAGCCGGTTCCAATTCCTCCCGAGGGAGACGCGGTCGCAAAAGAACATCGGCAAATATGGGAAGGGCTTCCGACAACTGGCTGGCCCGCATGGTGGCCGTCAATACGATGTGAAGGCGGCTGACCGCTTCCGACCAGATGATCCCCAAGTTCTCGAGGTCCTCAAGGAATTGCCGTGAATCACGGCTGCCTGCCCCCCGTAGGACCATCTCGGTTGTCAATGAGGCCAGGCCGGCGCGATCCTCCGGATCGAAGGCGCTCCCTGCCGGAACGGCCAGCGCGAGCCCCACCGAATCCAGCCAGGGCATGCTCTCCCCAAGAAGGACAAGCCCATTATCAAACCTATGGATAAACTGTGATTCTGGCTGTGGTACCACAGGAGCAATTTTCCCTGAACCTGCTTGACGAAATCCGTGGAAACGATCTTGCGCAGTTTCGCGTGCTGACCCGGCCATGCGCAAGAGGAACGCTGTCACTTTGAAAGAAACAATTCTATAATATAAGATGAGTTTTGTGGTGATAAGGTGAGTCATGAGTTCGTCCCAAAACGATCGTCACAAAGATGGTTGGTTCGTCGGTCGTTTCGGGACGGGCTCTAGGGTGAATCATGTTGATTTTGTGATGACGATTGTGACGTCATCCCCTGTAGAGCAACCGTATCAATGGCCGAGCTTCAATCCGAGGATTCCCGATTGGCGGAGTTCCAATCGCGGATTCAGTACCAGTTTCAAAACCTTGATCTATTGCGGATGGCGCTCACGCATGCCTCGGGGGCAGACGATCGGCTGCACTCGAATGAGCGGCTGGAGTTTCTGGGAGATGCCGTTCTCGGGCTGATTGTGTGTGAGCTCCTATACCAAAGATTCCCTGAGCTCACTGAAGGCGAGCTGACTCGTCTCAAATCGGTGGTGGTCAGCCGGTCGAGCTGTGCAGCCGTAGGTCGCGAGTTGGGTCTGCCGGACTTCCTCGTCGTGGGAAAGGGCCTCGCCTCGCAGGCATCGCTGCCTTCGTCCCTCTTGGCCGCGGCAGTAGAGGCGGTTATTGCTGCCATCTATCTCGATGGCGGACTGCCCGCCGTTCGACGTTTTGCTGAGCCGTGGCTTATCCCGCGGATTGAAGCCGTGGCCAGCGACCGTATCGGTGAAAACTACAAGTCTCTGCTTCAGCAGGTCAGCCAGAAGACGTGGGGCGCAACGCCCGTGTATGTCTTATTGGAACAGCACGGGCCGGATCACAGCAAGTTCTTTAAGGTAGCAGCTCAGGTGGCTGGGACGCGCTACCAGCCGGCCTGGGGCCGTAGCAAGAAGGAGGCCGAACAACGGGCGGCATGCAATGCCCTTTACGAAATGAATCATTTGGCGCCGCCCTGCTCGGACAAACTTGAGCTTGGTGATTCCAACGGTTCGCCGGATTTCTCCCTACCGCCCCAGAATCCAGACCTATCAAGCTCGGAGTTTGCTTCATGATGGTAGGGCGGCGAAAGTCTGGCCACGAGTGTTCAGGGAGCCCTTGCATTCTTGCCATCTTACGGAAATGATTGGCCTTATAAAGAGCCCGCCTCGAACGCGACAACCCGCGTCCCTTGAATCATTGGCTGATGGAGAGCTACGCGCTGTTGTGGCGTATCATTCGGGTGACGAACTAGTTCATACCAAGCCGGGTGTTACGCCAAATGTCAAGCGATATCTAGCACCGTACGGAAAAAGTCCCTCAAATTACCCGGGCGACAAAGCTATCTTTGATAAATGGAAGTCACGGCCCAAACTGGCTTGAGTCACACAAACATGAAAAAGCTGGCTATCGTCATGTTGTCAGGAGGATTGGATAGTTCGTTAGCCGCTCGAATTATCCAATTGCAGGGGTTCGATGTGATTGGCCTAAATATTAGGTTGCCTTTTTATAATAACGTCCGCTCGGCAATCCGTGCAGCTCGCGACTTGGGAATTCCGCTTGCCCTTAGAGAGGTCGGAGAAG
>JAKPII010000128.1 GCA_029549885.1 Planctomycetota bacterium
CATCCCACGGGGACAACGCAGCCCGGACGTGGACATAAAGGCCCTCTTTGCCCTTTACGACGCCTACCACGATAGTGCGGTTGACCTTTTACTTCAGGCATGTCAATTGGCCCAGATTGCCCCGGAACAGTGGCATATCAAGGCCCATGAAATTGTGCTCAGCGTGTCCGCAGAAGCCAACCCGCCCAAGCCGACCGATGACGAGGACAAACCGAAGCCGATCTGCCGTTGTGGGTCGACGGAGTACGTTGACCACCCGATTCACGGCGGTCAATCCTTGCGGCGGGACTGTGCCAGGTGTGGACGTTTCATCGGCTTTCCGTTGTGGTATGGCGTCCCACGGCCCGCAAATGGCCAATAGAGGCCGCCCGCGGCTTCGCCTAAAATAAGCACGCTACAGAAAGGCCTATTTCACGTCGAGAGGGTAGCTTCCAGAGACAAAACAAGGGTTTTTTTGGGTAGGTTTAAGGCCCTACAAACGCCCGGATGAGGACGACCACGCCCAAGGTCATGCGAACACATAGGCGGCTTGTGATAAGCGATAATCTCAAGGGAGCTAATAAACTGAAGATGGGATCCAAGTAAAACGGGAGCGTGTAGACGGTGGCTAGTTTAAGCAAAGATTCATCCGGATGGCGTGTACGTTTTTACCAAGACGGTGTCCTAAAGACACTACGGCTTGGCAACATTCCCAAGAAAGATGCCGTCACAGTGGCCAACATGGTTGAGCGGCTACTAACGGCCAAGCGGCTAGGGATTCCCCTGGATTCACAAACCGCGGGATGGTTGACGCGTATCAGCGATGACCTCCACGATCGGCTAGCCCGCGCCGGCCTAGTCGAACCCCGGCAACGGGCGACTTTGGGCGATTTGCTGGAGCGATTCTTCGCGGCCCGACTGGACGTAAAACCGGCAACCCGCGTCACGTGGGAAAACGTCCGTCGTGACCTCCTGGCCTACTACGGCCCTACGTGTAAGCTTGCCGACATCGACCGAGACCGCGCGGAGGCGTTTCGGGTGTACCTTGTCAACCGAAAGCTAGCGTCGGCGACCATTAGCCGGAGACTCCAAACCGCGCGCCAGTTTTTCACCTGGGCCGTTGATAATGGACTGATCGACACCAACCCCTTCGCCAAGGTCACACACACGGCAGGGAATCCCCGGGAACGGCGGCGATATGTCACGCTGCAAGAGACGCAACGACTGATCGACGCGGCCCCCAATTGGATTTGGCGGACGATTATTGCGCTCTGTCGGTTCGGAGGTCTACGCTGCCCTAGCGAAGTGCTGTCGTTGCGTTGGGAGGATGTGGATTTGCCGAATGGCCGGATGATCGTGACGTCCCCCAAGACCGAACACCATCCGGGAGGTGGCCGAAGGGTAGTACCGATCTTCGTCCGACTGCGGCCCTACCTGGAAGAAGCTTGGGACCATGCGGAGGGACATACTCACGTCATCCCCGAAAACCTCTACCTTAAGGCAAGCCGCGGCCCACGTGGTTGGGTGAATTGCAACCTCCGGACACAATTTGAACGCATCATCCGGCGAGCGGGCCTGGAACCGTGGCCCCGGTTGTTCCATAGCTTGCGGGCGTCATGCGAAACCGATTTGGCGGCAGAGTATCCCATCGCCACCGTTTGCCGATGGATTGGAAACACGGTTGCCATTGCGGCCAAGCACTACGTGGAACCGCTTGATGAGCACTTTCAACGGGCAGCAGGCTTGGCCCCACTAGCGGCCCCGCACACGCCAGAAATCGGCTGCACCGATGAGAAGCCGAATCGTGAAAACCCCGTTTTTGCCGCGTTTTGCGCTATATCGCCGACTAGTGCAAATACCCCAATGGGCGATGCGGGACTCGAACCTGCGACCCCCAGCTTGTCGAGCTGGTGCTCTAACCAACTGAGCTAATCGCCCAACACACTATATTAATATCGGTCGCCGCCGATTTGGCAAGCCAGGGTCCTTTTGGCCCAGCGCTCCTCGCAACGACCGGTCGCATGGCGACAACCCTTTTGGGTGGTTTCAAAGTTGACCCGATTCGGGATTCACCTTGGGATCACGGTTAATCCATTGACAGGCATGCCACAACGTGTGACATGGCTCACCGTTACGAATTCGCGATTTCATTCCGGCAGCCGTCTCGCAATAAAAGCGCTTTAACCCGCCACGAGGGGCGCACCGTGACTGCCGTGTGGTCAAAGACATGGGCTGAGCCGTAGCCTCGGCTCGGCGGTGGCTGCCAGATCGGTTGTGGGCACTTTACAATGGGATTTCCCACCGGAGCTCGAGAGAAAAGCAAGCGGTTCGGGGAAGTACGCAGTGGTTTAAACATTTTTTGCCAGGACTGTTTGATATAGAGTCTTATCGATGATTCCACCACGTTCACACTTCCAGGCGGGCTACAATTTTTTGGGCTTGCCCGACGAGTTGGCGGATCCCCAACGCGCCCAGGTGTTGATCCTGCCGGTCCCCTACGAGGCGACGACCACATACGGAGCGGGCACCCGAAATGGGCCGACGGCCATCATCATGGCCTCCAGGCAGGTGGAGCTGTACGATTATCGACGAGGCTGTGAACCGGCGAGCGAACTAGGTTTCGCGACGTTGCCTCCATTGGAGATTCACAGTGGATCGCCCACCGCGATGATTTCCCGGATCGAGGAAGTCGTCTTACATATTTTTGGGGGAGATCCCCAACCGCGATTTCTCGTAGCTCTCGGTGGAGAACACAGCATTTCCGCGGGGATTGCGTCGGCGGCTGCAAGGATCTTTGACCCCCACGAGATTGTGGCCGTTCAAATCGACGCCCATGCCGACCTTCGCGACGAGTTCGAGGGCTCTCCCTACAATCATGCGTGTGCGGCGAGGAGAATCCTCAACTGTCTTCCCCTGATGCAGATCGGCATTCGCAACATCTCCGAGGAGGAAGACCGTTTTCGAAGTACTGCCCATCGGCTTATCACGATCTTCGCCGACGAGTGGACGGAGGCCGCTCATGAGCGGTTGGCCGAGTTCGTCCGCAACAAACTGGTCTATTTGACGATTGACCTCGATGGTCTTGATCCGTCGATCATGCCGGCCGTGGGAACCCCGGAACCCGGTGGTCTTTCGTGGCAACAAATCCAGGAGGTTATTCGCATCATTGCGCAAAACGCCCGCGGTGTTCCTATCATGGACGTCGTTGAGTTAGCTCCCATCCCCGGCTTGATTGCTCCGGACTTTTTGGCCGCCAAGCTCATCTACTGGGCAGCGTCAGACTTCTTGCTTCGGGAAGAGAGAAAGGCTGCCCTTTGAACATTAGAAGAGCCAAAATGATGAGCGATTCGTGCCCGATTCCCGCAAAACGAACCCATTTTGGGCCTTTGCGCAGATTCGCCGAGTCCCCTAGTCTTTTAAAAGAGGGTCCGGCGATGACCACATGCTTGAGATGCTCTGAAATGATGAGTAACCGTTGATGGAGCAAATCGGCAACTTCTTGGGACTCAGGGGGGTTGCACGGTAAGAGTCTACCCATAATCTCCCCTCGCCCGTTCCGCGGGAGAGGGGGCGGGGGTGAGGGTGGCTCCAATCGCTACCGGTTTTCTCAATTGATTTCGACGTTCGCTTGCCCTCACCCCAACCCTCTCCCGGAGGGAGAGGGGGACCTTTTGGGATAGGCTCTGACGACTTTGTGGGCTAGGCGAAGAGGAGGGACGGCGTCCCCGCCGTCCGGTGATTTGGTCATTGAGGCCGGTGGCCCTGCCATTACGGGTGTTTTTTGGGAAGATCCTCCGTTCCCTCTGAAGGGTCACAATGACGTCTTGCCCAAGTGACACCCATATGGAGTGTTTGGGCAAGGCGCGACGTCCTTTTCACAGAAGAACGTCTGCCGCCGATTCTTTTCCTGGGTGACGTGATAGAGCAGCCCCCCCAATGACCAAACTTACGAACCTCGCCATGGCGAGACACTGCCAAGTCCAAGCCGTTGGGTAAAAATCGGGTTATGCCTGCGGAATCGGGGCATCACTTCATGCGCGCACAGCGAGTGGCCCACTTTTTCCAAAGGTCCGGCGATTCGAGGAATTTGATAAACACCCCACCGATGACAGGCCGGGCTCGGAATCCCCGTAGCTTCGCATCGTGGGTCCAGTACCAATCGGTCAGCGGGACGCGGTCGGGCGTGTGATCAATGAAACGGTAGAGCGGGTTCATGAGGGCGTCAAAGTCTTCTCGAGAATCCGCCAATGTGGCCGTCCAAACCGTCCAGTCCGTCTTCGTAAAGAGGGCACGGTTATCAAGGGGCAGCCCATAAGGCTGGAGTTGCTTCTTGTAGAACGCGATTTCCTTTTGGCGGACCACAGATGGGAAGATGTTGAGGCCGAATAGTTTGTCCCAAACGAGGTTGTATTTCTGGCTCCATGTCCCCGGCTTGTCGAAGGCCAGTCGATAGTGGTCACCATCGTCAGCGGCCGCGATCCATTTTTGGGCGAACTCCTCGGCAAGCTTGCGATACTTGTTTGCCTCCTCGATTTTTCCACTCATGTGACACATTTCCGCGTAACATGCCAGAGCAATGGTGGCTTTTATAGAAAGATTGCAATTGTGGGCAAGGGGGCCGGTGAAATCATCCGTGCAGAGCTGATTTTCAGGATCGAAACCTTTCTCCTCCAGATAATGTGCCCATTGTTCCCACAATTTTGTATATCGGTCGGCGAAGGCCGTGTTGCCGTCGAGGCGGGAAATGGCGTAGGCGAGAATGAGCAAGTTCGCCGATTCTTCGACCGGCATTTGGTGTTCCTCGCTGGTCTCTCCGCCACCGTAAACCTGACCATTGGCCAGGGGATAGGTTCCCAAATCGTGTGGCGCAAAAGGGAACTTCCATCGCGGGCTAGCGGCGTAATCGAGGACGGGGACGACCGTGGCTTTCAGCAACTCGTTGTTAAAAAGCATGAAGATGGGTGCTGCGGGATAAATCACATCCACGGTCCCGATGCAGCCATTGCTGAAGCATTCCTTGGAGAAGTACATCGGTTCGCCGTGTGGCCCCAGGGTCAGTTTGTGCGCACCCAGGGTATGCCGGTAGGAAATCGCAATCAGATTGGCATAGCCCACGCCACCGAGGCTTCGAGCGTCCGCGAGAAGTTCCTCATCAAAGGCCTGGCATCGAGCCATGAGGTCTGGTAGCTCTTCCTCGGCCGCGGCCAGGGCTTCCGAAATGTCTGCGTATCGCTGACGCCAATAGGGTCGCAAGCGTTGCCCCAGGTACTCGATGGAAACAATATCGTCGTAAGCCAGCAAGATGTGCCATTTGAGTGATTCGTCGCGACTTACCTTGGCCGAGTGCATACATACCAACACAGGCCATCGGTCCTGGACTGCCCGAGGTTTGTTTCCGTCGTCACGGCGCGGGATTCGCCCGGTGTTACAAAAATGATTACGGGCGGTCTCGTGATCGGCTACAACCGTGTTCGTTTGGGGATGGCGCACGGCGGCGACATAGGCGTAGCCCCAATCGATCCTTAGATTGTCGCCCTTTTTCCCGAGGATCGGTTGCTCCGTTGTACCGATGCGCATCCAATCCAGGTGCTCGGTCTGGCCGCGGTGCCAGGTCACAAGCTGATTCGGCTCGTTGACGGCCAACTCGCCTGTGGCGTCAAAATAGAGATCCACGATCCGTGGTTTGCCATCGAGTGAGCGAACATCCCAAATAAGATAGGTGACAGGCCGGGAAAGGAGTGCCATATCGTGCGGCAGAACGGGTGTCAAAAAGGTTAGACGGACTTCGACCTCTTGGGTTCGCCACAAATAAATCGTGCGGGTTGGCGTGACCTCTAGCGAAGTTTGTTCCAAAGGAGGAATATCCGCCGGTGCCATACCCATAAGGCGATACGGCCTCCCGTCAATGCGGATGAGGCTGCACAAGGCGTGGATTCTTCCCGTCCAGTGGCGTGGCCAGTCCGCCGCGAGCTGGTCGGTAAATGACCAAATGCTAAAGTATGGGTCGTGTACAACCAGCGGCACTGCCGGTGGCCGACCTGCCGGACCATCGTTAGCCCACACCCCCGTCTGCCGTCCGCTAATGAGGCTAATGAACAGCAGAACAGTGGTAGAAGCAATTAGCCTTGTCATACTGGACATGTTGCACCTCACTGCTTCGTCCAAAAGTACCCGAGAGCCGCGAACCACCATTATGGACTTTGAAATGATTCCTGACCACCCGCGCGGAGTTTGGTGCCCCCACTTGGTATGGCAAGATACGTAAAGCTAGGCTCGCTTTGGCAAGAAAAACAATTCCAGGCCACAAGTTGACAAGCCCCCGCGGGCTTGCTATGCTGACAATCGAAAATGATTGTGCGAATGTCCACAATCGCACAGATATCCCCGCCTTGGCTTACCCTCCGCGCTCGGGGAGTTCAAAATGCATCGCACGATCCCACCGGAATCCGGATATTGGCCGTCAACGTCATGCCAAGGGATCGATTCTCGGTCGCAAGGGGCTGCTCGTTTGCCATGGGCGGCCATCACGTTGCGGGCTATTAACCTCGAGCAATTCAGCACGAAGACTCCCGTCGGCTTACGGCTTTCTCGGAAAGGTGACTCTTATGAATAAAACTGTAACGAGTGTCTTGTGCGCGGTTATTTTGTGGGGCGGCTTGGGATTTGCGGCGGACCCAATCAGCCTATATGAAAGTCCCACACCAGCCCAGCCCAACGGGGAGCTGGACCGAATCGTCTTCGCCAAGTTGCAAACGCTGGGCGTCCAACCGATATTATGCTCGGATGCCGTCTTCATTCGGCGCGCGTTCCTGGATATGACGGGGACCATTCCTACGGCCCAGGAGGTCCGCGAGTTTTTGGATGATCAGACTCCCGACAAGCGTGCCCGGCTAGTTGACCGGCTGATGGAGCGGAAGGAGTTTCTCGACTACTGGTCTATGAAGTGGGGCGACGCGCTGCGAATAAAAGCGGAGATTCCGGTGAACTTGTGGCCAAACGGGGCAAGGGCCTTTCATCGCTATATATGGGCGTCGCTGGCATCGAACAAACCTTACGACCAATTTGTGCGGGAGATGCTCACGGCCAGCGGCAGCAATTTCCGAGATGGAGCGGTGAACTTTTATCGTGCGGTGCAGGACCGCAGCCCCACGGGAATTGCCTCAACGGTGGCACTAACGCTTATGGGGGTACGGACGGACCATTGGCCCAAGGAACGGTTAGAAGGTATGGCCGTCTTCTTCTCCCAGATCGCCTATAAGCCCACCAGCGAGTGGAAGGAGCAGGTCGTCTTCTGGGATCCCTGGGGCCTTCGCTTGGTGCCGACAAATTTTGTTCCCGGACGAGAGGCGCCGGGGACAGCTCCGCGGAAATCGGAAGACCCTATCGTGACCCCGACCCCGGCGGATATCAGTCAGGAGCCGCTCGTGGGTGTCTTTCCCGATGGTACTAAGGTCACAATCCCGGCAGACCGGGACCCGCGGGAGGTGTTTGCCGATTGGCTCATTCGGCCAGAGAATCCCTGGTTTACTCGCTGCATTGTCAACCGCATTTGGGTGTGGATCATGGGCCGCGGGATTATTCACGAGCCGGATGACATCCGTGACGATAACCCGCCCAGCAATCCGGAGCTTTTGTCCTATCTGGAAAAGGAGTTGATCCAAAGTGGGTACAACCTGAGGCACCTTTACAAGGTGATTCTCACGTCCAGCACGTATCAATTGACGTCGATCCCTCGCAAACCGTCGCCGGAGGTCGAGGCGAATTTTGGGTACTATGTACCGCGAAGACTCGATGCGGAAATCCTGATCGACGCCCTGAACAAGATCACGGGAGCAACCGATCTTTACACGAGCGCCATCCCTGAGCCTTATACATACATTCCGCGAGATCTCACGGCGGTGTCGTTGGCCGACGGAAGTGTCATCAGTCCTTTTCTGACCCTATTCGGACGGTCAGCTCGTTCCACGGGGGCCTTCAATGAGCGCTCCAATAAGCCAACGCCGTCCCAATGGTTGTATATGCTGAATTCGAGCCAGGTTTATAACAAGATTGCTACCAGCCAGAAGTTAGGAGAGTTGTTCCGTTCTGGCCGCCCGGTGCCGGAACTGATCGAGGAGGTTTACCTGACTGTGTTGTCGCGACGTCCGTCAGAAGAGGAAATGACCATTGCACGAGAATATATTGAAAAATCGCGATCGAGAGGCGAAGCTGCGATGGATGTTGTCTGGGCATTAATTAACACCGAAGAATTCCTATATCGACATTGACGATACAGAGGGAGGACCAAGCCATGAACAAGAACAATCATTACAATGAGCCGAAGGTCTCTCGGCGGGAGATACTGCAGCAAGGGATCTATGGTGCCGGGGGGGTACTCCTCGGAAAGTCATTACTCTCGCAAGTGCGGGCACAAGAGGCGGCACCGGCCCCGTCGACTCCTCCGAAAATCGAACCAAAGGCCAAGTCGGTCATTCAGATCTTCCTTTGGGGAGGTATGTCCCATAATGACACGTGGGACCCCAAACCGAAGTCCGGCAGGGATTACCTGGGCGAGTTTACAGAGGTCATTGACACCAACGTCCCGGGCATTCAATTGAGTTCTCTCTTTCCCAAGTTGGCACGTCAGGCGGATAAGTTTTCACTTATCCGGAGCATGACGCATGGCAACAATGGGCACGAAACGGCTGCATACATCATGCAGACGGGCCATTTGCCAGGCGAGCGGTTGGCCTATCCCAGCATCGGGGCGGTTTTTGCTTACTTCAAGGGAAAGGAATACAAGGGAATCATTCCGCCCTACGTGGTCCTGACACGGTCACCGGGACGCTTTTCGGAGGAGGGTTTCCTGGGGCCGAACTTCAAGTCTTTTGCCACCGGGGGCGATCCCAATGCAACCCGGTTTGAAGTTGAAGGCGTCGTGGCACGCGGTATCACAGATGATCGCCAAAAGGCGCGCCGCGATCTACTCGAAAAATTGAACACGTTCGGTCGATTAGTCGTTGACCATCCGGAGATCGCGTTGGCCGAAGAGAATAAGAAAGCGGCCTATGAGCTGATTTTAGGACCAGGTCGAGATGTGTTTGATCTGAGCAAAGAGGATCCCAAGCTGCGCGACGCCTACGGACGTCATACCTTCGGCCAAAGCTGTCTTGTGGCCCGGCGATTGGTCGAGGCAGGCGTTCCGTACATTGTCATCAACTATCCCGGTGGGTGGGACACGCACAGCAATCACTTCACAACCATGCGGCGGCAGTGCCCACAGCTCGATGAAGGCTTGGCCATGCTGCTCCAAGACCTGCACGACCGAGGCCTACTGGAGACAACCTTGGTCTGGTGTACGGGCGAGTTTGGGCGGACGCCCAAGGTCGATTGGCAACCACCATGGAACGGCGGACGAAATCATTACGGAAAGGTATTTACTGTGTTGGTTGCCGGCGGCGGCTTCAAGGGCGGTCGAGTCGTTGGAGCCTCCAACGAATTAGCGGAAGAGGTCGCCGAACGGCCCGTCTATCCGGTCGATCTTTTGGGGAGCATTTACGCCTTGGCGGGAATCGATTACACGGCCAAGCTCCCGCACCCCGAAGGTTTAGAGGCCCGTGTCCTGCCCGAGCCGGGTGACCGTGTCAAATCGAATGGGCTGCTTACCGAGATCATCTAAGCCCATCGCCCACCGAGCTTCAGTGGTGACGAAGCCGGACGGGGTCTACCCCGCGAGGGTCGATGGCTTGGAGCCTCGAAATACACAAGCGGCGGCGTTTCGTAACTCCAGTGACATGCGATGGAGAAGGGAACCCACTTTATGAAAAGATATAGTGTTCTTGTTATCATTGTGGCGATGGCCAGCCTGGCGTTCGGCACCGCAGCTTTTGGTCAGGCATATATTGGATTCGTTTACCCCGCTGGGGCCCAGCAGGGGACGACCACGCAAATTCGCTTGGGCGGACAGCGGATCGACATCCCAGTGGGGGCCATCGTTACGGGTACCGGTGTCGAAGCCAAGCTCGTCGAGTACCGCTGGTACCTCGATAATCAGCAAGTGGCCGTGATGCGGGAACAGCTTCAACAACTCCAGCGCGTGGCCAAGGAAAAAGAGAAAAATAATGAACCTCTCGACGACGCAACCCGCCAGTTGATGGAACGCATCCAGGATCGCATCAATGACTGGCAGAATTTCCCAGCCAATCGAGCGATCGTCAACTTAGCAATCGTGGAAGTGACTGTTGCCCCGGATGCCGAACCTGGGCCACGAGAAATTCGGCTGGTGACAACGCAAGGGGTAACGAATCCCCTTCCTTTTTATGTGGGTCAGTTTCCGGAGTACGTCCGTAAACCCATCAAGGCCTGTCAGTTTCCAGTACTGGGCAATGAACAGGCCGCCGAGCGGCGTCGTCCGCCCGAGGAAAAAGAAGTCAGGGTTACCATTCCCTGCGTCGTCAATGGACAGGTGGCACCGGGTTTTGTGAATGCTTACCGGTTTGAAGCCCGTAAAGGTCAGCGGCTCCTCATCAAAGCTTACACACGGGATCTAATTCCTTACATGGCGGATGCCGTTCCCGGCTGGTTCCAGTCGATGCTCACGCTTTATGACGCACAGGGCCAGGAAGTTGCGTTCAGCGATGGCTTTCGGTTTCATCCCGATCCTGTCATCTATTACGAAGTACCGCAGGACGGCGAGTACGTCTTGACCATTTCGGATGCCCTTTTCCGCGGACGAGAAGATTTTGTTTATCGCATCTCAATTGCGGAGTCCCCATTTATCACGAGCGTTTTCCCCTTAGGTCGGAAGTTGGGCGAATCCATCACCCCCGAGGTAAAAGGTTGGAATATGGAAGGGGCGGAATTAAGGCTACCTCCCGCAGATGCGGGATCTGGCGTTTACTTTGTGACGGCGGTCAAGAACGGCCTTGTCTCCAATCGCTGGCCGTTTGCCGTGGATACCCTCCCCGAGATTATGGAAAAAGAGCCCAACAACAAGCCCGCGGAGGCCGAGAAAGTTTCGCTCCCTGTGATTATCAATGGGCGAATCGATCAGCCGGGAGATTTGGATGTCTTCTGTGTTGAGGGGAAAGCGGGGCAAACATTAGTGGCCGAGGTCACGGCTCGGCGGCTCGATTCCCCGTTAGATTCCGTTCTCCGAATCACGGATGCCAGCGGTAAGCCGATCGCGCTGAATGACGATTATGAGGATCCTGGAATGGGGCAAATGACGTATCACGCGGATTCCTATATTATGATCCCGCTACCTGCTGATGGCGCCTACTATGTCTATCTTGGTGACACCACGCGGAAAGGTGGCCCAGAATATGCGTATCGCCTCCGACTGAGCGAGCCGCGTCCCGATTTCGCGTTGCGCGTTGTTCCCTCTGCCGTGGCCGTGCGTAGTGCAAGTGCCAACACCGTCAGGGTTTATGCCATTCGCAAAGACGGCTTTGCCGGGGACATTCAAGTGTCTCTCAAAGATCCACCGGAAGGATTTGCCAATGCGCCCGTCGTTTTAAGGGCCAATCAGGAGATGGTCGGACTTACCATAAAGACGTCTTTGAAAGATTCAGATGGGGCGATTCCACTACGGGTTGAGGGGCGGGCCAAAGTCGGCGATCAGGAAATCGTCCATGAGGCCGTCGCCGCAGAGGATCGCATGCAGGCCTTCTTGTGGCGGCACTTGTTGCCTGTGGCGGATTTGAGGGTCCGGGTGTATGACCCCAATTACCAGCCGCAACCCGCACGAACTCCGCCAGAAGTGCCTCCGGAAATGGTGGAGGCTGCCCGCAAGGCGGCTCAAGAAGCAGGCCGGGCACCCTTCAGTAAGGCCCAGGTCGCCGGTCGCGTGAGGATGCTCAATCTCCTTTACCAAAATGGGTTCCTCACCGATGATTTCTACCTCGTGAAAATGGCAGAATGTGCCGCCGCGCAGGATTGATATCGAGCGGAGCTGACAAAGCAATTCCTCGCTGAGGCCGAATTCGCACAAAAGAAGCGGCCTTCGGATGAAGAAACCACCCTCGAGGGCGCATACCCTCACGGGTGGAGTTTTGTCAGGAATCGAACCCGGACGGGTTTTCTTCCGGCCAAAGGGAGTCTTGCGAGTCGAAAAACCGCAGCTCGGCGATCCTTTCGGTAGTGGTGAGACACCGGCCCCGAGCCGCTGGATTACCAGGTCAACGGGTCAGGATGGCGAAGACCGGAAAGTGATCCGAGGGGGTTCGTCCCTGGCGGGCCGTCCGATCGATGCCAGCCTCAAGGACTTTCCAATCCCGCGAACACCCAATCCAATCGATGCGTGCCCCCTTAGTATTTTCGGCCCGAAAGCCCGAAAATGTACCTTCTTCTTCGCCCCGCTCAGGATGAGCCGCCCGAAAGCTATCGACAATCGGAGAGGGTTGACCCTCGGTGTCTCCGAATAGCAATTGATAGGGCCGACTTCCTTCCGCGGCATTGAAATCACCGGTCACAATGAGGGAGCAATCTTCGCCCATCGTGAGCAGCTTTTTGCGGAGGAGCCGGGCCGACTCTTGCCGAGCCTGTTTACCCCGGTGATCAAAGTGTGTGTTGAACCAAAGAATGGGCCGGAGGTTAGGCGCTTTACGGTCCCGCAGTTTGACCCAGGTGACCATCCGGGGCAAGGCGCTATCCCAACTCTTGCTCCCTGGAACATCCGGTGTTGTGCTGAGCCAGAAGTGACCAGATTCGAGCACATCAAAACGATCTTTTCGCCAATAGATCGCCATGATTTCTCCCTGATCTTTGCCATCTTCCCGACCAACACCCAGGACGCCATAACCGGGAAGCTTTTCCGCGAGATAGTCACGTTGAAAGGCCAGGGTCTCTTGGGTTCCCAGCAAATCGGGCTGGAAGGCCAGGATGGTTTCTACCAGGAATTCTTTTCGGCGGTCCCAGTGGTTTTCCCCATCAGGAGCCGTGCCATAACGGATGTTAAAACTCATGACCCGGACGGGGGGAGCCTCGGCAACAACGGGTACTCCACTTAAGGCCAAGAGACCCAGGCCCAACAAAACCGGTACCAAGACGTGACTCAGATGGTTTCTCATTCGCTGGACTCCCACACAAGGACATTTTTCCAAAGAGATGTCGTTTTCCACCGAGCTGCGCTGAATTATACTGCCGTAAAGGCGTCGCAACGAGTAGCACAAAGTCGATAGGGCCGAAGGCACGCATAGTCGAGTTCGGCGACGTGGACCGAGTGTAACTAATTCCATCAGGCCGTAAGATAGCCGCACCAGGGTAGCATTCCGGTTGCTTCTTGCGGGACGTCTCATTGACGAGGGCATATTGTTGAATCAATCGCTTACAGTCGATCCGAATTCAATGCGGAGCAAGACGAAACTATTGGGTGCGTGGTTTCTTTTTGTACCTGCCTCGCGAAGATGTCCCTTCTTGCGGGTTAGCTTTTGGTGGTGAGAACGCAACTTTCATGATACGGAAAAGGCATGACACGTTGTTTGCTCTTAATCAATGAGCCGGGTAGTGGGCCATGGAACATGGCGATGGACGAGTTCTGCGCGACCCATGCGGAAAGAGAAGACGTCCCCATTTTGCGGCTCTACCGGTGGAGAGAACCAACCCTCTCGTTGGGATATTTTCAACGCTATCAAGACTATCAACGGCATCGCCTAAACGGGCTTTGCCCTGTCGTTCGCCGTCCCAGCGGTGGAGGGGCCATCCTCCACGATTTGGAATGGACCTACAGTTTGGCTTTTCCCACCAGCCGTGTGACAGACCGCGATCGGCTTTCGTTCTATCGTGCGGTTCACCAGACGATTTTGACCTGGCTCGACTCGCTGGGACTAAAGGGCGAAATCATTCAGGAGCAACCACCCCCGTGTAAGTCGAATAACACCGATTGTGCGTTCCTGTGTTTTCAGCGTCGGGCAGTTGGTGATGTTGTGGTTCCCCTTTCCCCGGAGATGCACACACTAGTATCGGCTGGGGCCACAGGGGAACCAGTGCCCACGGACGTCAAAATAGTGGGTAGTGCCCAGCGGCGCTACAAGAACACCGTCCTTCAGCACGGCAGCATCTTATTGGGCCGATCAGTGCTTACCCCGGAATTGCCCGGCGTGATGGAAATTCTGGCCAGCAAGGGGATCCAACTGACCCATGACGAAATAAGTTACCATTTTGTTTCACACTGGCCCCAAACAGTGGCTCGTGCGCTGGGATGGCGATTGCAACCTTGGACGCTTTCATTGACCGATTCGCCCGAATTTGCTGAACTCGAAGCAAAATACCTATCCCGCGCTTGGACGTGCAAATCACAAGCGTAAGCACATCGGGAATCAACGGGGAAATCTCTTGACCGACCGCTCACTCCAAGGAAATTCGGTCTTCTCCCTGGGAAGCGATCGTCTTGATCTGTTCGCCATCAATGACAATTTGATACGACACGCCTGCCCGAGCCTGAATGACGGCCTCATTTCCCTCGATCTTGACGGGAAAAGGCGCAACGACCCGATGGTTGTCACCAATAGCGACGGCCAATCGGTGCGGTCGCCCCTTGATGGCCGAACGAAGAAGGGCAAGGGCACAGGGGTTGATAAAAGGCCCCTGTCTTCGCTGATAGCGAAGGTGGAATGAATCCGGCAATAGACCGGCATAGTCTCCCTCCTCCCTGGGGACTTGCATTTGTTCGCCAGCGATCAAGATGCCCTCGGCAAGATGACGCCAATCCAGGGTATTGTCGTAAGGGGCGAGCTCCGTAAGCGCGTAAGCATAGACCAGACCGCACCATTGTACGGGGAGACCGATCCAATTCGGCGCCCGCCAATTTGTAGCCCCATAAACGGGAATCGTGGCATAAAGCATGATAGGATGTTCTGCCCAAAGATAAACAAACGGAATTCCACTCAAGGCCCAGCGTCGGGCTTCATCAAGGTAATCTTGACGCTTCGTCAGCTCATATCCCCGAACGTAGGCTGAAACAAGGTGCGCCGAAGCCAAAATGTCGGGCGTATGCAAAGAGAGTTCCCACGTCTGTGCCCCACGAGGGACACGAAAACGCTTCATATAGTCCAGCGTCTTGAGACCGGCCTCAAGGGCCTGCTTGTCTCCGGTAAGTTTGGCATACTCCAGCAACACGGCGGCGGGACGTGCACAGTAGCCGCTCGCGGTGTCCTCATAATGTCCTTTTAAGTATTTTCCAGAATACCGAAAGGAACCATCAGGCTGTTGTTGCGCCATGAGCCCCCTGGCCTGGTTCCGCATGTGCGCGAGCCACTCGGCGGCACGGCCCGTCAAGAACCATGCACTGTCGTCCGAGAGGTGACCACCGCCGGGAACAAGATGGGGTACATCAGGCAATGTCCCCGATAGCCGCCATATCGTAGAAACCATATCGACATGAAAGCGACGAGCCCAGTTCGGTTCTACGCAGTGTCCCCAACCTTGCTCGTTGCGAATGGGACCATCGGTCAACGCCCACAGACACAATTGAAATTGCTCCGATTCACTCCGTGGTGGTTCAGGCAAAGGCGGTAATCCCCACCGCTTGGTTGCCCAAAGAATCATGTCCTCAACCATCCCTTGCGCGATGCGCAGACGGGCCTCAATGTGATGCCCTCGAAGCGACATGCGATGCTCTTGGGTTCCATCAAAGACATTGGGGGTGGCGTAAACGGGCTGCAATCCCATGTCATTCCATGTGAGTCCCACCGACGCCCGATCGGTAACAAAAGCCATTAAGGGCATGGTCACATTTAGCCGATCAGGGGCATATCGGATGTGCTCTTCTGTTTCAATATCCAACGTGGAAGAACTCTTTTCTCCCTTTCCGAGATACTCCAGGCCGGCAAAGACGCCTTGCTCCAAGAGACCAAATGCTCGCACCACCGGGCCTTCGATCTCCGAGTTTTCATCTGTGGCCTCCAGATTTAGGATGAGTTCGTCCTTGTCCACAGCAATCGTTCCTTGAACCCCTTTCCCTTGAATTTGGACACCATTGGGAATAGGAGTGGCCTGGAGCAGGGGAATTGTTGCAATCAGGCCAGCACCATTAGGATCAGCCGGGGCCACAATGGGTGCCAGGGCTGCTAGTACCGTCTCCCCGCGACGGATTCGCAAAACATTGTCTTTAGCCGCGAGCTCCACAAGCACGGCGGTGTCCCCACCTGTGGCGATGGCCATCCATTCGGCCGGGGCAGAATCGGAATACACCACGACTGAATGCCGCAGGTCGGTGGTGAAATCGGGGAGCTGCAAATCCAGGGTTACCAATTCCACTGGCCGTTGTCCGTCAAACTTACGGATGATGTCGATGGCCTGACCGGCCGGGATAACAAGCGAGTGCTGCTCCATCCGTACAGTGACAGGAGCATTGCTTGCATTCTGTATATGGAACTGCACACCCTCGTCTGTCCTTTCGATGAATTCGATATTGATGGGACATGTTTGTAACTCTGTCAACTGAATGCTTTCGATCTCATAGATCCCCGGTGCCGTGCCCGGATCAATTCGCAATCCGCGGAGGCCACCGGGTGTGTCGATTCGAACCGTGTAGCTGTGCCACTCTCCATCGGCAATGAGGAAAAAATGCCGGGATTTATCCTCTCCCCAAGTTAGTGACTTTTGACTAGTCCAGTAGATGGCCCCACCGCTACGCACCGTGGTTCGTAAACGAAGGGAGACCTCATAGGCCTCGCCCGGAAGATTCATCGCCTTAACGATGTACGGGTCATGCCCGGTGCTCTCAACCACCAGTCGCCCATTTTCCACCGCAATTCGACATTGGCTGACGGGCTCAAAGCCTTGCGTTCCTTCTCCAAAGCCCAGCGTTAGGGACTGCTTTCGTGTTACGGCCTTCGGAAAGATCCCCGACGCTTCCGCCAATACATCGCGGGCGCATCCCAATAGGGAAAGAAATGCGAGCGCATGAACCACCAACCGCATGGCAATCTCCCAGTAGGTTTGAACGATGTAAACCCTGATGTGCACGAAGCATTTATTTTGGCCCACACGTTAACATTATGAAACATGGGGGGACATAGGGGCTTAGACAGTTTGAAAATACTAACACGGTCCCTGGGCTCGCCGGACGCGAATTCTCATTGCCAGCCTCGTCGCAAGTTATTCATCAGCAATAAGATATGACTAGAACGCTTATTTTGGGTTGTCTTTTTTGGTTTTGGCATAAAACATGCGTCAGGGGATAACACCAGACGTCTTCCCATCGATGGGAATGGGCATGCTTGTCAGGTCGGCCTGCGGTGGGTCGGCCAAGGAGTGTCTTGTGTCGGTTCCTCGAGTCTCTAGCATAAGGAGCGACAGAGTGAAACGTGTATTGTCTCGTGTTTGGCAGGAGGATGAAGGTGTTTTGACCTTCGAATGGATCCTCCTCATCACCGTCCTGGTGATCGGTGTTGTCGGTGGTCTCAGCGCGGTTCGCGATGCAGTCATCACCGAGCTGGGCGACGTGGTCGAAGCGATGATCTCGCTCGATCAGTCCTACTACATCGCCCATCCGTGGGATGTCCAAGTTCCTGACTGCATCGTGGATGGCGCCAGCGACTCGTCTTACACCGACTCTGCTGGAATGGATCAGGGTCGTCTAAAGACTGGCGACATTGATCAGGACCAGGGAGCGATTGATGGCTGCGGCGACGATGTGGAAGATCCAAGCCTGTGATCTGCCCACGTAACATCGTCTGACAGCATTTCCAGACATCGGTCTCGGAAGTGCGCGGCTCCGCGGAATCATCTTCCGCGGAGCCTTTTTTATATGGGATATGGTGATGGATGACCAAGCGTAACCACGCAATCGCACTTCGAAAAAATCAAAGTTCCCCAGTACCAGCTCGTTCAAAATGGCATGAAATCTGCACATCAAGCAAAGACAAACATCGCGGGGCAAAAGTTACTCGTCGATTTAAACACAACTCTTGTGGAAAAAGGTGAGGACCGTCTATGAAAGCCGTCTTCCAAA
>JAKPII010000133.1 GCA_029549885.1 Planctomycetota bacterium
TAACGTCACCGCAACCAGGAAGACACTCTGTGTTTCCGTCATAATCAGACGGCTATGGTGCAACAGAATGGGATCAGCTATCACAAATAACACTGCCAGAGCGCAAACCCGGCAAGATCGGCGGCGAACAAGATAGATCACACAAAGGACGGTACCAATCCCGAATAGCCAGTGGATAATACCGAGACCTATTCGCCAGTACGGCCCCACGGCACACATGATTCCCGAAAGGACGACAGGATACAGAGGCGGCCGATACGCGGTGGGCTCTCCATTAAGGGCAAAAACCCTGCGGTTAGCAAGGTTCTCTGCCACCCGCTGATAAGAATCAGGATCGGTGGTGAAAGCCCCCGGCCAAAGCAGAACGACTGCCCTGAAGACTGCGGTTAAGAGTAAAAGGACGAGGACATTACCGTGCCCCATGGTCCTTAACCGCCCAATTTGACCGCGCGTTTCCATGAGGCCGTCCCGACTGTTCTCAACCATCCGCGCTGGCGGTCATTACGTACAAGACCGGAACCGGTGGCTCGTTGTGGCCTTGTGCGCACATGCTGCCAAAGGCAAGCCGACATAGCGTGATGGGGATCTCAACCTACCCCACCCGAGCAAATTTACCACGGTCTCCTGACTTTTGACTACCACACCACGTCAAACCCCAGCGAGACACCCTGGAAGTAAACCGTCCCGTTGTCGTTGATCACGCCAGGGCTTTTCAGGCCGAAATCGAGTTGCTCGGGCGCCAAAGCCACACCATCCAACCACATCATATCCCAACTGGCAAATGCCCGCATCCGAGGAAAGATTCGATAATTTGCCACAATGCTTACCTCGCCCATAAAACACACGTCATCGTCTTTGGCGTAGCGAACAACATGGCCAGGGTTGTGGGCAAGGGCGATGTCGGTGGTTTGCTCGGCCCAATTGAACATGGGCGCCGCCTTGACTCGGGCACCCCATTCGAATCGATGACGCCGGAACAATAGCTCGCCGGCCAATTGCAGACCAAAGGTATCATTCTTAGAACGGATCGTCTGACGGCCGTAAAGGGTTTCGGGGCCACCCTGCGCGTCAACGACACCTCGACTATCGAAGATGAATCCCTCATCCAGCGATAGGCCGCGGAAACCAAAGGCATAATTGAAGTACACGCCCGGCTGACATTGACGCTGCCATTTTCCATTGGGTAACAGGGCCAACCGATCAGGCCGCGGCCGGGGTTTGAACCACCAATTCAACTCAAAGTTGTTGATTTCGGACTCGTAACGAATCCGGTGGAGATCAGCGTAATTGAAGTCCACAAAGTCATAAAACGTGAACAAACTACCGGCCTCGAAGCTGGTCCCGCCGAAGAGGCTCGACTGATAGGTGAGCCGCTGGCCGTTAACCGATTGCTGATCCTTCCATTCGTTCAGTCCCCAATAGACGAACTCGATGAACTGATCGCGGTTCTCTGGGTCGTTTTTTAGGAAATACTGGACGCGGGTCTCGTACCCGCCGGCCACATCAAAATTGGCGTTATCCACGTTAAGGAGACCCTCTCCTGCCGGGTTAACCGTGAGCAACGCCGATCGGGCACGTCCCCGATTTAGGATCTTGGCGCCGTTGTACCAGGTCCAAAGTCTTGGGCAATCGTATCCGGCACCACAAATCTCGCAACAAGGCGCCGTACCCTGGACCGGCACCGGGTCACCGTGGGAGGCAGCCCGATCCCAGGTCCCCGCCGGCCATTGGTCCGACGTGTCGAGCGAAGATGCTTCCAAGCCCCAATTCGCCCCCGCGTTGGGGCTAGGCTGCCCGGCTTGCAAATGACCGCTCACACACACGGACAAAACCGCAATGGACACCCAGACGACGATTTCGAAACGAACTTGGCGGTTCACGCGTTTCCCTCCGTTTCTCGGTGCAAAGACTCCAGAGAGGGACCCAAGGTTGAGAAAGTGTAGAGACGCTGCAAATGGGTCATCGGCTAAAGGAGGCCGGAAAAACAGAAATAATCGACAAATTCTTCCCAGACGTCATATCCGGCAAATTGGGAAACATTCGGCGTTCCAGCCTCGCAGCAGCATGCCCGCCCGGTGGATGAGAAAGCCTCAGACCAACCTCTGTTGTCTATCCCGCCCCTCCATTTGCCTTATCTTCGTCTAGCTACGCAGGTTAGTAGATCGGTGTGGTACCCTCATCACCTACAAGACAACGAGCCGCCGCATTTTTCCTAGTCATCATAAGCTGCACATCAATCCCAGTTTTTAAGTCCGCACATCTCAATGTCGATGTCAAAGAGGACAATCTACACAATCTTCAATGTTTGCAGAGCATGCGAGAAGTCATATAGATGCCGCGGTATGGCGGCTTTCCGGCATGTGAAGTCATATGCGCGCTCTGCGAGAGATGCGTTGCCTGCGAAGACAAGAAAAAATTCTAAAATTCGTCTGAGTATCCTTCGCGGAACGGTTTCAACGAGAGGACAAGCCATGGAAACTCGCCAAGGATGGCAAGAGCTGGTTGAGCGTTTGAAAGCGAGACGAAACGTGGAGCCGATCACGCCGAGGCCTTTACGAGTTTACCGAGAAGAGGTCCCGATCCCACCTGATTGTGACCTCGCCACACTCCCGGGTTGGCGGGCGCTCTGCCGGTCATTTCTCCAGACGACCGGCTGCCTCCTCCGCTTTTTACCGGGGGCTCAACCGAGCAGCCCGGACGACATCCCCGTGATGCCCCCAACTGTTGACGCTTCTGGCCCGGTTGGGGTACGGTCGCCCTTGGGTCATCTGCGGATCGATCCTACGACAAGGGCCCCCAAGGGACTCAACCCGGATCACCCCATTTACCGCATGGCCCGCGGTATGGCCGAGGTGCTTGGCGAATTGCTGGCAACCCGAATCGCCCTTTGGCAACGAGAGGCGGAACTGGCAGCCGGGATTCCAGTCATCCCCCATAAAGAGGAAGAACAGCACCTCGCACAACGGTTGGACGAAATCCTCCACTCGGCCACGCGCGCAGTCGATGCTCAGGCCGCGGCCATCTACATCCTGGATGAAACGACCAGTCATCTCAAGCTGCGGGCCATCTGGGGTTTGCCGAAGACCAAGCTGCTGGCACCTCCGCGGAACTTAAAGTCGGCTATGGCAGACCTGGAGGCCATGCTCGGTCACGCGGTCATTGTTGACCGCTCGCAACCAGTTGATCACTGGAACCCCCCGGAAGAGTTCGCGACTTCCGTCTGTTTGCCCATTTCCACGCCCACAACGATCCTTGGCACACTTTGGGTGTTCAGCAATCAGCAGCGGACGTTCTCGGACCGCGACATCGACCTCCTGGAAGTCGCAGCAGGTCGGGTCGCTGCCGAACTGGAACGCGAGGCCGCCCTCCAAGCCGCCTTGCAAACGGCACAACTCCAAAGACAAGTCGAACGTGCGCAGCGGCTTATTCGCAGCCAGCTTCCCAGTGTATCACCCCTCGTGGACGGCTGGGAGCTGGCCGGGTGGATGGATACCGAGCGAATGGGCGGCGCCTTTTTCGACTGGTGTTGTCCCAAAGACGGCCGCATCCATTTTGCCCTTGGCGAGGCTGCAGAAGATTCGGTCTCCACGGCCCTGACCATGGCAGCGGTAAAGGCCGCTTGGCGGGCACACGCCCAATATCAGCGGGAAACCAAGAAACTCCTGGAACAACTCAATTTGACGCTCTGGACCAGTTCCGCCGGTGATCAGTCGGCCATCATGGTCTGCGGCATCGTTGATCCGAAGACAGGTACGTTATGGCTAGCCGCAGCAGGGACCGCCTACGCCATGTTAATCACCGAAAAACAACATCGCGTCCTGCCACCCGGGGGCGCCAATTTGGGCGTTGATCCCGAATCAACCTATCTACCTGTGCGTTGGAAATTCCCCGAGAACGCCATCCTCGTGGCAACGACCGCAGGAGTCCGATCCGCTGTTGGGGTGGACCAGCGTCCATTGTGGGAGACCCAAATCCTCCCCTTGCTGACATCGAATCTTCACCTACCGGCCAAGATCCTGGTACAGCACGTGCAACGGGCGATCGAGCAGAACGCTGTTACACCAAACAAGGTGCCGGCCGTCCTCATTATCAAGAGGCGACCTAGCCCAAAACACCCCGAAACGGATTCACGCCTCAGGGAGAATTCTCAACATGCTTGATTAACGTTTCTGCCGACATATAGCCCTTGTCGGGGGCTTTTCCGACTTGTGGCCCATAGAAAGGGCTTTTCCGACTTGTTGGTAATGGAGATTCCCGAGGATTATTGAATATTGAAAATGGCAGCGCCTCATGTTGGTGTGGGTGGTCTTTATCACCGTCGCCACAATCAATCTGATCCTGGGGATCGCGGTCGCTGTATGGATGAAGCGAGGGATCGCCGGGCACCAGAGTGATGACCTTTCCAACAATCTGGAGCTATTCTCAGGCATCATACCCTCACCGCCGAGCACTACGGTGTCCCAGCAATCCACCAATTCCGACGATGAAGCCGCGGACCGGGACGCCCCACCTAACGACTCTATTTCACCTGACATAACAGCGTCGGATTCTGCCACCTATGCGGAGTCTGCGGCGGCGAATAGCACCACGGAGGCTTTTGTGGTTGATCGTTTGGGTAGTACTCAAGAATCCGATTCCTCCGAGTCCCCGGTAAACGTCAATTCTGCCGAGATAGCCAGCGACAAAACTAGGATGCCCGAATCCGAAGATCAGGGCCCTGTCGAGCCGGCATCCGAGGAAAGCCCACCGCAGTCCGGCCCGCAGGAAGACGACGTTCCGAGCGAGACAGACGCGGAAGCCGCCGTCGAGGCCCCCTCCTCGGAAGAGGGCGAAATCCCAGGCCTGAGTCGCCTTCTTGAGTTATGCTCCAAGAAGGTCCACGAGTTGATCGATATCTTCGAGTGGATGCGTTCGCAACCCCCAACCAAAGGCGAGGAGCTTAACACAATCCTGGCCCGGGTGCCTCCCATCACGGCATCATTTTTTGATGAGTATGGCCAGATCGTGCCCAAGCTAGTCTCAACCGAACACGGAGGGCCAATCCCCGAGGAAACTTTAGCCTGTCTAGAGGAGCATGCCCTCGCCGCCGAGCAAACCGTACAACGGCTGACCATGCTCGATTATCGTGGTCACCTCCAAGCCACGCTCCAGCAAGCCCTTGCCGAATTCGGGCGGTTGATCGCGCGGCTCCAGCGGACGCGCGACGAACTGGAAGCGGCCTTCGCCCAGGGGCTTATCAACTTTCAGCCGCATAAGGAGGTCGATGAAAAGATTCAACGCGATGCCCTGACCGGATTGTTCAATCGGACAGGGGTTGAAGTCTTCTTCGAAAAACACTGGGGAGGTGAGCCCCACAAACGCAAGCCACTGTGGGCTGCGATTCTCGACCTCGATCAATTTCGGCAAATCAACCAGGAACATGGGTACTCACTCGGTGACGAGCTCCTAAAAGCCGTCGCCCAGCTTCTTGCCGAGGTTGTCCCCCAGGGGGCCTTTTTGGCACGATACCGCGGCGATCAGTTCCTCGTTGTCCGAACCGATTGCCAGTCGAAACGCTTCATCCATACCATTGAGGAAGTGCGTCAATCGGTGGAGGTCACCAAGTTCCGCTACGCTGGCCAGACATTCTCCCTCACCGTAAGCTGCGGAGTGACAGAATCTCGAACAGATGATGTCCTTACCTCCTTTTGCGAGCGATTGGACGAAGCCCTGCTAGAGGCCAAACGGGCGGGGGGTAACCGAACCTTCATCCACAACGGCGAGTTCGCCCGACCGATCATACCGCTCAATCTCAAAGTCGCAGAACGGGAAGTGTCCGTCGCCACAGTCGGATAATTCCAGGCGCTCTCAAACATGCGTTTGAAACGTCTTTAGACGACCACAGGGCTTTCTTGCGGTAACTGTCTTCGTAGAAGCCATACTCAAAACCTAGAAATCCTGTACACTTAGGATAAGATGGGCAGCTAAAGCCTATCCCGTAATCTTCCCTTGCCCATTCGGCGGGAGAGGGGTCGGGGGTGAGCGTGGCTCGAATCGCTGCTGTTTTTTTCAATCGATTCCGACGTTCGCTTGCCCTCACTCCAACCCTCTCCCTCCGGGAGAGGGGGACTTTTTGGGATGGGCTCCTGTGTGTGAGACTTGCACAGTCTTGTAAACTCAATTCCTTACACTTGATTGGTGGGCATAGGTATGAGCGATTTTTATCCGATGGGGCGTGACCCCGTCCAACGACCACCTCAATGGCCCTACGACGGCGGATCGTTCCAGGCAGAGCATGTCGGCTATGAATTCGATTCCGAACGGGATCAGCCGATGCGGCCCAGCACCGCCCCACCGGAAGTGGTGATGGCCGAGCTTGCCGGGCCACCGCCTCGTTCAAGAGCACGCTTTGTTGTCCCGCTTGTTTTGTTGATCCTGACGATCATTAGCACGTTCGTGGCAGCCGGCGGGTTAGGAAACCCGTGGGACGGCCTGAAATACTCGGTTTGCGTTATGGCCATCCTCTTATCCCACGAAATGGGTCATTTTTTGCAAGCGCTCCGCTACCGTGCGCCGGCCACATTACCCTTTTTCCTCCCGATGCCATTTTCTCCCGTGGGAACGTTCGGGGCCGTGATCGCCATGGATACACGCCGTCTCGACCGCCGAGCCCTTTTTGACATTGGCGCCACCGGTCCATTAGCTGGCCTGGTTCCCACAATTGTCTTCACCGTCGTCGGTCTCCAACAGTCCCAGGTCGTCTCGGCTGCCAGGATTCCCGGTGTCATGGAGTTGGGCGAGCCGCTCCTTTTCACTTGGTTAACTCGTCTTATTCACGGACCACTGCCCGAGGGTTATACCGTCATGCTTGGGCCGATGGCCTTTGCCGGTTGGGTCGGCTTGCTTATTACGGCGCTCAACCTTATTCCCATTGGTCAGTTGGATGGTGGCCATATCCTTTACGCCCTACTTGGTCGAAAGGCCAACACCGTGGGAATGTTTTTATTGCTCGGGGCGATCGTAGCAGTGGTTATCGCTGGTTATTGGGGTTGGTTGATCATGATATTCTTGTTGGGACTGCTCGGCCCGGAACATCCCCCGACCGCAAACGATCGTGCACCACTCGGGGCGCTCCGGATCATCTTGGGCTGGCTTATGCTCGCCTTCATCATCGTGGGATTCACCCCTGAGCCGTTCAAACTCTTCCCTCAGTCATAAAATTGTCTTGATGAACGATCGCCATCGATGAGTGAAAAGAAAGGCCCGTTGGGAAGATCGGTCACTGTAAGCAGGAAAAGCACTAGCCATGGCCGATAGGCTAAAGATCCTCTTTTTATGCACCGGAAACTCGTGCCGAAGCCAGATGGCCGAAGGCTGGGCACGCCACCTTAAAGGTGATCAAATCGAGGCGCATTCGGCAGGTATCCAGCCCCAAGGGCTTAACCCACGGGCAGTGGCCGTGATGGCGGAAGCCGGGGTTGACATCTCCGGCCACACTAGTAAGCCCCTTGCCGAGGTCATGTCTATCCCCTTCGATTACGTGATTACTGTGTGCGATGACGCCCGCGAGGCCTGCCCCGTCTTTCCTGGCAAGGCTCAGGTGGTTCATGTGGGCTTTCCTGATCCACCCCGTTTGACTCGGCATCTGGAAGATGAGGAAGCGATCCTCCAAGTCTATCGTCAGGTTCGCGATGCCATCCGCGATTTTGTTCAGGGACTGCCGGACAATCTTTGCAACCTAGCACGGAAATAGCACGGGGGCGGTGC
>JAKPII010000194.1 GCA_029549885.1 Planctomycetota bacterium
TCCGCGCCCTCGCGTGGAGGGCGATCAAATTCACGCTCATCGCCTTTCCCCGCCTCAAGTTTCAATCCGCGCCCTCGCGTGGAGGGCGATCCACCCCCTTGCAACCCGCACAATGGTCGTCACTTACGCAGTCATTTCCGCGAACCTGCTCCTTCTGTGTCTGCCACATGTCTTATTTCGCGCCTAGATTTCCGCAAGTGATGATTACATCGCATGTTACTACGTCCGCCAACCTCCAGCACTTTTGCAAGCACTCGGGGTACGCGGCCCCCACATCGTTACCCGATAAGAAATCCCTCCTCGAGATCTAGGCTCGGCTTGGCTCCGACGTGTTCCACCCGGTGACGGTTTCGGCTGCCGAGAAAGTAAAAGCGAAGACTGTCTTCCTCAGGGTCGATTAGATCAAGCAATTCTTTCCGTAAGGTAACCCATTGTTCTGGGGTCACGATGCACTCGAACACCGAGTTTTGAACACGTTGTCCATAGTCGAGGCACTTTTTTGCCACGCGGGTGAGTCGCCTCTGGCCCGCCTTGTCTTTCGTTGACACATCATACGTTACGACGACCAACACGGTATTCTCCTTTCATTTGAGGACAAATGGGGGATATGTATCAAGATCGCCTCGTAAAACCCTGGCGAGCAATCTCGCCTGGATATGGGGCACCAGACCGAGTGTCATTTTCTCGTTGAGAAAAGGATGCGTGATTGTCTCGTTTTTGCGCGCCTGGTATTCTTCAAGGACGCGTCTGCGTCCAGCGTCTGTAAGGACGACTGTCCCTCCGGGCTGATTGACGAAGTCTTTGGGTTTGATTTGCTGACGGTTAATCAGCGTTAATGCCACGCGGTCCGCAAGGATTGCTCGGAACTCCTCCATCAGGTCGAGGGCGAGACCAGGACGTCCAGGTCTGTCGCGATGGAGGAATCCCACACCAGCGTCCAAACCAGAAGCTTCGCAGGCCCCACGGACGTCTGCCATCAACAGGGAGTATAGGAAGGAAAGTAACGCGTTGACCGGGTCCCGTGGTGGACGACGTGATCGGCAGGTGAACTTCAAATGATCCTTTTGTGTCAGGATCAAATGATTAAAGACAGAAAAATAGGCCGCACTTGCCTGCCCTTCCAAGCCTCTAACCAATTCAACGCCACCTGCATGTTCAAGCATTGAAAGTATCTGAGTCAGTTGATCAGCAATCTGACTGATATCGCGAATGGCTGCGGGGTCTTCATGTTCGCGTGCTGCCCGGCGAAGAACGGAACGGGTGTTGGCGATTTTGCCCATGACGAACATTCGTGCTAGGATGGCCGTTTTTTCGGGATCATCTGCCCAGCGATACTGTGTCCTTCGTAGTAGCACGTTACCGGAGGTAAAGCCTTGGCAGACCGCGAGGAAACGCCCGAATTCTGTGAAGAAGGAGACGGAAATCCCGGCACGAGCACAAGCGGCAAGAAGGGCCGGCGAGCAGCTCACGCGACCGAAACACACGATTCCACCCAAGTTGATGAGTGGGATGCGGAGTCGTATCTGTTTTTCGATACAGACGGCCACGGCTTCTCCACTTTTCCTAAGATACGTGCCCTGTGTGGTTACAAAAAGTGTGTTGAGATGGTGTTTCACGTTTGCGATCCTTACGTCCAAAGTCCCTTATCACGTACCTACTCTTGGACTATGTGCTTGATATAGTATTGGACGTTTTTTCGGCTAACAACTTTGGGGAAGCAAATATCTATTACGGAGCAACCACGGCACTTTCGCCCGTATTGGGGTGCAGGTGTGCAGGTCCCTTGAAAAAGCTGGCGAACCTTTTGTGTTGTGTCTTCCACAATTGTCCGCAGCGTCCTATGGCATTCGACGTCGTAACGGTGTTTGGACTTAGCGAAGAAAAGGGTACCGCGGGAGATTTGTATGTTAAGCACTTCTTCCAGGCATATGACCTGTGCGCAGAGTTGGACTTCGTACTCCGTTTGTTTGGAACGTTTGTGTTTTCCCCGTTTGTATTCAACAACGGTTACGCGCGGCCCTGCGGGATCTTTTTCATGAAATTCGACGACGTCGGCAGTTCCGACAAGGCCCAATCGTTCTGACTTAAGGAGAAGGTTATGGATCGCATAGCCATCGGGAAGTCGCTCTCGCAGATTGGTCCGGTGGGCCCGCTGGTGCACGTGTCGCCCTTCGACTGTGAACACATTGTCAGCCCATTGGCGTTCCAGGAACAAGAGAGCTGCCCGACGTGGACAATACACATATTGGGCCAAAGCGGAAATTGGAACCAACTCGTCATCGGTGAACATGATTAAGGCTCCAAATCTGGTGTGAGCAAATATAAAGAACCACGAATCGGCTACCGGGCGGAAAAGGTCTTCCGCTCGGTAGCCGCGATAGTAAACGGTCACGTTATGCACCGGTTTGCGATGACTTCAGGTCAGCTTATCCATATCCTCCGGGAGGCGAAGAAGCTCTGTTCCTTTGGGAACTCGATCGTTATGAACGACAACTTGATAGTGCTCGAAGGAACGAGGAACGGTAACACCGTCCTTGCGTTTCACTTCGATGATTTCCTCGAAAAGGACGTGAGCTGGAGCACATCCCAACATGGCTTGCCGTTTCCGCTGCTGAGGGTCAGTGTCTGTGCCCACATGTTTGAGGACAAAGACAGGAGGGCGAACCGTCATATGGCCCTTGCTTGCCGAACGGTCGTGCTCGAACATGCCGAGAATCGCCTCAAATAGCAAACGCAAGTCGTCCGTACTAAATCCGGTCTGCTCTGCGAGATGGGCACTGATAAATCCCTTTCCCAGATACAATCCATAGGGAATAAGAGCCTTACGCCCCATGGTCCTTAACGTATCTTCTTTTTGCTCTTGTTCCCATTTTTCGTAATCGCGCCAGGACTTGGCACCACTCACGTCGTCTGCCACAGCCATGCGTGTGATCGAAATGTCCAAGGGCAACACAGGGTCAAGAGACCGGGCGAACGTCACCTGGACAGGTCCCCGAACCTGACCAGCGTTTGGCCCCGTGGACATTACAGCGCCGAATGTCCGGACGTCGTAAAAATTTTTGCACATCCACTCGCGTGCTTTTTCAACTTCTTCTTTTTTTGCTCCTTTCGTATCAGGAAGTTTGCCATTGGTTTCCTCGTGAGCCCGAGCAATATGCTTGTTGAGATTGCAAGCTTGCTCGACGAAGATAGCATAGGGCATTTGGTTGCCTTTGGCGATTTGCACGTAGTTGCGGATACGACGTTTGATCGCAACGTCAGAAACCAAACCGTGAAGGTCCTCCGGATCAATCCGCGGGGCATTACCCGCATCGGGATCACCGTTAGGGTTTCCGTTTTCGCAATCAAACAGATAGAGAAATTCATAACGGCTCGTAATCGGTTGCGACATAGTCAAGCTCCTTTCATTTCTGCAAGGTTCTTTAAAAACACTCCACAAAGCATCTACCTTATTGTCAGGCTATCATATTCACACCATTGGCTAACGTGGCTGCAAGAAGTCACTTCGTCTGTGCCAATTCGCTTTCGTTACCTCCTTGACTGGTTTTCTTGAATCGGGCTGCCATCTGGTGGTAGTAACCCATCGCAAAGAGTGTCTGTTCCTCCAGAGTGAGCACACACGGTGGGACACTTCTCATCTTTGTCCAAAGCTCCGCGAGTTGGTTTTCAAACCAATAGCGAAGCCCTTCTTCCTGAATCTTCGGTAAGTGCGCGATTTGGGCGGTGCGAATCAGCCGTCCCAGGACCAGCGCTGGAGTTGCACTGGCTGCTGCGTAATACCGCTGAATCACGCCGGCACCTACGTCTCCTAAGGCTTCCCGCTGAATGGCCCCAAGTAGGGCCATGATTCGCCCACATAGGTAAGCTGGGTGCGTTTCGTGTTCATTCAGTTCTGCTGTCATGGCTGGTACCCTTTCACATCTGATGGTAAAGGCCTTCAACAAAGCAAACCGACTATGTCTGGGAGTCTCGTCCTCGATGATGTCGATCTCAATTCGACGTAAAGTTCGTGCCACCACCTCAAAAGGAATAGGCATCCGTTTCAACGCTGCTCGCCACATCGCGGCGGCCAAGGGGGCAGTTACCTCGGAAAGCTCCCGCACGGTAGCCCCGAGAAGATCGGCAAACTTGAATGTTTGCACAAGCTTTTTTCCGTCTCGAGAAACAATCATGAGATCGTCAAACCAAGCGTTGACGTTCTCCACTAGCTCGCGGAAGTTTCCCTCCATCCAATCGCGAACGATCACTCGTCCACTACTGGCAGAGAGAGTCATGGCGTAGTAGTGAAAATTGCCAAGGTCGGGCCTCTCGCCGTCGCGTAATGCTCGGAGTGCTCTGCGGGCTCGCATCTCTGCTTGATCAACTTCGAGGGAAGAATGACTTTCGTGTTGGTTTGGAACTGTCGTTTCCGCCAGTTCGCCCAGGATGTCCAGGGCAGGATCAAGTTCTTCTGGGACTGCACCGCTATACCAATACCCAATTTTGACCCCAGAACCCTGCTTGGGCTTAGCCACACGATAACAACGGCGAGCAACGATATGATTCAAAGCAGTGACATAGATTGTTGCACTTTCTTCACTCATTGCAGCGTTAGTACTTTGCTGAAGCCCGAAGGAGCTGAAGGCATCCTTGTCGAAACCTATCAGGACATCACCTGTTGCCAGCCCCCCGATGTCGGCGAGCCCTTTGACCTTAGGGTGGGTGCGTGCCGGTTGAACAAGTTCGCCCGTGAGAAAGTCACACATCTGCTCAATTTCCTGCTTGCGCCGTCGCGGACCGCTTCCAGTCGGCATTTCTGGCTGCTTGATTTTGATGAGGAAATCCTGCCACCAATTGTGCCAGGAAGTTTCTTCTACGAAGATTCGCGGAACTGCCTTTGTCGTGGTGATCGCTAGGGTGGCAATGTCCGTCGGTTTTGCCTTCTTTTCGACGAGGTGTCCTTGAATCGTTGTCAAAACCTCATTGTTCTGAAGCGACTGAGCCAGAGGGAGAACCTCGGGCAAGGCCCAGTGGGAGGGTGTTGCCTGGGCAACCTGGAGAAGCAGTGCGACGAAAAAATCGTGCTTTTGTTGGATTTTGTGGCGGTTTTCTTCATCATCGGGCCAATTGACAGCGGTGGCCAAGCTTTCCACCAGGAAGTTTGAACGCCCGCCTCCTTGAAGCCAGTTAGCAGGTGCCTGGGGAACCCGGGGGAATTCTCGTCCCTTGCTTTTTTTCTGGCCCCCGCTCAGGTCCACAGCTTCAATGAATGTCCCGTCTGGAGAAAAGACGAGAAGCCATTTGATGGCTCTGCTCTGAAACCCCGGGGGCAGTATGATCCCTTCCCGCACGGCATAGTTGTAGAGATGGTGCAACATACTCGATGCCTCCTAAAGCGGAACCTACTTAGGTTTTCGGACCAATTCACTTTCATAAGGCGGAATGTCAAGTACACCATGAACGATCTGGGCACGGAAAAGAGAAATGCAGGGTGATCCATCCTGCCCGTTGGCCGTTCGAATGTCAAAAACGTCGTAGAGCATCCAACCCAGGTCTTGGTTATAGTCCACTGCCGGAGGTTCTTGGTCAAGTTGCGAAACGTAGCGGAAAAATGCAACAAACTCGCGGCATCCCAGGGCGGGCTGGTGAAAACACTTACCCTGGGATGCCCGACGCACAAATTGCGCGTCGCAGGCTGCCTGTTCCTTTTCGTAACCGGGCCGCGGAACAATGTGGGCTGTGATACGGTATCGCGGTTTGCGGAGTGCCAGAGTCTGCCGTTGAGTTCTACCCTTTTGGTCTGTTCCCGTAATAGACCTGTCAGCGTCCGCGAGGATAGGCTCGGGTGGCTCGGAGCCAGACATCCATTTTTTCACAGAAGCAACATTGATCTTCTCTTTGACTTCATTCCTGCGAAGTGGAAGGTAGCTGGGATACGTCAGCAATTCAACGCGGTCAGGTTGCCAGTAGAACTGTGGCTTGAAGTAGATAGCATCAAAAATCCCGCGAACGGCACTTGGCGTGGGACAAGGATAGGAGTAGCGCTCGACTTTCATTTCGGGACGCGTAAAACAGGCGAAATCGCCCCACACCTCTAAAGTGTGCTGTTGAACATGTGTCATACGAGAATCTCCTTTTTCAATGACCGCTAAACAACACAGATTTCACCCTCAGGAAGCACCAAACCTAACTGGGGATGGTAGGCTAAGCCGTGAAGCGTTTGGGAGACGTCAGTGACGCCGGGAAGCAGATAGTACCAGTCTGTTCCTCCCTGCGTCGGCTGTCTGGAATGAAAAAACTCTATAGGATTGAGATGATACCAACTGGGGGAGTCCTTTTTGGGCGGAAAGATATCCACCGTGAACGATGCGGCTTGCCGGCACCAGCGGCGAATAAAACCTGGCTTCCCCCTTCCCTGTTCAATCTCCTCCAGGAGTTTTTTGAAACGCTCCTCCTCGTAAGGAACGAGTATATGAATGGTTTGCTGAGAGATAAGTCTGTAGTACGTTGCCACCATTTCGAAATTTCCTGCCCGGATTGCCCTTTCTAGCTCCCTTTCTTCGTACAAAATCCCACTTCGGTCAGCAAGCCCCTGCATCGAATAAAATACCTCAAAGTACTCCCGAATGCCATCGGGATCTGCGAGGAGGGATGGCAGTTTCTCCGGGCGATCCCTGGCAAGTTGCCTAAGATAGTAGCAGGTCGCCTCAGCCGCGTGCCCGTATCCTGGTGGATAAGGGTCTCTATCGTCGGCAGGTCGAAAAACGATAAGATTACCCACATGGCGCCGTCCATGACGATTGCATCGCCCTGATGCTTGGGCAATGGCTTCAAGGGGAGCTACCGCGCGATAGACAACGGGGAAATCCAAATCGACACCAGCTTCGACGCACTGTGTGGCAATCAGTCGAAGAGGTGCTTCGTCGGTAAGACGGCGGTTCACTTCATTCAAGACATTCCTGCGATGTTGTGGGCAGAGTGCTGTCGAGAGATGGAGCACTGAGGAACGCTCATTTTCGGGCAGGTACTGACTGAGGTGCCGAAACAGCTCTACCGCGTGACGTTTGAGATTTACGATACACAAGACCTGCGAGTGACCGGCAAGCTCCTCCGCAAGCTCTTTCATGGTAACAACGTGTTCGTGTCGCCATGTGGTAACGACACGGCTCGCGGTCGCCTGAAAGAGTTCTTGGGGATTTGACACTATCTCCACAGGTTGCCAGCCGGCAGGTGCATATTCCTTCACACGCTCATGAAGCACAGTGAAGGCCGGTTGCGTTGCCGTTGCAAATACACACGTGCAATGATACGGTCCCGTCTGATCAGCTAACCGAGATAAGACGGCGAGTGTCACGACAGCGAGAGAAACGGGCAATGTTTGAACCTCGTCGAAAAGGACAACACTCCTAGCAATTCGATGAAGCTTACGGCAGCGTGACGGTCGGTTGGCGAAGAGCGACTCAAAAAACTGGACGTTTGTCGTTAAGATAATCGGGGCATCCCAGTTTTCCGCGAGCAATCGTTGAGTCGAGTCTTGTTCATTACTCTCATCTGAAGAATCATCTTTCAGACTATGGTGCTCAAGAACGAAGTTCTCTGGAAATCCGTTCTCCACAGAGAAGATCTTACGATAAATTTGGGCTGTCTGGTCAATGATGTTGATATATGGCATCACGAGAATAATACGGCGGAGGTTGTGCTTCCTCGCGTGATGGAGGGCAAAGATGAGCATGGCGATGGTTTTGCCTAGCCCTGTGGGCGCCGAAAGCGTGTAGAGTCCCTGCGGTTGCTGGGCGGTTCGGCGGCACTGCCCTTGTAACCGGTCACGAAGCGGATTCAGGGGGTCTTCCTTCCGCGATACCCGTAATTCTTCGAGATAAATCTCCAGAGCCTCAATCGCCTTATCAGTCTCGAGTACCGGACCGGCAGGTGGAACCCGATAGGGCGTTTCTGAATCACCGTCGAAATGGGCTGCAGTTTCAAGATAGTCAGCATCCACCAGAGCCGAAAGCAGCATTCGCACGTCGAGCATGTCCGCTACGAGATGCTGCCTCTGTAGAACGAGGCCACTGCTGACGGTGGGTACTGGGACTCCTTCAGCACAAAGCCGTTGCCACAATTTGTCAAGGTGAGATTCCGTTACCTCATCACTCCGCCGTATGCAATTACAAAGATCATTCCAGAACTGCTTGTAGCTCCCTGGCAATTCATTCAGCCCGCTGTGATGAGCTAGGACCGCTAGGGCTGGGCACTCACCGTACTTATTGGCCAGCTTAAGGGCGAGGAGGCTTCCTGCCGACCAGTGGTCACCAGCACGGTGAACCTTACCTTCCAGATATTGTTGAAACCTGTCTCCATATTTGCCCAAGTCGTGCAATATGCCAGCAAGTTGGGCTTGTTCACCCGCCTCAAAAGAGCTAGCAAACTCTTTCGCACGGAGTGCAACACGTTCGAGATGGTCTCGCAATCGCTCAGGGACACCCTTGCCACCGTCATTAGCACTGTGTGCCCAAAAACAACGATTCTGCATATTCGCCCTCACTAAAACAGGTTGGCAACAATGACTTGCTAACACCGATGATCCGAGAATATCGAGAACTCCCAACTCATGAAGCAATGTAACGTCGTGTTTTGTCTCATCAAGAGCGTAAGAACATTCGGACTCCTCCGGGTAGTCTCGTCATAGACAAGACCATCGTCTTCTGTTCACACTCCATCGGACAATCAGCCCCGCAGAATCTTCTGGGGGGAGAGTGCGCGCACCTATCAGCATCATTTCCATGGTGATTTCACGGCGTTTCATTTTGCATAGTGTGGGGGACATCCCTTGGCGGTCCAAGAGGCGGGGATCTTGTGTGCCAAAACGTGATAGGTGGAATAGCAGATTGCCCAGAGTGGCGTTTTCACCGACATCGAATTGGCACTGCCAATTGCCAGCGACGGGATCGTTCCGAGAAACGGCCAAATGCTTGGGGGAGGATAAGAAAGCCGTGCCGCGGTTGTCTGGATGACCTCCAGCAGGTAACAAATCTGGACTTACACCACATTCAACAGGCGCAGTGTTCCAACGACGTCTGCAACCAACAAGATGTCAATCGAACTCCGGTGAAAGGCTTGGCAAACGATTCACGAGGCGCCGCTTCTTACTCACTACCACGTCCAGCTAGAAAGAGTTTGAGAGGCTCTCGCCGGAGGACGACGATCGCCCCGGGAACGGCCGCAATACCGCAGATCAAGAAGGTCCCCACGACCCCGATAGCTATCTGGCGCCAGGGAATGACGAGGGGCGTCTGCATACCGCCGAAGAAACTGGTGTACTGCGATAAACCGATTCCACACCACCCTGATACGATTCCGAAAAGAACGCTGACGAAGGCCGCCACAGTGGCGAGCAGGAGACCTTCCACAACTATCTGCCGGGCGATGAGACTCGAAGTGAAACCAATGGCCCTCATGATACCAAATTCCCACTGTCGGATTCGCACCGAGGCATTGATCACACTCATAAGCCCAGGGAGGGTAATGAGCAAGGTCACGAACGGAAGTCGAGCCATGGCCCAAATCATCGTATCGGCCCGTTGCGTCACGCGCTGGTAGATCTCATCCCGCAGTGTAACCCGTAAAGAACGGCCAAACATGCGAGCACCAAAAGACCATGTCCCTTGAATGTTAACCGGTTGGACCTCCCCCAAATGACGATCGGCCACATCCTGGAGCTTACGACAAACCACTTCGAGGTCGGCATTTTTTGCTAGATCAATCCAAATGAAGTTAACATTCTTTAGGTCGAAATCAAAGCGGACAACACTCTCTTCGGCAAAGATGAGAGCCGCAGAACGCGCATATCGTCTTCGAAGCCCGGAAAACTTGGTCATCCAGTGCCATCCAGGCAGAGAAACAACGCCGACAATTTTGTACTCTAGTGTCTTCTGGGGATCGTTAGGTGATACTACCCGAAAAGTGTCCCCTATGTCCAATCCCGTGGCTGTCACAAAATGATCAGGCACAATGCAAGCCCGCTCTGACTTAAGGCGCCGGATGATTTCCCTTCGTGAACCCTTAACAAAGTCGAGATGAAAGAGCGGATCGTCCTCGCCAAAAGCCAAATCTGGATCGACACCCATAATGATGACATTGTCCTGACGAGTAACAGATGCGCCCTCCGATGCGTGGGTAAGGTCTTCTGCAAGCTTAGGTTGTTCAACCGCGGCAGGAAGATACCGCTTCACCCCAGGAATGGAAGCGATTGTTTGTAGTTCCTGTTTTGGCACACTCCCGGACTGAAACGCCGCGAGCATATCTGGTGCCCAATCCGTGGGTTTGAAAGGTTCTAACATTGAGTAGCCCCAAACCATCATGGCCGAGAACACTCCCAATCCCACGGAGAGCGCCATGCACGTGGCCACACTTCGTGGCAAGTTTCGTGCGAGTTCCATCTTGCACAGTTGCCGAGGAACACACATGACAAATGCTAAAACGGGCGAGCATATCCACTCCACGGCGACGACTAGGGCGGGTGTCCAACAGAGAAACCCAATCGCCGCCATCGGTGCCCCTACGGTTATGGCAATCCAGACTCGGAAGGAGTCCTTTAATGGCAAAAGAAAAACGACCATAGGGTGTATCATGATGAAAACGGTCCCCAATGCGGCGAGGGGGAGGAGTTTCAAAGGGTTCGTTGAATGGAGCAGATTGGCGTGCCTCGGTTGTAGGGCCTCCAGTGGCGGGACCCGACCTGCACGCAACATTGGCCAGAGGGCCGCGATCGTGGCCCCAAGAATGGTAACCACCGCCGAGAGGCCAAGGGTGTAAGGACCAATGACACCACTCCATGGGATATTGAGACCAACTTGGTGCCCGAGTTGAAGCACCAAGAAAACTGACAAGAGTCCACCCAACCAGCCGAGGATCGCTAAAATAACGGCCTGAATGAAAACCGTCCACGCCATCTGACTCTTGGTCAAGCCCACAATCCGGCAAAGACCTATGTAACGTGAACGTTCGTCCACCCCCATGTTGAGTGTGGTGAAAATGAGAAACGCGGCAGCCAAGATTGTTAGACCGCAGGCTGTCCACGCCTGAGAGCGAATGGAATGGCTGGCTCGCCCCGCGGCAAAGGCTTTTTCCATCTGTTGGAAGTCCACAGCAAGATAATTCATCCCGTCCGTAAAGGGTTTCAATTGATCACGCCAGTCCTTTAGAAATGGTAAGACGTCTCTTTTCTTTCTCAATTTCAGACATAAGAAATTGGCTTGTCCCGGCCGCCCAAGAAATGTCTGGGCCACTTCCAAAGGGACATAGATTGCCCCGGGCGGCAGTGCCAAGGCCGGACCAATCGCACTCCCCAAAGGCCGACCCGTTGGCCCCGTTTTTTCCAGTGTGGGAACACTTTCAGGTTGAGCCACGATCCCTACCACCCGAAGCGCTAAAGTCCTTTCGTCGCATGTTACAGTAATCGTTTGGCCGACGTCCCACCCTCGGCTTTCAGCTAACTGTTCCGAAATGACGGCGTGATCACCCCCGGAATCTTCGGGGATCAACCACCGCCCCGCCACCAACGGATAAGGGGGCACCGCTGCGTCGATACCAACCAGTGTGGGAAATGCGACTAAGGCACGCACTTGTTGCGGACCAACGGAGGGCTGTGGTGCCAGTTTGTTTTTCGGAACAGGCGAGCGGGGACCGGGCCTCTGCCCCCTAACAACCGCAGTCCTATCGTTCCGCCGTTCACCAAGATTCGACGGTTCCTTGAGCTCCACAGATCCTCGCAACGACCGATCAATATTGGCGATCCGCGAATCATTTCCTAGAGATCTGAGAAGTTGTTCTGAAACAATGGCCTTTTCGTCCAAGGAATCTGGTAGAAGAAACAGATCATAATGTCCGAATGATTCTTGCGCTGTTCCTTCAAACTCGGACACAAGTTTGTCGTATGCCGATACGACCCATACCACCAAACAGGACGCGGCTAAAAGGGCGACCGATGCTCCCGCAACACGTCCGGGGTAGTGCAACGCGTCGGCCAAAGCAAGTCTTGCACTGACGGGCATCATAGCGTGTTTTCCAGTTGTCCCATCTGAAGGCTCTCTTCATATCGTGCTGCCAGAGAGCGCACGGAATTGCAGCTTTCTGTAGGAAACTCGGCAACGATTTGGCCGTCTTTCAGAACCAAGACACGGTCTGTCCAGATTGCCACGGCTGGCTCATGCGTCACCACCAGGATGGTGCGGGACTGTTCTTTCGCGAGCGTCTTAAGCAGATGACAGAACTGTTGACCGGCTATTGAATCAAGGTTTCCCGTTGGTTCATCGGCTAGGATAAGGGTCGGGTCAATAGCCAGGGCTCTTGCGATCGCTGTCCGCTGTTGTTCGCCGCCACTCAAAGCATCGGGTCGATGATGGCGCCGCTCCCAAAGCCCCAAGTCACGAATGATCTGACGCGCTTTCTCCAACCTACTCCGGTCAACCCGCTCCGCCAGAAGGGGCAAAAGCACATTCTCTTCCAAAGTCAGCGCGGGAATCAGATTAAATTGTTGAAAAACGATCCCAATCTTGCGACGTCGAAGGGCTGTCATTTCTCGATCCGAAAGCTCGCCGATTTCGTAACCGTCCAAGCTAACACGCCCTGAATCCGGTGGTGTGAGTCCAGCAAGAACATGCAATAACGTGCTTTTGCCCGAACCACTTGGCCCCATGATGGCCACAAATTCCCCCGTCAAAAGCGAAAAAGAGACACCACGGAGAACCTGAATCGTCGTGGCGACGTGCCGGAAGCTCTTCGTTACGTTCTCCGCAACAAGCTTGCGTTCTCTCTGACTCAGACGACACCCCTGATCACTCATTTCAATTCCTTTGCCGGAAAAGCCGCATGTTAGGGTACACTCACCACTTCACCGCCAGCACGAGTCCAAAAGGCATGCCAAGAGGTTGCTGAAATGGTTTGGGCGATAAAGCGTACGCTTCCGTCACAGAAACAGGCGTTAACCCCACCAGGATGCCAACTCCTGGCTGCTGTCACTTTTTCGGAACCACCAACCAGATCTGGGATGCGGGAGTTGGGTAACAACCGCCCGTTCATGACGGGACCAGTTGGAGAGCATCCGCGCAGCCAAAACATTAGTCGAGTCCCATCCCAACCCGTTACCTGCGGATACAACGCTTCCAAACCCTGCTGCTCAACCACGTCAATCAACGTGGGAACAGCTCTAGCTCGGTAAATTTGATGATTGGGCCGGTCACTGGCCGATAAGGATGTTCCTGGCCCGCGCAATGATTCAGTGAACACAAGAGTGTTACTCGTGCCGTCAAGAACATCGTCCAGTCGGATTTCGGCTCCCACCCAACAAAGACCATCCGTGGCACCAAAGCCTGGATTAAACATACCGTCTAGGCCACTGCCCTGATTCATAGCATAGTTTGCCCCGGCCACGGGAATGACACGACCACTAGGCAACGTTAGATCATGAATCGTCTTTTCGCCGTCACTCGGACAAAGGAAGAGAGAAACCGGAGTTCGGGCGGCGGACCAGAGGCATTCTGGAAGATCTTCCCGGCCTACATGTCCCAATGTAATTCGGAAATCGACCAAGTTATGAAGATTTTGCTGCTCAACGAATGGAAGAAGCTTCGCCAACGGTGAATAGTCATTTGGGTATGTGGGACCAAAAAAGCCTGTATTCGGCAACATTTGATAGGCGTTATGATAGTTTTGCATCGCTAGCCCCAATTGCCGTAAATGGTTACAGCATTGGGCACGGCGAGCAGCTTCACGAGCTGCTTGAACTGCCGGAAGAAGAAGTGCTATCAGCAACCCAATGATGGCAATGACTACGAGCAATTCCACCAAGGTGAAGCCGTCTCGCTCCATGCACCGGGCGGTGTTGATATAATCATCCCCCAGTTTTTTCGATCCGAGCTCGGTGGAAGTGATCACTCTCATACAGTGTCTCCCGAGATTCCGTCCCTGGCCGGGGTAAAAGTTTGTCATACGAATGCTCATGCAATTCGGATGCCACAGCTCAAACTACGCTCCAATAGCGTTCGAAGGCTGTTTTCATCGCTCCGCAAACGAAGTTCCCAGAAAAACCTCATCAGTGTCTTGTTGGTTCGCGCGACACTGTATGTTGCGCACAACGACATAATTACCCACGCCGAAAAGAAACAACCCACCAGATACTTGACACCTATTTCCTGACTGGCAGTTTTATCGGAGGAGTTGCTGGACACATCAACGTACTTCGCCAAGACACCAGACTGAGCTATTGTGGAGCTCCTCTAGTCAATAAAGGCAAACCTGCTAACTGCGTTGGCGACTGTCGAACTCCTAGACAAAATACTCTCCCTGAGGAGCGGTCCCGAAACCAACGAGGACTCTTGGGTGTTCATACTTGTGGGATCGGTCTCAGACACACATTGGGGAACGCCAAACTAGGCGGGCTGCTGGGCATCATGCTATGCCGAATGGATTCTTCAGACGTGTGGCACGAGACTTGCATTAGTAGTATTGATCCGACTCCATCGGTTGACCCGTTGCCCAGCATAACGGTGCAGCGATTGCAGGCAAGTCATGTAAAGTCAATTTCTTGAATACGTTGGATAAAGGAATTGCCGGATTTTTTTGGACAAAGGAACTTGATACCATGCCTAACGTCTTACGGATGCGAACGTATGCTGGTGCAGCAACCATTGGCTCGTTTTTTGTCGTATCCCTGACAGGCATCATCATGTTCTTCCACATCAATATCGGATGGATCAAGATGGCCCACGAGTGGATGAGCTGGGTCTTCGTGGCCGCAGCCGTATGTCACGCCGTGGTTCATTGGAGATCGCTTCTAGGGTACTTTCGCAACCGGGCGGCACTCGCCGTGATTATTCCTATCGTCATCATAGGTTTGCTTTCTCTGTCTCCCGTGCACGGCCCAGCCTCGAAACACCCGCTGGCTCAAGTGATGTTCCGTTTGGAGCACGCATCCCTCGAGTCAGTGGCGACGCTGACGGATCGGGATGTATCCGAGGTAGTACGTCGCTTGAAAGCGTCGGGAATTACGATCGACACCACCAACCAGACAATTACGGAAATTGCCACAAGAAATGGCAGACGGCCAACGGAAGTCTTGCTTCTACTATTTTCAGAAGAAAAACCCATTAAAGCCGTACGGCATAAATGATACCGGTCCCGCTATATGGCGAGTTCGAAGAATTGTCTCTTTATATCTTTATCACACGGATGAGGCCACAATAGAGGAAAACCGAGGCGTCTAATTTTCCTCAAAAGAGTTTTCATATCTCGCAAGCCATAATAATCCGTCGCGTTTACTCCTGGTCGCGTCTTGCGTGGCTCCGTTGTCCATTCGTTTGACAAACCGGCCAGTTACTTGTTTTCCACCCATAGGACTTCCAGTGTTGCGGGTATCTTTTGATCGACTGTCAACGTCCGCACGACCCAAGTGCTTTCCTTCCCCACACGAACCAAGTACCGCCCATGGAACCCCCGCACACGATAGGTGCCCTCTTGGTCGGTTTGGCCGTTTGCCCGTGTTTCCCACTCCTGGTGAATAAGCTGTTCAAGCTCCCGGTAGGCCGGTTTTGGCTGCAAGTCCTCCGTCATCAAGCCGCCGCGAGCTTCATTTTCTCCCTGCACGGCGGTGCCATCGGCGAGATTCCACCAGGTGATCCCGGCCATCATTGCCACGCTAAACCATAGCCGATAAAGATTTCGCACCAGTTCCGCTTGGATCTCCTCGCCCTGTTCACCAGCGGACG
>JAKPII010000212.1 GCA_029549885.1 Planctomycetota bacterium
AACCGGGTAAGGACGGTCCAGATTCCCAGCCAAGGGTCGTAAATATTGATGGACCGGCGTCGCCCTATCTTTTGCATGTGATCGGACCCACCGCCTACGATCACGCCGCGCTCGGCCAGGGTTCGGTACGGCTGGAAATAGCGGAGCCGCTCTTCGCCAAAATGGGCGCGGAGTGTGGCGCCGTCGTGGTAAAGCCAGGCGGGCTGAAGGTCGGCCACAATACCATACTTGGCCATGAGGTCAATGGCTTCCGGACTCATAAAATTGGCGTGACAAATGCATGGGCGAAGCGGTTTAACGGGGAAATCCTGGTTGACCCGCGCGTAAGCCTCGGCCAAAGCCAAGACCGCCCCGTCACCCACCGAATGGGCCGTCGGTTGCAGACCATTGGCCAAGGCCAGTTTGACGATTTGATAGAGCTTTTCCGGTTCGAGGAAGAGCACCCCGCGATACTCCGGATCGGTAATGCCGTAAATCTTGCTCACGCCCCAAGGCTGCCGCATGTAGGCACTGCCCGTGAGCATGCCGCCATCCAGATAGAACTTGAATCCGCGAAGCCAAATCCAGGGATTGTACTGATGCAGGGGGTGGGCAATGACTTTCTTGATTTTCGATTCGATTGTTTCAAGCGGTTCTTGGGCATCCACGTAATAGGTTAAAAACATACGGCAAGTCAGCTCACCGCGATCCAACAACTGCTTGAAAAGTTCGATGGAACGGTCAGTCGTTCCGCGGTCTGTGATACTCGTCAAGCCCACCTCGTTATATGCCAGCAACAGCTTCCGCAACGCCTCCCGATGTTCCTCCGGAGTCGGTGATCGGGCGGATGTGCTGGCCTTTACCAGTCGCGTGCAACTCCGCAAGATGCCCGTCGGTTCCCCGGTGACAGGATCCTTCTCAACGAAGCCCGGCTTACCATCTGTGATCTCAAAATTGCGGTCGATGCCACACAATTGCAAGGCTAGCGAATTGAGCGCGGCGTCCGGTCCCGTGCGGAACATGACAGGATGTTTGGGAGCCGCCTCATCTAATTCTTGCCGCGTCGGAAAACGCCGGTCCTTTAGCCGAGTGACAAAGACCTGCTGGATAACGATCCACTTTCCCTCAGGCACAACCGCGGCCCGTTGTCGAATGTACGCAAGCACGTCGGCGATCGTTTCCATGGTGGGGATTTCGTGATCGAACTCGTAAACCGCTGCCCCAACAGGATGCGAATGCGTGTCGATCAAGCCGGGGAGCACCATCTTGGACCGCAAATCGACCAGACGGGTCTGATCTCCGGCCAGCCGCATCACCTCATCGTTGCGACCGACGGCCACAATACGATCGCCGCGAATGGCCATGGCCTCCACCACACGAAAGTCCTTATCGACAGTCACAATTCGGCCATGGTGAAAGATCCAATCCGGTGGTTGCTCCGCCGACGCACTCTCCGTTGCACAGAAGACGACGCTCCCGATCACCCCCCAGAGGAGTGCCGTCACAAGCCCAAAGCGAGTGGCATACATGGCTGTCTCCCTTTCCCGAAGGTACGGTTCGCTCGGTATGGTCTTGGACACGATTTATTCGATCCGCGAAGCAGTCTCGCTGCGATAGAATTCTAGCCGAATCAGGGCCAGCTGCAACAAGCAGAGAGAATCGAGGGACCGGCTGCGTCACCTTTTCAAGGGTTGATGACATCCACTATGCGGCGTATCTCTTTCCCTATGGGATAGGGAACTTTGAGCGAAGGCACGACCGGCGGGTCGATTCCTCGTAGGGTTGTGTGGCGGTTGACCGGTTTTCCGGAAGCGGGTATGCTACAAGTCTCTGCCTTGAGCGGCCCAAGGTGGGAGTGCGCAGTTTGGTCCAGGCCGGGTAAGACTTTCGACTAACGCCGGACGCCCCAGATGTGGGGACATCGCCGGTGTGCTTGTAACAGGAGACTGGTGTGGCAACGATCCTTGTAAAAGACCTGATTGAAGCGGGAGTTCATTACGGACATCGGACAAGTCGTTGGAACCCGAAAATGCGGCCATACATCTTTGGCCGAAAAAATGACATCCACATCATCGACATTCGGGAGACTCTTCGGGGATTATTGCGGGCGAGAAAATACCTGCATCAACTGGGGGCCAAGGGCTCCCTGATTCTTTTTGTGGGGACCAAGCGGCAAGCCGCCGACATCATTGCCGAACAGGCCCAGCGCTGCGGCATGCCGTACGTGAATGATCGCTGGTTGGGCGGCACATTGACGAATTTCGCCACAATTCGTAGCCGGTTCCAACGGTTGGAAGAGCTGGAATCCATCATTCACAGCGATGCCATCAACACATTCTCTAAGAAAATGCAGTCGGCCCTGAATCGGGAATATCGCAAGATTTACCGCAACTTGCACGGATTGCGAACGATGGAGCGCCTCCCCGAATGCTTGATCATCGTTGACCCGAACAAGGAAAAGAACGCGGTCCGTGAAGCGCGGAAACTGGGGATCACAACTGTCGCCCTGATTGACACGGATTGCGATCCCGATGATGTCGATCTTCCCATCCCGGGCAACGACGACAGCATGCGTTCGATCGAACTCATTGTGCGGGCGCTGGCAGATGCCATCTTGGAGGGCAAAGCCGCGGCGTACTCTAAGGAGGAGGCCGCCCCGGTGCCGTCACAGGTCGGCGTGAGCTGATAGGCTCTTTAAGGCAACGTCGCCGCAGATGGGATGGAACGGCGTCAATCTGCCGCGCAGTGTTTTAATGAAATTGGATCATTTTTCACCATAGGTCGGAGGAAATTCCATGCCGGAAATCACCGCAGCGGCCGTGAAGGCCCTTCGTGATCGTACAGGTTTGCCGATGATGGATTGCAAGCGGGCCTTGGAAGAGGCCCAGGGGAATCCCGAGGTTGCCATCGAGATCCTGCGGAAATCGGGCCAAAAGGTCATGGAAAAGCGGGCGGGCCGGGAAACCGCTTTCGGCCGGATCGGCATGTACTGCGAACCAAGGGCGAAGACGGCTCTCGTGGAGTTACTCTGCGAAAGTGCACCAGTGGCCAAGGCCGAGGATTTTGTGGCCCTGGCCACTGAATTGGCCAAGCAACTTGCTTTGGGACCGGGGGCCGATAGCGCCGAGGCCCTTTTGAGCCAACCATCGTCGCAGCCGGGAAAGACATTGCGCGATGTCTTCGAGGACACGGTCAACCGAATCCGCGAGGCATTCCGGATTGGCCGTATCCTTCGCATCGATGGGGCCTGTGGAGCCTACCTCCATCATGATGGAAGCAAGGCCGGTGTTGTCCAGGTGGAAGGCTCGCAACTCGATGTCGCACGGGACATCGCCATGCATGTGGTGGCCATGCGTCCCACGGCTTTGCGACGGGAAGACCTCGATCCTGCCCTGGTGGCGAAAGAGCGCGAGATTCTTACCGAGGCCACCCGCAAAGAAGGCAAACCTGAGAATATCATCCCCAAGATTGTGGAAGGCCGATTGAAGGACTTCTACTCCCAGCATTGCCTCGTTGATCAGCCGTTCGTCAAAGACCCCAAGACCACCGTGGGGAAAGTTGCTCAAGCCGCCGGTCTGACGCTCCTTCGGTACTGGTATTGGGAAGTCGGAAAGGAGTCGTGATCCGTGTCTGCGGAGGAACAACAACAGCGGGCATCACCCTACCGCCGCGTCGTGTTGAAGATCTCCGGGGAAGGCTTTACCCGAAATAACGAGCGTGGGATCAACATGGCGTCGGTGGTGGAACTGGCCCAGGAGACCTATCGGGCTGCCAAGAGCGGTGTAGAGTTGGCGATCGTCCTGGGCGGTGGCAATATCCTCCGCGGTGCGCAGTTTTCGGCCGGAACCACCAGCATTCAACCGGCGACCGCCCACTATATGGGGATGCTGGCTACCATCATCAATGGGCTGGCTTTTCAGGATGCCTTGGAGGCGCTGGGGCTTGAGACGCGGCTTGTCTCGGCCCTATTTATGCAGGACGTCGCCGAACCGAACATCCACCGCCGCATCGAACGCCATTTGAGTAAGGGTCGCGTGGTGATCCTCACGGGGGGAACCGGTCGCCCATTTGTCACCACCGACACGGCAGCCGCTCAGGCCGCCTTGGAACTGAAGGCCGATATCGTCATGAAAGCAACCAAAGTGGACGGCGTTTTCAGTGACGATCCGGCCAAGAATCCCCACGCCATTCTTTATAGTCGGATCACGTACCGGGAATTCCTCCGGCAGAACCTCCGCGTCATGGACCCGGAGGCCGTCACCAAGTGCTCCGAACACCAGTTGCCCATCGTGGTTTTCAATTTTCGACGACCCGGGAACATTGAGCGGGCAGTCCGTGGAGAACGGGTGGGCACCCTGATTTACGCAGGCGATGCCACCACCGGAGGGGAAGACGTCAGTCCGTAATCCGTCGGTGTGATGCCCCTACGACGGCGCATGGCCCTCCGTGACGAAGTGATACATCCGTAGGGGCAGGCCCCCGTGCCTGCCCATTGGTGAAATTGGCATGGGTATGCCCCAGTGCCTGCCCGGCCGCGCAGTTGGTAGGGGCCTGACCCTACGGTAAGCTCGGTGGCTGGTGATTCCTTTTGCGGATTGTTACAATCGGCGGGGTATTGGCAGCATGTCGGGGTCGTTGGATGTGTTGTGATGAGCGGGATGTTTCTTTCGCGGATGGAAAGGCCTTCGCATGACGGAAGAAGAAATCCTTTTTACCGTCGAAGAGAAAATGGAAAAAGCGATCTCGGTCCTCAAGGAGAACCTGGCGGGGATTCGCACCGGCCGCGCCAATCCGGGTTTGGTCGAGAGCATCAAGGTTGAGGCCTATGGCACGACCGTGCCGCTTAAGCAATTGGCCGCCGTGGGGGTTCCCGAGCCGCAGCAGATCGTCATTCGGCCTTATGACCCGACTACGCTTAAAGATATCGAGAAGGCTATCCAGGCGGCCGATCTCGGCTTTAATCCGCAGAACGATGGCCGCGTCATTCGCGTCAACGTCCCGCCCCTTTCTACCGAAGTCCGCAAGAAGATGGTTGCCCGCATCCGGGAACTATGCGAGGAGGCCAAGATCGCCATTCGCAACATCCGCCGGGAGGGCAACAAAATGGCCGATCAGGCGGAAAAGGACAAGATCCTTTCCGAGGACGATTGTGAACGGGTCAAAGAGCGGATTCAGGAATTGACCAAGGAATACGAGGAAAAGGCCAACGAATTGGCCAAGCACCGCGAGAAGGACGTCATGGAAGGGTAAATGGGTCACAAACCGCTTTTGCGGCACATGAGCGGAGATTTCTCGCCGGGCATCTGATACGACAAAGCATTGACCGTCTTCTGAGACGGTGTTCCGTGATGGCGTCCGAGCAAAACGGATTATCACTTCCAGAACCCCCACCGTCGCCACAGGCGGCATTGCTCCGGCCTCGCCTCCGCGAACCGGTCTGGCCGATTTTTCTCGTGGTTGTTCTTTCCCTGGTCGTCCAAGTGATGGGGCTAGGGCTGATCGGTCTGGTGGCCGTGTTGCGCTATCCCGAAGCGCGAGAGTCTGCCGACGCGCTTCGAATTGTCCTCACTCAAGCCACAGATGAACCGCAGGCGATCCTCATTGGGGCAAGTGGTGTGATGATGGGATTCGGGTTGCTGGCCTTTTTCGCCGCGTCGCTTTCCCGGCACCCTATCCGCGAGACTCTTCGCCTTGCCAAACCTGCCGGAGATGCCGGGGTGATCGTGCTGGCCATTGTGGGTGTCCTCTCGCTCCAAATCGCCTTTATTGCCGCCGACGACTTGGGGTGGTTGCCTGAGTCAAGCGTCCTCCGAGAGTTGAGCGGTAAACTCGGTTCGCTGAGTGGGCCGGAAAAACTTTGGGCGATCCTCGTCATTGGCATTGCCCCGGGCATTTTCGAAGAACTCCTCTTTCGGGGTTACATTCAGACGGGCTTCCGACGCCGCTGGGGCCCCTGGTTGGCCAGCTTTTTGGCAGCCGTCCTGTTTGGAATCTGTCATCTCGATTTTACCCAAGGGATGTTCGCCGCCCTGATGGGATGGTATTTGGGATTGCTGACTGAGCGCACCAACAGCCTTTGGCCGGCGGTCCTGTGCCACGCAACGAATAATACGATCGCTACCGTACTGGCCCTGGGTAACGAGCACACCATGCCCGGCCGACCGGAACTCGTCTTTGGTTTTGCGACCTTAATCGTGGTGGTCACCACCTGGTCCATCATCGCTCCAATGTTGGTCGTTCGCCAGCGCGATGAGACGTCGCCAAAATGATTGGTCATCGCGGACGATGACCCTCCCGATGAATCGGGAGGGACGGCGTCCCCGCCGCCGGCGCTGCGGATAACAGGGCAACCACAGGGGGTTGCCCCTACGATTTAGGATCGCATCGAAACCTGTAGGGGCAGGCCCCTGTGCCTGCCCCAAAGCGCAAATGGCGCCGGGTCCGCGCAAAATCCAAACAACGCGGCCGCCCCGCCAAACGCAAACGACCGGCGCTGCGAACAAACCGGGCAACCACGGGGGGTTGCCCCTACGATTGATGCCTCGAAACGAGTTGAAGTTGTCGTTTTTCTTCTTCCGCCATGTGACCAACATCCTCTTCTGGATGAGCTTCGTTCTTCCGCCAAACTTGCCGACGAATCGGCGTCCCCCAGCTTGGGCATTTAACTTCGTTATCCTTGCCGATCCGGAAGGGACCTAGCAGAAAAGGCTGGATAACGCGTTTCTATAGATCAAATGTCGTCGATAATACGCAAAAAAGAGCGTCACGCCTCTCGCCGTTTCCATCGTTTCTTATCTCATCACCGGCCCCATTGCTTCTGCAAACCTTCCGTGGGCTGTGCCTCCTCTTTAGTGCCTCGCAGATGTCAAAATAGGTACACCTCCCAGATAGTGTTCCCATGTTCTCGGTTTTCCGGTTCCACCCGAGATGCGGGCACGCCGCGTAGCTTGCTTTTGCCATGCAGGTGTGGCAAGATGTTTCTGGCAAATCCGCCCATGAAAAACCATGGACGATGAAGGTTGTGCTTCGCCCCGTCTCAAAAATCGGAGGGAAAACACTATGTCCAAAAGCCGTTTATCGCTGGATTCAACTCCGTCGCGTCGTCAGTTTTTGAAGGCCACCACAGCCGCGGTCAGTGGCGCCATGGTCACACTCCCCTTGGAACGGATGGTTCACGCCGCGGGCCAGGAAGGGTTCAAGATCGGCCTCATCGGTTGCGGAGGCCGGGGAAGTGGTGCCGCGGCAAACGCCATGAACGCGGGAAAAGACATCAAGCTGGTGGCGATGGCCGACATCTTTGAGGAACACCTCCGGAGTGCACGCGAACAGTTGAAGGCCCGCTATCCCGATCAAGTCCAGGTTGACGATGATCACTGCTTTGTGGGCTTCGACGCTTACGAAAAGCTCATCAACTGCGGTGTGGATGTGGTGCTCATTGCGGCGGCATCGCATTTTCACCCTGTGATGTTTAAGGCAGCCGTGGACGCCGGAAAGCATATCTTCTGTGAGAAGCCCCACGCCCTGGATGTGCCGGGTCTGAAGCTGGCCATGGCCGCCTGTGAAGAAGCCAAAAAGAAGAACCTAGCCGTCGTTTCCGGATTGTGCTGGCGATATGACTATGGTGTCCGTGAGGCGATGAAGCGGGTGTTCGACGGCGCCATCGGCGAGATTGTCGCGATCCAGGAGACCTACATCACGTCGCCCTATGTCGTGCGGCCACGCCAACCTGGTTGGAGCGAGGCCTACTATCAGTTCAAAAACTGGTATCACTTCAACTGGTTGTCCGGTGACCAAACGGGACAGCAACTCATCCACAGCCTGGATAAGGCGTCTTGGGCCCTTGGCGACAAGCCACCGCTGCGGGCATGGGGACTGGGAGGCCGACAGGCCTGTATCGATCCCAAGTATGGCGATCTGTTCGACCACCACTCCGTGGTGTTTGAATACGACAACGGTGTGCGTGTCTTCGGGTTCTGCCGCGATATCCCTGGCTGCTACAACGAAACGTCGGACATCATCTTCGGAACCAAAGGGCGTTGCATTCTGCCCAGCCGCCCCCGCATCGAAGGCGCAACAGAGTGGGAGTACAAAGGCCCTAAGGTCAGCATGTATGATGTCGAGCACAAAGAGCTGTTCGACTCCATTCGTCAGGGTAAACCCATCAACAACGGCGATTACATGTTCACGAGCACCATGTTGGGCATCTTGGCGCAGATGGTGTGCTACACCGGACAACTGATTACCTGGGAAGAGGCCATGCAATCCCAATTGTCCTTTAGCCTGCCACGATATGGGTTCGACATCGATCCGCCCGTCAAACCGGGTCCGGACGGCATCTATCCCGCGCCCATCCCTGGCGTCACAAAGTTTCAATGACCATTGGGAGCACACGTTCGCATCATTCCCCGGCCAAGAGATCGTGAAACTACGGTGCAGGCTTTCGGTCCGAGAGCAAGCGTGCCCGCGGGTCGCGCGGAGGTTATCGACATGAATGCCCCTAAGACGCCGCTTGTTGGCTTGACTTTTGTGGTTGTCCTCGGGCTGCTGGTTGGTGCCAAGACGAAGGGCGACGAATCGCCGCCGATCCCGCCACTTCATGCCGCGACGATCGAACACATGCGGCAAGTCCATGCCCGATTTGATGGCCGAAAGGGAACACTCGCGCTCTTCGGGGATTCGATTACCGTCAGTCTGGCATTTTGGGCACCGCTGGCCTACGAGTGCCGCAACATGCCGCCGGAGATGGAACGGGCAGTGCGTGTTGTCAAGTCGTACATGCTGCCTGAATGCTGGCGCGATTGGCGCGGCCCTGAATTTGGCAACGAGGGCAGGACGACCATTCGCTGGGCGTTTGAGAATATCGATGGATGGTTGACACGCCTGCGGCCCGAAACCGCCGTCATCATGTTCGGGACGAATGACCTCAACGATTTGGATGAGCAAGAATACCGCGAGAAGCTCCGTGCAGTTGTGGAAAAATGTTTAAATCGCGGGACGATCGTCATCCTAACCACGATTCCGCCCCGCCACGGTCGCGCGGAGAAGGCTGTCCGCTTTGCCCAAATTGCACGCGAGGTTGCCGAGCAGTTGAAAGTTCCCCTGATTGACTATCACGCGGAAATCCTCAAGCGGCGTCCTGAGGATTGGGACGGTGCAGATGAAAAGTTCCAAGGCTACGAGACGTATGAAGTACCCACCCTCATCTCCCGAGACGGTGTTCACCCAAGCAATCCAAAATCGATGATGGGCGACTTCTCCGAGGAGGCCTTGCGAACATCGGGGTTCGGCTTGCGAAACTATCTCACGGTCCTGCGTTACGCCGAAGTGATTGAGAAGGTGCTGCAAGTGCCGCAGGAATAGTTCCTCCAAGGCTCAGGGTTGATATTGTCCCTCCGCCCCCTACTCTCAAGAAAAACAGAAATGCCGGGAAAAAGGTCCGTCGGAGCGGAGTGTTCGACCGGATGTTAAGGGGAGGCTTCCCATTGCGATAGCGACCGAACAATTTTCTTTGGGAACACCCGCAAAATTGTTGACAAGCATTTGTCGCCACGGTAGATTATAGCTGGCTAGGGTAAAGCTTTCCGGCTAACTGCTAGAGGACCACTCCGTGCTTCCCCCCAGCAGCAAGCCTTTCATAACGCTGCCTTAACCCCACTGCGCATGTCCCCTGGAGGGTCAGCTTAGACTTCCTAAAGCAAAAGCTCTAACTGCAAATCACCAGAATGTGCTATGCGTGGCGGTGAATAAAAAACTGTAGCCGCGCGTCGTGGCATGATAACGTGTTAAAACGTGTTAATGAGTGGTTTTGTTGTTATCGAGAAACTTAGGAGGTGTCCTATGCTAGGCATTTTGTCGATGAAAAGACGAGGTTTTACGCTCGTCGAATTGCTCGTGGTGATTGCCATCATCGGTATTTTGATCGCTTTGCTGTTGCCGGCCGTCCAGGCGGCACGGGAGGCTGCTCGACGAAGCCAATGCACGAATAATTTGAAGCAATTAGGTTTGGCCCTGCACAACTATCATGATATCCACAAGGTTTTTGTAGCGTTGAAGGCCGGCACACAAGGCACAGACCCGTGGGATGATGGCAACAATACTCAATTGTGTGGTCTGATCCCGCTATTGCCATTCCTCGAACAAAGGGCCCTGTGGGACCAAATCGTTGCTGGGGGCACACTCAACAACGGAACACGGGTGAATCCATTCGGCCCGGCAGCCTGGCGAACGGATTATCCGCCTTTTCGGCAACAGACACCCGCTCTTCTTTGCCCATCGGACCCTGCCTACGGAAAGCAGAATCCTGCGAGTGAGCAGGCGTTCAACAATTACATGTTCAGCGTGGGTGACCATATAAACCGAAATGCTTATGATCGGCCAAACCGCGGGCCGTTCGCGCATCAGTATTGGTGCAGCTTTTCTGACATTGTGGACGGGTCAAGTAATACGATTGGAATGGTCGAGCGAAGCATTTACACCCGCTCCGGTGCGTTGAAGGGTGACGGCGTGGCGAATCTTTCGGGTATTGATCAAAACCCGACCCTTTGCTTGGCCACCAAGGGTGCAAACGGTATGTACGCTAGTGGTTATACCATCCACAGTGAGAAGGCCGTTGGCAGACGCTGGGCAGATGGACGTCCTTACTGGAATGGTGTGACCACCGTGCTCCCGCCAAATGGGCCGACCTGTTTGGGTACGGCTAATAGCTGGGAATGGGGGATTTTCTCGCCGTCCAGTTATCACCCCGGTGGTGTCAATGGATTATTGATGGATGGATCGGTAAGGTTCTTCAGCGAAACCATCGACACGGGTATTTTGTCATCGCCACAGCCTGGCAACCGTGGTGGTCCCAGCCCGTATGGCGTCTGGGGAGCACTCGGGTCGATGGCCGGCGGCGAGTCGGTCGCCACTCCGTGATCCGGAACATCGCCACGACCAGAATCGCGCGTGAAATTGTGATCAATGGGTGATGTACCGCCCCATCTTGTGCCTGGGCGTTGACCGCCCTTGGACAGTGATGAGGCTTGGGTTTTATGGATGTTCTCGACGTGTACCACCGTTGTCTGCGGCGATGCCTACAGTTTGACAATCGCCGCGCTGACGTGGGCGGAGTTGGCGTATTCAGAACTATGTGAGGGCCTTCACAATGCGAAATTGGGTTGTCGGTTTGTTGTTGACAGTCGCAGCAACGCTGGCATTGTCGGGATGCAAAAAAGCGGCGGATAACCGTCCCAAGCGGGTTCCGGCTAGCGTTACCGTAACGTACCGCGGGGCACCAGTGGAAGGCGCAACGGTGACGCTCCATCCGACTTCTCCAGACGGTAGGGCCGCCTTTGGGCGAACAAATGCGCAGGGCCAGGCCGAGCTGGGAACCTTCGACGTGAATGATGGTGCTATTCCGGGCGATTATAACGTGACGGTCGTCAAGATGGAGGGCGGTGACCAAGCTGGCGAAACCCCGTCGAGCGAAATCGGCGCTATGCCTGCAAACCCGGCAGGCGGAGCGCCGCCGCCACCAGCCGCTCCCCGTCACCTTCTGCCCGCCAAGTATGCCGACATCAACACGTCCGGCCTTCGGGCAACAGTAAACGCTTCGGGAGATAATAAAATCACCCTAGAACTTACCGATTGATTGTCGCCAATGTCGCGGGCCAATTGGCAAGTCCTCCGGTCTTACCCCGACCGATCACGTTGCGGCAATCCAACGCGCTGCCCAGGTTGTGGGCAAAACCAAGGCCAAAACGGGAAGTGCTCCTAGTGGGCCATGCGTGACGAACACGGCCGCTGCGTCGAGGACAATAATCCCCATGACGGCCTGCGTCACCGTGATCTGCACCCGGCGCGGTACGGGGTCGGCCAGCGTCCACACCCCGCGAACCAACATCCACAGGGCCAGGACTGCCAAAAGAAGCCATAACCGCTCCTGGCCCACGACGACCCGTTGGGCGGTCAGAGGAAAAACCCCCAGGATGCCCAGGCCTGCGAACATCAGACAAAGTCCCGCGGCCAAGTTACGCCGGGGTGACCGTTCCGTTTCCCGCCGGGCAAAAACGCTAATCCCTACCACGTACACGCCTAGTGCCAAGGTCACCGGCCAGAAAGCGGCGATTTTTCCGATACCCAGCGACGCCCCCAGTAAGAGGTTCTCCGCCCGACACAGGCCCATCACGATTGGCCCAACGAAGAATCGTTTGGCCCAGAAGTTGTAAAACGTGATTGTCGTGGTCAAAAGCGCGGCCACAATGACGGGCCAAGGGTTCTGCCGCTGCCAAGCCACAAGCGCCGCCAAAATCAGCCCCAATAGGAGAAATCCAACTCCCAACTTCCAGGCCGCCCTGGCCGAGACGGCACCTGAGGGGATGGGCCGATGCGGCCGTTCCTGGCGATCGACTTCCCGATCTACCCAATCATTAAGGACTACGCCACCTGCGTAAAACGCCACACTGCTGAAGACAATGACCCATAGCGAGGATAGGTCCGTCTCGGCGATCCGCGGATGGGTCACAAAAAATCCGGCCAGGGCGTCGGCTGCTGACGTGAACAGGTTGGGCAGGCGAATCAACTGGCAATATGCCCGGAACGAGTCCAACGGATCTGCCGCTCCGGGGGAAGCTATCCGGACCTTTCGAGAGTCTTTCTTCAGGTCTTTGGACATGCGATCATCATTTTGCAAAAAGGATCAATTTCCGATCGATTGTGCCACACTCTGAAGGTATCGCAGGGCCTTTTGGCCGGCTGCGTCAGGATCATCGATATAGGGGTAAAGCTCCACCGTAATCCAACCGGAATAATGGGAATCTCGAATGGCCTTCAGCACGGCTGCGAAATCAATTGCCCCTTCTCCAGGGATAAGGTGATGATGGACCCGCTGGGCCGAGATGTCTTCGATATGATAGTGCCGCGTCAACGGGGCCATGGTGGAAATCCACACCTCGGGCGATTGGCCCACACAAAAGGCGTGACCAATATCAAAGTTAAGGCCCACCGCCGGTGAGTCAATCATGCTGGTAAACTCGAGGAATTGCTCGAATCGCTCGATCAAAAGCCCTGGCTCCGGCTCAATAAGGAGATGAACGCCTAGTTTTTCGGCGACTTCAACACAGGGCATCAATTCATCGTAGAAAATACGGTAGGCATGACGGCGGGACATGCCGGGCGGGAGTGGCCCACCTGGCTCGGTCTGAATCCCCGGTGCACCCAACTCCGCCGCCAGCTTGAGTGCCCGTTTGGTGTGTTCCCGCCGAATCGCCCGATAATTCGGATCAGGTTCAATCCAAGAGGGATACCAGTACGGCTGCCGCCGATCGTTGACCCCACGCATCATGAAGGCGTTGATATTGGAAATTGCCATCCCGTGGCGGTTAAGTATCTCTCGAATGTGTTCCACGTCACCGGGAAGCAGATTCATCGGCCAGGCGTGGGGGACGTCGGCCAACAGTTCCAGACCTGTGTAGCCGAGCCTGGCGATCCGCGAGACGGCTTCCTCAAAGGGGAACCGCATGTAGGCATTTGTACTGTAAGCAAGTTTCATCACGATTGACGTCCTGGGGATAACGAAAGTTGTTGTTGCGGTGAAGACTCTAGGAAACCCTCATAGTACAGCGCTGGCTTGTATCGGGGGTAGGGGCGAGGCATCCCCTGCCTCCAACCGTGTTACACAAGACCACTGCCGCGATAGGGTTGTGCGCCGATTTGGGGGAGTCCGCCAGGGGGCTTTAGCTCTTGGCAACGGATGCCGCACCCTGGTAATATAGGAGGGCGCGCGGGATGAGGGGAAAAATCCCGTTGTGGCCGTTAACGATGGGTTTTGCCATTCCTTTTTAAGCAAGACATCTCGGAGGGGTTCATGACTGATTACTCCAAATTGTATGACGCCATTGTGACGGGTGACCACCGTTTGGCCGTCGAGGTTACCAAGGCCGCCTTGGAGGCCAATGTTGACCCGTCCGAACTGATCGCCAAGTACATGATCCCGGCGATGAATGAAGTGGGGAACCGCTTCGCCTGCAACGAGTATTTCGTGCCGGAGCTTCTCATTGCGGCGCGGGCGATGAAGGCCTCCCTGGAGTTGATCACCCCACGCTTGGCCGAGACGGGAGCCAAACGTGTCGGACGCGTTGTCATCGGCACGGTCAAGGGCGATCTCCACGACATTGGCAAGAACCTTGTGGCCTCCATGTTGGAAGGCGCTGGCTTCGAGGTGATTGACCTTGGTGTTGATGTCCCCGCCGAGAAATTCGTCCAAGCAGCGCAGGAAAAGCCCGGCACGATCGTGGCCATGTCGGCCCTTCTCACCACAACGATGTTGAACATGAAGTCGGTCATCGAGGCCCTCCAACAAAGCGGCTTGCGCGACAAGGTACGGATCATGGTCGGCGGTGCCCCCATCACGCAGCAGTTTGCCGATCAGATTGGCGCCGACGGCTACGGCGAAAACGCCAGCGCGGCCGTGCAAGTCGCCCGCAAGCTCGCCGCCGAGCTGACGCAAGTAACGGCCCCGTGAGGGACTTTGAGATCTGACCGCCTCCGGTGTCTCATCGCATTTCCTGGGCGCTATCTTGTGGAACTGGATGCGATGAGGGATGGCCTGTGCCAATGCCCGTTTCCTCCTTAGTGGGGAGTTATCTTCTATGTCCGATCACGCAGCGAGCGAAAGCCAGAAGCCGGGATTTCGGCATCTCCTGGGAAGTGGGGCATTTCCCTGTGGTGTGGAAATCGTCTCCACCCGAGGTGTCCCCGCGAATCCCGAGGCCATCCCGCCGGTGGTCTTCGCCCGCGAATTACTCTCCCTGCCGCAAGTGGGTTGGATTTCCATCACGGACAGCCCCGGGGGCACGCCCATGCTCCCTCCCGATTGGATTGCCCACTTTGTGGAGGATCGGGACCGCGTCGTCATTCACATGACGTGTAAAGACTCCAACCGGAGTGGCCTGGAATCCTTCGCCTGGCGCCTGGCCGCAGAGGGCTTTTGGAACGTCTTGGCCCTTACGGGTGATTATCCTGTGACGGGTTTCGGCGGACGACCGCAGGGTGTGTTCGATCTTGACTCCGTCAGCTTGATTGCCCTCCTCAAGGCCATGAATGACGGCCTGGAGGTCCTTTCCCGCAGCGGAAAACCAGAGCGTTTTCCCCCAACGCAGTTTTTCATTGGATGTGCTGTTTCGCCCTTCAAACGTTACGAACGAGAACTTGTCCCCCAGTACTTCAAATTGATTCGCAAGATCGCCACGGGGGCCCAATGGGTCATCACCCAACTGGGCTACGACATGCGGAAATACCACGAGGTCAAGCTCTTTCTGGCAGCCCGCGGCATCACCAACATTCCGGTCATCGGCAATGTTTATCTGCTCACGCGGACGATTGCGAAGCTCTTTCACTCGGGGAAATTGCCCGGCTGCGTCGTCAGCGATGACCTGATGGCCTTGTGCGACAAATACGGCGCCGGCCCCGATCGGGGACGAAAGTTTTTTGCGGAATTGGCAGCCAAACAGTTGGCGGTCCTCAAGGGACTGGGGTTTTCTGCGGGCTATTTAGGCGGGTTGAGTAAACCAGAAACCTTTAGCGAAATCATGGAAATCTTGGGCTCCTTTGCCCCGGATGACTGGAAGATTTTCCTGCGGGAAATCCAGTTTGCCTTGCCCGACGAGTTCTTTTTCTTTGAGCATGACCCCGACACGGGCATCTCTTCGCCCGACCGCATCAATCGGCAGTATCTGGCGTCCCTGCAAAAGCCGAAGCGTTCTCGCTATGTGACCCTCGGTTATCGCATCTCACGATGGGTTCATGCCCTTCTTTTCACGCGGGATCGGGGCCTGTGGAATCTCGCTAAGCGTCTCTATGCCCGCTGGGCCAAAAAGCCGAAACCCCCTTTGCCCGCGCGGGCACTCTACAAGTTGGAGCAATTCTCCAAATTCATGATGTACGGATGCCAGGATTGCGGGGACTGCAGTCTGCCCGACTGCGCTTATGTCTGCCCCAAGCGGTGGTGCTCTAAATGTGGGCGGAACGGACCCTGTGGTGGCTCGGCAGACGGTCGGTGCGAATTGCAGGACAAGGAATGCCTTTGGGCGATTGCCTATGAGCGTCTGAAGGCCTTTGGTGAGGCCGAATCGATGCTGGAAGGACCGCCCGTCGTGTACAATGCAGAATTGGCCCACACCTCGTCCTGGGCCAATACGTACCTAGACCGTGATCATCACCGTCCGCGCGAGGCGAAACCTCCGGACGGAAATCAGACGCCAGAGGGGCCTAAAGCGAATGGCTAGACCGCGTTCATCGAAGGGATCGGATGTCGAAGAACAAGGTCAATCTCCCTTAAGAACCTGCTTTTCCGGGCGTGTAAAGCGGGTTTTTTTGGATTGGTCTCGCCCCGCCGTGATAGCCCTGATCCAGTATCTCCAGGCCAGTGTGCCTGTGTCGCCGGGTCAACCTCCACGGTGGGACCTCTCCGGCTACCGCGTCGTCCTGCCCACCGGTTGGTCGTCGCGTCGCTTCCTCGCCCGTTTGGCAGATATCGCCGCCGGTCAAAAACTTGTGCTTTTCCCGCCCGATGTGATCACCGTGGGGCGGCTTCCCGAGACGTTATATCCCCATCATCGACCTCTGGCCGACGAGGCCACCTGTTTGCTGGCGTGGTGGGCGGCCCTTAAGGAGTTGGCCTACGCTGACGAAAAGCTCCTCCATCGCCTCTTTCCGGCCTATCAGCCTACCATGAAACCCACCCAACAGCTCGCCCTGGCCCAACTGTTGGCCAGCTTTCACCGGGAAGTGCTTGGGGCCGGTTATGATTGTCAGACAGTTCTGAAGGAGGCCCTCAAGCATGATCCTAAGTTTCCCGACCAACAACGTTGGGAAACCCTTTGCAAGCTGGAGGAATATTATCTCAAGGCACTTCACGGCTGTGGGCTTTGGGATATTGATTTCGCGCGTCGGGAGGCCCTCAAAAACAATGAATGCCGCACGGACAGAGAGATTCTTCTCGTCGGGCTGGTCGATTTGCCGCCCATCGTCCGCGACATGCTGCGGCAAGTGGGGAATCGCGTCACGGCTTTGGTCCTGGCCCCGGACTCACTGCACGATCATTTTGACGATCTGGGCTGCTTGATCCCCGAACAGTGGCAAGAGCTGCCGGTCCGTATCCCCTGCGAGAAGATCACCGTATGCCATCAGCCCATTG
>JAKPII010000216.1 GCA_029549885.1 Planctomycetota bacterium
TTCCCCTCGGTGCGCGAATACGCGAGTTTGTACGCCATGAACGCCGCGCGGTTATCGCGGGCCAAGCCCGACATCTTGATCATTGCCCCAGGTCCCATCAATCGGGGTGTGGAAATCACGGCCGATGTCGCCGATGGTCAGCACTCGGCCATTCTCGACCAGGTAACCAATGGTGTGGCTGTACGAATGGCCGTTCTGTGGCTTCTCATAACGCGACAGAAAGAATAGCTTGGACTCGACCAATTCTGAGAGAACGAAGAAACGATGCAGATATCTGCCAGGTGAACGACCATGGAGAGACTCCTAATTCGTGGTGGCCGGGTCATCGACCCAAGCCAGGGTCTGGATCGGGAAATGGACATCCTCATTCAGGGCGGGCAAATCGTTGAATACGATCCGCCTGTCCGTGGCGACGAAGTCGTCATCGATGCCAAAGGCAAGATTGTTGCGCCCGGGCTCATCGACATGCATGTCCATCTCCGGGAACCGGGACAGGAGGACGATGAAACAATCGCCACGGGCACAGCCGCGGCCCTGGCCGGCGGTTTTACGTCCATCGTCTGCTGCCCAAACACCGATCCACCAATTGACTCGCCGGCAACCGTGGAGTTTGTTCGGCAAAAGGCAGCACGGGCCGATAACTGCCATGTCTTTGTCATGGCTTGTGTAAGCAAGGACCGCAAGGGGCAAGAGTTGGCCGAGATTGGCCAATTGGTTGCCGCCGGGGCTGTCGCGTTTACGGATGATGGTGCGCCTGTCTATGATCCTGAACTCATGCGACGGGCCTTTGAGTATTGCCTGATGTTCGATAAGCCCGTCTGCAATCATTGCGAAATCCCAGAGTTGGCCCGAAACGGAGTCATGCACGAGGGCCTCGTGTCCCTGATCCTTGGTCTCCCTGGGATTCCGGCGGCAGCGGAGTCCGTCATGGTTGCCCGAGATATTGCCTTAGCAGAGGCCACCGGGGGCCGACTCCACGTCATGCACGTGTCCACCTTGGATAGCGTGGAGGCAATTCGTCGTGCCAAAAAACGCGGAGTTCGGGTCACCGCGGAGGTAACCCCGCATCATTTCACCCTAACCGACGAATGTCTGAGGACTTTTGATTCAAACTATAAGATGAATCCCCCATTACGGTCCCGGGACCATGTGGAGGCCTGCATCAACGGTTTGCGCGATGGGACGATCGACGTGATTGCCTCGGATCACGCACCCCATGCTAAAGAAAAGAAGATGCAGGAATTGGACCGAGCCCCCTTCGGGATCATTGGGCTCGAAACAAGCCTGAGTCTGGTCATCACCAAACTGATCAAACCGGGGCTTTTAACGTGGTCGGAGGCCTTGGCCAAGATGACGATCAATCCCGCCAGGATTCTCGGTCTCAACAAAGGAACGCTGGCCATCGGGGCGGATGCCGACGTGACCATTATTGATCCTAACTACCAATGGGTGGTTGATCCGAGTGCTTTTCTCTCAAAGGCCCGCAACACTCCCTTCGCGGGATGGAAACTCGAAGGTCGGGCAACCGAGGTCATTGTTTCGGGTACAATTAAGTACAGGATTGGCCCTTGAGGCCAACCCAACTGTGGCTAACTGCGTCCCTTAGCAAGAGCCTCCCGCAGACCCGGGGTTTGCTTTGCCCCGACAATGGCACAAAAGCGGCGATGATTCGCTTTTTGATTGATGGTTACAATTTCCTTAATGCATCCGGAATCGATACCCAGCGCTTCGACTTTTCCGGGACTACCCCTTTGGAACGTAGTCGCTTGGCGTTATTGGATTTTCTTGTCACCCATCTTACGCCCGAGGAAATCTCAGAAACTGTCGTGGTCTTCGATGCCCGGCATTTTCTTCGGCCTCAAGCGGACGAGTTTACTTATCACGGCTTGACCGTTCGCTTTGCCGCCCGCTACCCCGACGCGGATTCACTTCTGGAAGAGATGATCCAATCTCATTCTGCCCCGAAACAATTGACCGTCATTTCAAGTGATCATCGTATCCAAAGGGCGGCACGCCGACGTAGGGCCAAGTTTATTGACAGCGAATCTTGGTACCGTCACTTGTGTGCAAGACATCATCGTCAAGGAACGACTATCCAGTCAAAGGCGGGAACCGAGGATAAAGAGGTGGTGAATCTTTCCCCTCATGAGTTAAAGCACTGGTTAGAAGAGTTTGCTTCGTCGTGCAAGCTTTCCGAGGAAACACCTCATTCTGTCAGTGAAACACGGCGTCCAGAATCCAACGATCGGGAACACCTTACAAGCGGCAACTCCGGGAATGAAGCTGGACCCAGCAAATTGGACATGACCGACGCCATGCCAAATCTTTCGGCTTACTCCGTCGAAGAATGGGCCAAACACTTGGGTGTCTCACCTGACAAGCTGAATCTTCCGATTGATGCTTTCAAGGACATCGAAACGCCCAACAAAATCCAGCACGGCAAAAGAAAGCGCCGTCAATAAATAGGCGTTCCCGTTGGCAGCAAGTTTTTGCCTGGTGATTCCCGGGGGCGATTTCGATCGGACCCATCCTAAGGTGCCAATCTAAGAATTGCGATTGGCGCCCGATTGCGTCAAACGGTTGATTGCCTTGTCAGCGATGTCTTTCCGACACCATTTTCCAGGCCAACTGATGCATTTTACGGCAGCGTAGGCCTGATACTTGGCCCTAGCAATGTTATCCCCGAGGGCAGTAACCCCCAAGACACGTCCACCCGAGGTCACAACCTGCCCGTCCCGGATGGTTGTCCCGGCATGGAAGACCTTCACATCGGGAATCTTGGCCGCTTCTTCCAGCCCATGAATAGGGAACCCTTTCTTGTACTCGCCCGGATAACCCTCGCTGGCCACTACCACGCAAACCGCAGGGCGGGGATCCCACTCGAGGGATTCAATCCGGTCCAGCCGACCGTCAACCGCTGCGTCAAGGATCGCGGCAAGATCTGATTTGAGCCGCATCATAAGGGGTTGGCACTCGGGATCCCCAAAACGAACGTTGTACTCTAACACTCGAGGACCTAACGGCGTAATCATCAACCCTGCGTAAAGTACCCCCTGGAACGGGCAACCATTTTTCTTCATGGCATGAACAGTCGGCACCAAGACGTTCGCTTCAATCCAGTGAAGCATCTCGTCGGTAACCACGGGCGCCGGACTGTAGGCGCCCATGCCGCCCGTGTTGGGGCCGGTATCTCCGTCGTACGCGGGCTTATGGTCTTGAGCAGGCTGAAGCGTGACGATCGTCTTGCCATCAGTAATTGCCAAGACACTGGCCTCTTCGCCATGCAACATCTCCTCGATGACCAACCGATTCCCCGCAGCCCCAAAAACCTTTCTTACGGCGATTCTCTCCACGGCCTCCAGGGCCTCTTCCCGGTTCTTGCAAACGATGACCCCCTTTCCCGCCGCCAATCCATCCGCCTTGACGACGATAGGGACGTCCTCGCGATCGACCAGATACCGGCGTGCCGATTCGGGATCAGAGAACACCTGAAACTCGGCCGTGGGGACGTTCCCACTTCGCAGGAGTTGCTTGCAAAAGACCTTGCTCGACTCCAACTGCGCAGCCTCGCGGTTCGGACCGAAAATCCGGAGTTTTTCCTTCCGGAAGGCGTCCACGATTCCGGCCGCTAACAGCGCTTCCGGGCCGACAACCGTCAGGTCAACACCGTTTTCCTTAACGAACTTGATCAACTGCGCGAAATCGGTTTCCGGAATCGGGACATTCTCAGCATCTTCCGCCGTTCCGGCATTGCCAGGCGCGACAAACACCCGATCCACCAATGAGCTTTGCTTAAGTTTCCACGCAAGGGCGTGCTCACGTCCACCGCTTCCGATCACCAAGACGTTCATTGACCGACAACTCCAAATAGCCTATCTCAAGCTCTCACAAGTGACCAAATGCTGATTCTAGGGAATGCAGCTAAGCCTGGAAAGGATGCCTGTGTGAGGCAGGTCACCTAGCACGCTGTTTAGAGCCTTCCCAAAAAGTCCCCCCTCTCCCTCCGGGAGAGGGTTGGGGTGAGGGCAAGCGAACGTCGGAGTTGATCGAGGAAACCGGCAGCGATTCGAGCTACCCTTCCCCCGACCCCTCTCCCGGCCAGCGGGCGAGGGGAGATGATGTCATAGGCTCTTAGTGCTTCAGCTTTCTAACAAACCAGGCGTTCGGCGGAGTTTCGGATTGGCCCGGCGGTCCTACGGGCGCTTGCCTTTTTCCGCTGGTGACCGCTCGAGACAAATCCAATTGAGGATTTAGCACGGAAATGCCCGAATAAACTTTATGATTTCGGCAAAGTCTACGAAAGCTCTCCGTAGGAAATGCGGGGACAATAGAGTAAAATAATCGTTTTGGGCAACTCAGGTAGCTTTCTCAGATCATGTCAAACCTCACCCATAAAAGTCCCGCATTAAAGTTCTCTGGGGGCTTCTGCACAAGTTGCGCGAAAACCTCCCTCGCGATGGAATAGTGTGATGACAAAAAACGGAGTCAAAACAAAGGAAGTTGGGGGCTACCGCGACCGACCATGGATCCCACGCATCTGGGATGGCATTACCTTCCTTGGGTGGGTTAGGGTCATGGCCCACCACCGCTTCCGAATCGCCCCGCGTCGCCTAGGAATGGCGATCCTGATTACATTTCTTGGGCTGTTCAACTCGTTTTTGGCCTTGATTCAGCAAGCAATCCTGGGAAGAAAGATTAACCGGACTAAACTGCCCGGCGACCCCATCTTCATCATTGGTCACTGGCGATCGGGAACCACGCTTCTCCACGAGATGTTCATTCTCGATCCTCGGTGGGGCTTTCCGGACAGTTATGCCTGTTTCGCGCCAAACCATTTTTTGATCTCGCGATGTTTCCTGGCTCCGCTTCTCGGGCTTTTGATGCCCAAGATGCGGCCGATCGATAACATGCCGTTCGATTGGAACAGACCGCAGGAAGACGAATTTGCCCTCTGCAACATGGGTTTGCCTTCACCCTATTTGAGTCTGATCTTTCCCAACGAAAAACCACGTTACGATGCCTACTTGACGCTAGAGGGGCTCACGGAGAAACAACTGAGTCGATGGAAGCGAACATTCCTATGGTTTCTTAAGGCCGTGACCGTACGGAATCCGCGGCCTATGGTCCTCAAATCTCCGCCGCACACCTGCCGAATCCGCGTGCTTCTGGAGATGTTTCCGCAAGCGAAGTTTGTTCACATCTATCGCGATCCGTACGCCGTATTCCCTTCGACGGTCAATCTGTGGAAGCGACTCTCAACGGACGAGGCCCTTCAGATTCCGCATCATCAGGGCTTGGAGGAACGGGTCTTCGACATCTTTTGTAAGATGTATGAAGTCTTCGAAAGGGATCGAGAACTCATCCCCCCGCACCAGTTCGCGGAGGTCAGTTACGAGGCCCTTGTGGCGGATCCCGAGGAAGAAATGGAACGCCTCTATCGGGAGTTAGACCTAGGTGACTTCGAAATCCTTCGTCCTCGTTTGAGGCAGTTCATTGCCGAAAGATCCAATTACAAGCGTAATCGCTTTGAGCTGGCGCCCGCTCTGAAGAATGAAATCGCGCGGCGGTGGGGATTCTTCTTCCAGAAATATGGATACTCCATCGAGCAAACAGAAGCGGCCGAATCAGTGCCCTCCGCCAATGTGACGTCTCCGCAGAAAAATCCCCTGGGCTAACCGAATTTGATCTCCGACAGAAGGCGACCTCATGTCAGTGATTATGCCGCTTTGGGGATAGAGGGCTTTTTGCCTTTCAAGTGATAGACGTAGGCAAGGACTTCTGCAACGGCTGCGTACAGTTCCTGCGGGATCGGCTGGTTGACTTCCACCGTTCGATAAAGGGCCTGAGCGAGGGGTTTCTTTTCAATGACAGGCACACCGTGCTGTTCCGCGAGGCGACGGATCCTTTGGGCTACTAAACCGGCTCCTTTAGCAACTACGATTGGTGCCGCCATTTTCTCCGGGATATATTGCAGCGCCACGGCCAACTCCGTGGGGTTGGTCACCACAACGTCGGCCTTGGGTACGGCCTGATTGACCCGATTCAACATAAGCTGCCTTTGCACGACTTTTCGCCGCGCCGCAATTTGGGGATCACCTTCTAGATTCCGCATTTCCTCTCGGAATTCCTGCGGCGTCATCTTCAGGTCTTGTTCGCGTTTCCAGTACTGGAAGCCGAAATCCAAAATGGCCAGTACAAGCAAGGCAATACCAAGACGAATCGTTGTCCAAATGAGGAGTTCTACGATGTAGGCTGCGATCTCAACGGGGACAAGGGAACTTAACCCGAGGATTGTGTCAAATTGTGTCAACAAATACACGGCGGCGACAGTTCCCACCGCCAGCATTTTCAAAATACCGAAGCCTAGACGGACAAGATTTGCCAGTGAGAAGATTTTTTGAAATCCCTTCAACGGATCGATTCGCGTAATGTCCGGGGCAAGTTTCTGGGGGAGGAATAGGAATCCAAACTGAACAAAATGGGCTGCAATTGAAGCCGCTATGATGGCCAGCAAGATCGGGCCAAGGATGATTGCCAGTTTTTGAGCAACAGTGGTTAACAAAGCGGTGACCACCCCAGAATCGCTTGTAATCAGCACCTCGCCAAGGAATTGCTTTGTCAGTTGAAAAAAGAAATCGCTCAGCTCGCGGCCAAAGAAGAAAAGAGCCAGGGTGCCCGACAGGAGAACAATTGCCGAGACAAGATCGGCACTATGGGCAACGTGTCCTTCCTCGCGGGCTTTTTGCCGGCGATGCTGGGTGGGTTCAATTGTGCGTTCGCCCGCCTGATCCGGCATGGTCGCAACCGACTATTCAAAGCCCCAAGGAAAAAGCTGGTCAAGTGCTGAGACCAGCTCATGCTCAAAAACACCTGTGGTGATACCGACCGTGAGTAGGACGAGGCCGAAGGCCGCCAAGCCGTTCAATCCAAACCCCAGCATCAAGAGATTGACCTGGGGGATGGTGCGACTGATTAAGCCCAAGACAAGGGTCACCACCAAAAGGGCCGCCATGGCCGGGGCCGCCACACGGATGGCCAAGATAAAGCTGGATTGCAGCATGGCCATCAGCAGAGACACGACCTCCTGCGATTGAAACGTCTTGCCGATGGGCAGTTCGCGATAGCTTTCTAGAAGGCCGGCGATCAGCGCCCGGTGGCCGGAAAAACAGAGAAAGGTCACAAGCCCTACGGTCATAATGAATTGAGACATCCCGGTGACTTCGGTCTCGCTTGTGGGATCATAGACGTCATTCATTCCGATCCCGCTGATTCGCGAGATCAATTCGCCTGCCAGTCCCATCCCCTGAATAAGGATCATCAACCCCAATCCTAGGACGATTCCGACAAAAAATTCGCCCCCGGCAAGGAGCGCGAACTCGATCACTCCTTGGGGATTGGGGAGCGCCGTATCCAGTTGGGTGGGCGTCAGCAATAAAGCCAGGGCCACGGCCAGAAAGACTCTGACCTGAGCCGGAATGTCCTTTCTCGAAAACAAAGGTGCCACCGCCATCATCCCGCCCAATCGGACGAAGACGAAGATGAATATCATCAGGTGTTTTTCAAGGATCAATGGGATTGGCACAGTTTCCGTTTTGATGGCTGCAAGAGTCCACTAAGGAAGGTACTATCAAAACATTTCGGGGATATGTCGGATCAACTCCTGGGAATATTCAGTAAGTTGAATAAGGACCCAGGGGAGCGTTAATAAAAAGACTAAGACCATAACGGCCACCTTCGGTACGAAGGCGAGACTCTGTTCCTGAATCTGCGTGATCGCTTGCAACAAACCGATCGCAAGCCCAACGGCCATTCCGGCGAGCAAAATTGGAGCGCTGATTAGCAGCGCCAGCCAAGCACACTCACGAAACAGATCCACGGCGGCCTGTGGTTCCATGGCTCTCGGCGATGTTTCCCTTTCACACAAACGGTTGAAAACTCTCCATAAGCATCCCGACCACGAGATGCCATCCATCAAGCAGGACGAACAAAAGTATTTTGAAGGGCAGTGAGACCAACACGGGTGGCATCATGAGCATGCCCATCGAGACCATGATTGTGGATACTACCATGTCAATGATCAGAAATGGCAGATAGATCTGAAATCCGATAAGAAAAGCCGTCTTGAGCTCGCTAAGCATAAACGCCGGAATCAGGACCTGTAGGGGAACATCCTCGTAGGTTTCAGGTTCCTCGTCCAACTGGGCGTAGCGGAGAAAGAGCCATACGTCCTCACTATTGTTGCAACGTTCAATTTGCAGACTCATGAAGCGCCGAATGGGTTGCTGGCCGCGCGACCATGCTTCCTGAAGGCTGATCTCCCTCTTTTGGTACGGCACAACGGCTTCATCATAGACCCGCATCCAAACGGGCGACATGACGAAGAGCGTGATAAAAATCGCTAGGCCCGTGATGACTTGGCTTGGCGGCAGTGTCTGCGTCCCCAAGGCTTGTCGCAGAAGGCTGAGGACGACCACCACGCGGATAAATGATGTCGTCATCAGAATGATGGCGGGCGCCAGACTAAGGACTGTCAGAAGGAGCAAAATCTGGAGGGCACTCGAGAGGCCCTCCGGGCTGGTCCACTGGTCGGGTTGCAATGGAACAGATTGAGGAACTTGCAACGAGACGGGGCGATTTGATTGAGGCGATGCCTCGGCCCTGACCTCTGATGCTGACTGGGCCAAAAAGGAGATGATAACGATTGCTGCGAGAAAAACCTTAAAGGCGGGCAGGAGGTCGCCACGTCCCACGGGCGAGGAACCACTTACGCCGTGCCGGTTATAGAAACCGAACCACCCCGGAATCATCGCATGCTTCCCATCCTTGGGTATCTCATGCTCTCCACACAATTCCAAACGTCTTTGTCAGTAAAACCCTTGTGTGACAGGTACAGTCCGCCCTGGAGCGCCTGTGCCGCCAATGCCTAGCCAGTCCTCGGGGCGTTATCAATATACTGGGAAAAAACTTGACGAAAGACTTGCGTGGCACTGCCGTTCCGTTGCGACGCGCAGATACCCACCAGTCGATCGACTTCCACAGGGTCATCGATCTCGGTTAGGGGTTCAACACCCTCCGAACTCATCGCCACCAACACAAGTTTTCGGCCAACGCGAATGAGACACAACCTCTGCCGCGGCGATAGCGCAGTTGACCCCAGTAATTCGACGGCTTCAGCAGGGAGTATCTGATTGGTCTTTGGCCCTAGTCGCTTCATGCCCCAATAAAAAAGGAACAATACACCAAGGACAATGGCAAGGGCACTAATTGTGGTCATCCAAGGTGCCGTTGCAGATCCAAAAGCGGTTGGGGATTTGGCCTGCGACGTCTGGGAAGTCCCCTTTGCGTCGGGGTGCCGCAAAGGAATCGACGTCTCTGACGCGCGTGAGCTTGCACCAGCCTGCGGAGGTGACACGGGATCGGACACAGGGCCGTCTGCTGGAGTTGTCGCGGAGGTACGTGGATGTTCTCTGCCAGGTGAAGTCAATTCCTGTCTTCCCGCGAAGGCAAAGCCCGGCGTGTTGGAGGGAACAGCCGCCGGCCA
>JAKPII010000219.1 GCA_029549885.1 Planctomycetota bacterium
AGATGCCGTTCCGGATCGATCGACTGAATGGCGTGCCGCTGGTCTGACCAATCCCAAAACCAATAACCGTGGACCCAGGGATCCTTTTCGTGTTGCCATCGATCTTGGCGTGTCCCCTCATAGACAAACTTTCCAATTTTATCACCCGGGATGCCATGGGTTTTGAAGGGCTGTTCGTTTATAACGTCAGCGATCTTTACAAATCCCTCATTTGGCCAGCGGGCCAAGGTCATCGGAGTATCCTGGTAGTAAAGCTCGATCCCCCCACCGCCCGGCGATCCGTAGTCATGGATGCCCAACGCTTTCAGATCCGCCACAAATACGTGGGGCCGAGACTCGGCCGGCAATTGAGGTGGCAAATCACCAATGGTCGATGCTGGAACCCAGTGGGTGATACGTCGTCCACCGCTCAGAAAGGCCGTTCTCGATCGCTCCGCACGAATCGTCAATTGGCCGAGCGACATCTTGGACAAGTCAAGGATAATGGGCTCAGAAAGCTCATACCGGCCTGGACGAATCACAACCTCGACCGGTGCGGATGGTCTCTCTTGGGCGAGCTTTTGAAGTACCTCGGCCAGTGGCACCAAGGATGCCCAGGGACCATTATTCTTGTCCGAACTCGGTTCTGGCAGGCGGCCTGTCCATTGGTCGTTGCCGCTTTCCGCCACATAAAAGGTAAGCTTCTCTGCGCTGCTACCCTGGGCTTGAGTCCAAAGGGATGTCCAAGGTCCAAGGGCAGAAAGCATTACAAGGCACGTAAATGCCCAGGTTCGCTGGTGACACACGCTCCGACGAGTTTTAACCGAGAGGCTTCTCATGGCATTTTTCCCAAAGACTGAAACCCTGACCAATAGCCAAGACCCCAGATCTGACCACCTTATCATCACGTGGCCCTGGGTTTTTAATAACGGTTTTGATAGCTAAATCGGAATCACACCTTTGAAGGATCGGGATGTTCCCACGGGGCGCGGTAGGGTCGAGCCAATCGCTGATTGGCCTCGGGATCCCCGACCACCTGCAAGTGCTCTGCATCCCAGGTCAGCGTGCGCCCCAATTGCAGGGACAGGTTTGCTAAAATACAGGATGCCGACGAGATAAAGCCTTGCTCTACGTCGGCGACAGGTCGCGTTCTTGCATCGACAGCATCCAGGAAATTGCGGATGTGCCGTCGAATCGCCGGGGCGACGTGCCTTTCTAGGTCCTTTTCGGTCTTATCTTCAGGATACTGTTCCAATTCATATTGGACGTCCTGGTGTACCTTTTCGCCTTGTCCTTGCGGGATGAAATCGTAACGAAAGACGCTGGCATGCAGTGTTCCCTGATCGCCGTAGAAGGTAGCCCCCCAGGGATAGTCGGGATTGGGCGTGCTACCCCATGTTCGATGCTGCCAAACCACGGTCACGTCACCGAAATCAAATACTGCGGTTTGCGTATCCGGAATGTTGGCAATACTGTCCTTCTGAACCAAAATCCCACCAGAAGACGATATCCGCTTGGGCCAACCTAGGTCGAGCATCCAACGGACCATGTCGAGCATATGGATGCACATATCTCCCACGATCCCGTTGCCGTACTCCATAAATGATCGCCATCGCCGCGGATGGATCGCCGGATTGTAGGGGCGATACGGAGCCGGTCCACACCAGAAGTCCCAATCGAGATGGGGCGGCGGGTCGGTATCTGGCGAGGTCCCTCGGAACCGCATGTGGTAGTAGCAATAGATTTCCACATGGGCGATCTTGCCCAACTTGTTTTCACGAATGAAGCGATCCCTTGCCTCGATCAAGTGCGGCGTACTTCGCCGCTGGGTGTTGATTTGAACCACTCGGTTGTACTTCCGGGCGGCAGCCACCATCGCCGCGCCCTCGACCACATCGACGCTAATGGGCTTTTCGCAATACACATCGGCCCCCGCCTTCATCGCGGCAATCGCCGCCAGGGCGTGCCAATGGTCAGGTGTGCTGACCTGGACGATGTCGAACTCGTTTTCGGCCAACATCTGTCGAAAGTCCCGATACGTCTTCGGCTTCTTGTGCGAACTTTGCCGCTCCGCCACGATATTGGCCGCCTCCTCGAGCATTTGCCCATCGACGTCCGCAAGGGCCACGACCTCACACGGCTCGACCTGGAGGAATCGCAGCAAAACACTTTTTCCATACCAGCCGCAGCCGATCAAGCCAATGCGCCGGGGCTTCGTCCGCGTCAAGCCGACAGCGTAACCCGGCATCGTCCCCATGATCACACCCGCCGATCCCAATTTCAGGAAGTCCCGTCGTTTCATGATGACTCTCCTATCTTCACTCGATTTACAGAGCTCCCTCAAAACTTGACCGACAACGGCCGAGACAACTCTGGCCACACAAACCCAACATCTTCCCCGCCGACTTCCCACGGGCTTCGGATATTATGCCTCATGCCTTACCCAAAATAAACCACGCCATTAAAACATCTTCCTGGTCACGCCCATACGACATAACTCCGGAGGTCCCAACCAATACCACATTGGCCTGTTTACTTTCCGGCAAGCGAGAAAAAGACGCTGGAGAAAACCACGCTGCCAACCCCAAAATGAGGACAGATACCACCACACTTAGGCCTGTTGTCGGCGCGATTCACGTATAATTTACAAGTTGGCAGTGACATTGGCGATGAATCGGATGAGGTAGAACAATGACAATGGCTGACTCAATGAACCAGGAGGTGCCCAGCGAGAACAGCGGCGAGATGCTGCATCCCAAGGACAAGTCCGTGCCTGTGTTTCCCGTTGATGTACAAAGAATCGAACACGCAGTGCGAGAGATTCTTCTTGCCGTGGGGGAAGATCCGGACCGCGAAGGGTTGCGAGAAACTCCCGCCAGGGTTGCCAGGATGTACGCCGAGCTTTTTCAGGGTTTAAGGGCCGACCCACGGCGTCATCTCAAAAAGGTCTTCGTAGAAAAGTATGATGAGGTGGTCCTGGTCAAGGATATTAGCTTCGAAAGCATTTGCGAGCACCATTTGCTTCCTTTCATGGGGAAGGCCCATATCGCCTATCTTCCTGATGGAAAAGTTGTTGGGTTAAGCAAACTGGCGCGGGTAGTCGAGGATATCTCGCGTCGCCCTCAAGTTCAGGAGAGAATGACGGAAGACATTGCCGACCTATTGATGGAGGAACTCAACGCTAAGGGCGTGACTGTGATCATTGAAGCGATTCATACATGCATGACCGTGCGGGGAATTCGAAAACCGGGGAGTTTGTGCGTCACCTCAGCCGTACGCGGAATCTTTCGCACCAACGCTTCAACTCGGGCCGAAGTGATGACCCTCATTTACGGCGCCCATCGATAGTGCCGTAATCGTTCGACAAGAGATCCGACAGGCGATGGCATCCGGCTACCTCGATCAGCAACGAGACCGAGTTTACGAAGACCTTTCTGGGTTGATCAAGGGAAAGGTCTTGCGTTCGCCCGTCTATCTGGAGCTGTTTGCCAGCGACGCCGGCTTGTTTCATATCCCACCGCTTGTGGTTGTTCGGCCTCAGTCCTCAGCCGATGTGGTGGCCTGTCTCCAGTATTGCTCCGATCGTCGGATACCTGTTCATGCTAGAGGTGCCGGAACCGGATGCGCAGGCGAAAGCCTGGGACCAGGCGTCGTGATTGATTTTTCGGCCTACCTGCGACGAACTTCGGTCCTTGATCCTCAGGCAAGTTACGTCCGTGTCCAGCCAGGTGCGACCTTTGACCGGTTACAGGCTCAACTCGAACGGTACCAGAGGATGCTCCCCTTTGACCCGGGCCACATCGGTGTCTCGACACTCGGTGGTGCTTACGCACGGTGTCGTCGGGGATCGCGTTCGCACCATTATGGCGCCATTTGTTATTGGATTCGCGAGGTCACCGTCTGCCTCGCTGATGGCACACGCTTGCATTTGGGCCGAGAAAACCTCCTTGAGCACGCGAGTGCGCCGGCACTCTCGGTTAAGAGCCGCCTCGTGAATGAAGTGGCCCGAGCTCTTCGGCAATATGAGGATTTGCCAAAGACGCCACAGGTGCAGGTAAAGGGATGCGGCTACCACATAGACAACGTTCTTTCTAACGGTTGCTTAGACTTTGGCAAACTCCTTGTGGGCTCCGAAGGTACGCTGGCCCTTGTCTTGGAGATGACCTTCGAAACGCTGCCTACACCACCCGCCCGCTCCCTAATACTCTTACTATTCCCCCAGCTGGAGCCCGCATTCGAGGCCGCGATTGAAATCCTTCGCTTCCGGCCCACGATGTGCGACCTGATGGATCGGCGGCATTTGAGTCTGGCTCGGGAATCCGATGAACACCTCGAGCAGTTGGTCCCTGATAACACCGAGGCGGCCATTTTGGTAGAGATCGAAGGGCAGACCTTGCGCGAGACATACAACGAGCTCCGCACTATCTTAGATTCCCTGCGGAATTACCACCATTTTGACTTTTCTGCGCGCTGGGCCAATACCGAAGATGAGATTGCCAGCTTCTGCCGACTCGCTCGCATTACGCAACCGGTGACCCGTCGTGCAAGTCACCGATTTCGGCCTCTGCCGGTCGCTGACAATGTCTCTATAGAACCGGAAAGGATGGCGAGCTGTGTCTCCAAGCTTCAAGCAATCCTGCGAAAGCACGATGTCGCCAGTTCCGTTTACTGCCACGTGGGTGACGGCGTCATCTACCTCCAGCCATTTTTTGATACACAAGACCGTCACCTCTTCCGGAAAATGAAACAGGTGGCGGACGAAGTCTATGGTTACGTTTTGAGTGTCGGAGGCGGGATTGGCCCGACTCTTGGGTGCGGCTTAGCT
>JAKPII010000222.1 GCA_029549885.1 Planctomycetota bacterium
AAGGGTTAGAAAGAGAGGTGTCCCATGCGAAACGTTTTCGACGTGATTAACGAATTTGGGCATGACGAAGATTTTGATCCGGTTCCTACCGCGGATTTTCTGCCAACTGATGCTCCGGCGGGTTCTCGGGCAAAGCTGGAAGTCTTGGCGGAGCGCGTTCGGAAAGGCTTGCCCCTCTGGCATCCGCTGGATCGAAGCGACTACAGCGGTCTAACCGGCGCCGTTGAGCCGCGCGATTGACCCGCCATCTTGCCTCGCGCTCCCACCGAGATCCGGTTGCCACCTTGAAAGTGCAACCTGCTCGTCTCGGCGGCCTTCTTTGTGTCAGCCTCCTGCGGGGTCGAGGTCTGCGCCCAGGCGACGTAGTTCCCGTCACATAGCCATCCCATTACTTCGTTTGGCTTAACAGGTCCGGGCCCCTGCCAACCCCATTTCAGAGCAATTAGGGACTTGAATCGCTAGGTATCGTTCACCAGCAGCATTATAAAAGACGACCTCGTTGGCGGCGAAATCCCAAATCGCTGTCAATCGGACTAGTCTCGGTCCGTACAGACAAAAGAGGACACCGCAGGGATTTCCCCGCCGGAAAACCGGTGTTTCCGTCATGGGGTAGCAAGAGGTCTTAAGCTGATTTGATTCGCAAAGAACGTCGTAAATTAGGCGGCGTAAGCGGTGAGGGGTCGGGCAGGGGTCGGCCGCAACTTTGGCAATCATCGTGTGCTCTCTTATGGAGTGCAGGATTCAAAGAAGATCGGGACGCCGTAACTGCCGAAGATAGCGACTTTCTCATGTGGTATCGGCCAGTGCGGGAATGCCACTTCAATGCTATGTGCTACTGACGGATACCGCGGCCAGAGAGGAATGAAAAGCGGTTTCGGTTGTAACGAGCCGCAGGATTTCTTGTTCTAAAAAACCTGCAAAACCTGGGTAACCCCTGCGATCGAAGCGGAATATATTGGCAAATCAGGATCTTTTGGTTGGCGCCCCCTGAGAGATCCAGTTTTCCAATCCGTCAAAGATTTTTCTTTCAATTGGGTGCAACGACTCCTTTGTCAGGCCCCGTTTTACGGCTTCCTCAAATGCCTGAGCGGCCAATTCGGGTTTGTTCAGCAGTTGATACGCCTGGGCCTGGCGGAAAAAGAGAATCGGAATCGGCTCGTCTTCAATCGCATCGCTTAAGACTTTCAAAGCCTCGGCTGGTTTCTTCCGGGCTATAAGGACCATGGCCTGCGAATCGATTAAATTAACCTGTGGTCCTGCCAAATCAATGGCTGTTTGGACCAACTTTTCGGCCTCGTCCAGTCGCGTTCCCTGGATTGCTAGCATGGCCCCGAGATTATTCAAGGCGATTACATTCTTGGGGTCGCGCCGGAGGATTTCCCGATAGACAGCCTCACATTCCGCAAACCGCCCCTGCATCCCGTATAAATCACCCAACAACATTAACAACGACAATGGTCGTTGATGGAGTTCGCAAGCCTTTTCAAGGATGGTTTGAACCCTCTGTACGATAGCCTGATCACTTGACGGAAGTGTCATAAACACCTGCGATGCCGCCCGCACAAGCGCCACATCCGACGACTCCCAAGAGGCTTCCAAAAGCTCGAGCCCCTCATTGAGTTTGCCGCGGCGGGCAAGGAAACTCGCCAAAAGAAGACGGGCATTAGGGTTCTTCTCCACGAACTTGCGATATAACTTCTCGGCTTCTTCATAGAAGAGGTTCGCTTCCGATTGCTTGCCCGACCGTTCGAGCATCCGCCCCAGAAATTCCAACCTCTCCCCCGCCAGTGCCCAACGGAGTTGCTGAACCTTTGTCAACTGTTCTTCAGAAACCTCCGCGTTAGTACCCGGAGAACCTTCTGAGGGAGTGTCGTTCGACAACTCTGACGGCGAATCACTAGGTGGATTATTTGTCTCCTTTTCTGCAAACTCCCGCAGCCGTTGAATCGCCTCATCGTATCGTCCCTGGATCGTGAGGATCCGGGTACGCAAAGCCAGTGTGGGGAAGGCATCCGGAGCAACTTTCTCTAGCCGGTTTTGCCAAATTTCTGCTTCCGCCACTTGTCCTTGGTCGAGCAAAAAGGCAACAAATGCTCTCAAGTATCGGGGGTCATCACCCCGGGTGGCCAACAGGGTCCGCATGTGTCTGGCTGCCTTCACGACGTCCCCATCGGCCATGTACATCTGAGCTAAGACAAACCGGTCGTCGGGGGTTGCTTGCGGCGATTCTTTCACGACTTTTTCCAGCAGGTCTCGTCCTTCCAATCGTTTCTTTCTTTGAGGGTGGGAAGTCAAAAGGATTGCTTCGGCTCGCAAATCTTGGATGTTCGGTGTTCGCCCTGCGCTTCGGTTTTGTCGGATCAATTCCAGGCCTTTTTGAAGATTGTCGTACCCCCCTTGGGCGGCCAAGATCATAGCGATACTACGACGTCCCCAAGAGACATCACTTTCAGAGGCTTGGACCTGACCACTGATGATCCGGTTCAATTGGGTGACGGCTGATTCGGTTCGCCCTGTCCGCAGGTAGAACTCTGTCACCTGGCGGACCACCAGTAAATCGTTTGGAGCAATGGCGAGGGCCTCTTGATAATACTTCTCGGCTTCGTCCAGTTTGCCTAAAACTTCGTACACTTGCCCCATCGCAAGTGGCCCAATACCACCCTTCACTTTTTCTTTCGCTTCATTTGTGGCCTGCTCCGCTTTTGCATTCTCACCTATTCGGGCGTAGAACTGCACAAGGGCGACCCACGGCTCAACCGATTCCGGCGCCAGCTCGACACCCTTTCTAAACGCCGCTTCTGCTTCTGCTAACAATGCTTGCGCTTCCTTCTCACGACGTTCCGCACGCGCCCGCAATCCCAGCACGCTTTGCACTGTTCCAAACCAAACGTGATCTCGGTAATCTGACGAGCCGCTTACCGCCCGACGGGCAAGTTCGACTGCCCGCTCATAGTCCTCCAAACGGAGCGAAATGCTGGAGGCAAGCCGCTCTAACTCACTGGAAAAGGGTGCTTGCTGCTGTTCCAACTGGCGGATGATTTGGTCTGCTTCAAGGAAGCGCTGCTGCCCGTAGAGAAGTTGCACAAGCCGTCGTGCCGTGCGAACACTCCGGTCACCCAGACTAACGGCACGAAGATAGGCATTGATTGCCGATCCCGTATCACCCAGCAAATCGAAAACCAGGCCTTGCAGGGCGGGAATGCGCATCCAGTTTGGTCGGAGGTTCGCCGCCCGCGAAAGGTAATCGAGGGCTTGCTGCAAGAGACTCCGGTTCTCGCCTTTCGATTCCAAGTACAAACGAATGGCCTGACCGTAGAGCCAAATTGGCCCTTGGCCCTCAATCTGGGCAATCTCGTCGAGAACTCGGCTAAGAACGGCCATGTCCTGAGCATAAAGGGCCAAGTCAAAGAGTAGCAGGCGAACCTTCAAGTTGTTGGGGGACAATCGGGCGACTTCCTCTGCCCAGCGGCGAGCATTATCAAAATCCGAAAGTTGGATCGCGTAACCTACCAGCGTTCCCAATAGACGTTGATACTCTTCCGCTGGCAATTTCTTGGCCGCAGACGCGATGTTGGCTAGCTCTTGTTTCGCCCGCTTATCATCGCCACTGCGGACAGCAAGTCGTGCCCGCGATAATAGCACGGCAAGGGTTTGTCCCGATTGCTTTTCAATCTGATCGAGGAGTCGCGAGGCTTCGGCCGCATCACCAGCTTGCAGTTTCAAGGCAACAAGCGCCAAGCCCAAGGAATCGTTTTTCGCATCCTGGCTCAAATGGCTTTCTAGAAGTTGTTCTGCTTCTTGTAAGCGCTTTTCGGCGGCCAGAATCTCAGCACGTAAAATGATCGCATCTGTCTTCGTGGTATCATCTTTTTCCAAGGTATCCAGCCACTGCTCCACTTCCAGCCAATTACGTTCCTGGGGAGGTTTACTGAGCGTGCTGAGAACGAGCAAGCGCGCAAATTCAAGAACACCTTGAGGAGTTGCCTTTCCCAATTGCACGACGTTGCGGTATTCGTTGACAGCCTCATCGAGCCTACCTAACTCCAGGAGCGCCATCGCTCGTCCGAGGCGTGCCTGCGGCCAAAGCGGGTCCTGTGTCATGGCTCTCGAGTAAGAGGCCACACTTTGGTCAGGATTACCCATCTGGGCATAACAGAGCCCGAGAAGAAAATCCACTTGCTTAAGCAAGTCTGGCGAATCTGTAACGTCGGGCCGCACCGACTCCAACTTACGAGCTGCCAAAAACCACTGTTCTTTGGCGGTCAGAAGTCGCCCACGCAAGAATTCAACTTGGGCACGTGGATAGGAAACCGCCTCGAGTTTCTCGATGGTCTGCTCCGCATCCGCCAGGCGAAGGGCATCAATCTGCATGCTGGCGAGCGCCCAATAGAGGGGACCTTTATCCTTCACTTTGGAGGCTGCGTCTTCGAGCGTGTTAATTGCTGTGTCTGCATTACCTTTGGCAAACTGTGTGGCTGCATAGACGGAATAGGGATCGGGTGACTCCGGGGAGGCGGCGATCGCTTTTTGAGCAAACTCCTCCGCTTGGTCTAACTGCCCCAACCGCCGGGCACTGTCTGCCGCGACCAAGAGCATCTCAAGATTCGAAGGATCTTTTTTGTGCGCCTCATCAGCCCATTTCAATGCTGCTTCATAGTTCTGGGCGTTGTAAAAATAGGAAGCCGCTACCAAATAGGCCTCAGCGGAATCTCCGACAGTTAACACCATTTTGGTAATCCATTGATCACCTTGCTCAGGCTGTTTGAGGTCGTGCCGGTAGGTGCCGGCTAACTGAGCGTATGCAGGGACATAGTCCTCCTTCAGCTCGATGACGCGACGGAAAGTGGTTGTCGCCCGTTCGTACTGACCCAGTCCCCTTTGACAGCGTCCCAATTCCGTTAGTAGTTCTGGATCATCCGGATACTCTTTGAGAAGGTACTGCTCAATATGTTCCTGGGCGTCTCGAAACCGTCCCATCGCAGTGAGAACCTGCACGAGTTTTCGCCGGGTTTCCAGCCGGCCAGGGTCCTGCCGCAAGACCATCTCCAAGCGAGTGAAGGCCGGCCAGTAAGCCTTTAGATCGGCAAGTAGACTCCCATACTCCGATAAGGCGTCCAGGTCATTCGGGACCAAATCGATATACCATTGATAATTCTTGACCGCCACATCGAATCGTTCTTGGGTTTTGGCCTCCCGAGCACGGTCCAGAAAGACCCTTGCATTGCGCCGGGTTTGGAATCCGTGGAGGAGATAGCCACTAACGATCGCAAGAACGACTGCACCCACCAGGATGACGGCAAGCTTTTTGTTGACGGTTCGCGCCATTCAGATATCCCCCTTAACCGTTCGAGCTATCCATAGAGCGCCCCACTCTTTGCCAAATTCAACCAAGACTTCTCAGGGTTCAGCGTAGAGACATGACAGGGCCGAAAAATCTTAGCCTATTATAACTGGGGCGTGTCTCTGATCGATCACCCGAAAGGGTGGCTTGATTTACCATTCTGCAACTAGGACTTGACTTTGTTCTAACCTACAGATGCTGCACGGGCACAAGGTGGAAAACGAGTTCTTAAGGGAGGCCTGTCCAGCGAAACAGAATTGCCGAACATTACATTGAGGGTTGATGGAACGATCAAACGGGCTGTGCCAACGAAACCACCACTTGTCATTACAACACTTATCCTTAAGAATTGGGTTGGTCGAGTTGAATCACGCTGTCCCCTTGCTTAAAAGGTTTTTTATGTCACTCTTCCACCTAGTCAAGCGCTTGTTGTGGTGCCCGCCGAGGCACTCATCCCCCTCACAGTTAAGCGGAGCCGCCATCCTCTGTATAACGTTGATTATTTGTTACACCCCGCTGACACTTCCAGTTCTCTTGGGCGAGGAGCCGAGTGCCTCTGTTGGCGGCTCGGCTTCTGGTAGCCAATCGAAAGACGTGGCTTCCGGCGAGGTAGCTGCGAATCAGGGCAAAGGCTTAACTCGCGAGCTGTGTGCCCAATATCTCTCGGAAGGGACATTTGAACAAAAGATTGAAGCCATTACGTCCTTGGTTCAATTGCGAGAGTCGGGGATCGACCTCATTCTTCAAGCCCTTCAAGATCATGATCCGCGGGTTCGTGCAAAGGCGATCACGGCCCTTGCAGAATTGGCGCCGCTTGATGCAGAACGCGTCATACCTCAACTGCTGGTGTCGCTTGAACAAGATGATGGATTTGTCGATGGTCAGCCTAACTGGATCAGGGCCTCCCAGGCCATTGGAAAATACGGTGACAAGGTCCTGCCCATTTTGGAAAAGCTTTGGCAGGATACCGATCTTAAGAAGCGCATGATCTTCTGTATCGTTTGCTACGAATTGGGACCGATTGCTGCGCCCATGGTGCCGAAGTTGATCACGTTGGCAGAGGACAACCAAGACCCATGTCGGCGGGCGGCGATTGGCGCCATGGTGGTCATCGGTCCCGGCGCTGCACCCGCTGTTCCAATCCTGAGAAAGCAACTGTATCACGAGGATTTTCACACGCAATACTGGTCGTGTCGAGCTTTGGCGGCAATCGGCTCGCCGGCCCTGCCGGCCGTGCCAGACCTCGTCGATCGACTTAAAAACGGTGTGGCATCCGTGCGACGAAACGCGGCAGCTGCCCTAGGTAAACTGGGTCCTGACATTGGCCCCGAGGCTATTGCGGCGCTTATCCAAGCGGTTGACGATCCAATTCAACCCGTCAGAGAGCAGGCGGTCCTCGCTCTTGGGCGAATTGGTCCCCAGGTTGCCCAACAAGCCCGCGAGGCAATTGAGAAATCCCATGAGAACCGCCCAATTTTCCCAAAGTCGGCGGCGACCTGGGCCATCTGGCGACTCGGCGGACCGTTCGAACCTCTTGCCGAAAGTTTGGTTGCGGAAATCAAAGAAGGTATTTACCGCGAAGAGGCAACGGCCATTTTGCGCGAAATGGGGACGGCAGGCGAGCCTATTCAAAAACGCCTTAAAGAATGCTTATCCGAGGCATCCGAAACGGACTCTGAGGAAGTGGCCAATATTCAGGCAACTTTGCAAGAGCTCGGTGCAGCCCAAGCAAGCCAACCCAATTGATCGTATGGAGACGATTCATTCTCGCCGGGGAAAATTATCATTGCTGTTCTTCCTCCGGTTCCAGCATGCCCAGTTCTCGGAAGAATCTTTCGAGGAGAAGGCAATGCTGCTTTACACGCGTCTCAAGCGGCTCTCGGCGGGTCGTTTCAATCAGGATCGCGTTGACGTTCATAGTCTCGGCCGCGGCCCGCGTGAAGCTCCCCTTTGCCGGCGGTCGCAGGAGGAGGAATTTCTTTGACTCATCGGTGATCGTCTTGTTGATGGCATCAACAAGCTTTTGGCCCATGGCTAAAGTTTGCTCGTTTGGGCAAACGATAATGGTGTTACCGACACTTTGGGGATCGACGCGTCGAAAATTGATCGATTCGTGGAGATCAACCAGCCACTGAGGAGAGTGTTCCTTAATCACCTGCCAAAGTTCCGTGGCAACATCTCCAACGGGATGGCAACCGTGCTCATCAACTGGGAAATTTCGATTGAGGTCCCCCTCACCTACAGGGGCACCAGGGATCAGTCGTTTTTGGGCCGCGATTGCTGCCGGATTCGCTTCAACCAGAACGATAACCCGCCCCTTGAGAATTTGCCACCCAGCTATTCTTTTTGCGGCTTCCACTCCCGCGGGCTCGTTGCCATGAATTCCAGCAATGACTAAAACCGTGGGACCATCCTTGTGAGACTCGATAATCGTGATCTTGTGACGACTTGACACAGAATCACCGTCCGAGGGCACAACACCCTCAAAAAGACAGGGCAACAGTACCCAGCCGGCTGTAAATAGCACAGCAAAATTCATAAAGTTATCATCTCGAATGACGATCCGACCCAGTAATTATCAGTGGTGAAAATATAATCCATCTCGAAAGCCCTGACAAGAGCACCAATATGCCCGAAAGACACCGTCCGGCCTGGCCTTCGCCATCATTTATGCACCACTGAGAAGCTGAGTTGAGGCCCGGTCTTGTGATTGCAAGAGCGAACTTTGTGGGCGCGAATTTTGGCAAAGAAAGCAAGGTCACTAAATCTTACCTGGACGCCCATGGATGGCTGACGAAGTGAACGCATCGTTGGCCATCTGTTTTGTTGTTTTGATGCACGCCGAACCACCGCCCGCTGAAGCACGTTCTTCCAAAAGATGTGCACACCGTGTGCTTAAAATGGTTTCCCTTTCGAGTTAGACCGACGCGAAAAGTTGCCGTGGCGGATTGCTTCTGTGAGCAGTAGGATTATCATGTTTTTGGCAAAGTACCATAAGACATAAGTGAGGTGACCCGTTTTGCCTGGATTCGTGAAAGGTACCTCCATGAACCACCACGTTTTCGCGAAGGTTATCGCAATCGTCACCGCGTCAATGCTCGGTATTTTAACCGGTCAAGTGATTGGGGCAGACCTAGAACATGTTGTTGTGTTCTCCGCAGGTGAAGCCGGATATCACACGATGAGGATTCCGGCAATTGAGGTGGCAGGTGACGGAACAATCTTGGCTTTTGCGGAAGCTAGAAAGAACAGCGCCGCTGATCCGGGTTATCCCGGGCAAGAGATCGATCTTGTGATGAAAACGAGCCGCGACGGCGGCCGTTCTTGGTCGGATTTGGTCGTTTTAGAGCACGTTGGTGAACTTTGGTCATCAGCGAACCCGGCCGTCGTGTGCGACCGAACCAACGGCCGGATTTGGCTCTTTTACCTCCAGTGCGCCCCCGGAAGGAGTAGTCATACGGCGCGTCCTGGAACTCTCGACGTCAAAAACCTAGTGCGTTTTAGTGAGGACAACGGCCGCACTTGGTCAGAGGCCATTGACTTAACAACTGTGGCACGGGATTTGAGTGACAAGGAATGGGGAATTAGTGTGCCAGGGCCAGGCGGTGCAATCCAGGATCGCCAGGGGCGACTAATTATCCCCATGTGGCGATATCGGCCCTTTCGAGACTTTGTCCTTTTCAGTGAAGACCACGGTAAGACATGGCATCGCGGTGATTTTGTGCCGACCGAAGAGGGGCTCGATGAATCCCAGCTCGTGGAGTTAGCCGACGGCACCCTCGCTTTGGACATGCGTCAACAGCGTGGTCCCCACCGCTGGCTAAGCTTTAGCCGTGATGGCGGGCGAACTTGGTCCGAACCACGACCGGGTCAAGAGGTAACACCCGTTTGCTGCGCTGTCGAGCGGTGGACCCTCAAGAGCCAAGGGGACGATCGGGACCGCATTGTCTGGACCGGTCCCCGTGGCCCTGGACGCAACAATCTCACACTTTGGATCAGTTACGATGAGTTGGCCTCTTTTCAGAACCCCCGTTTGATCGCCGAGGGACCTGGGGCGTACTCCGATCTGACGGTGCTTCCCGATAAGAGTTTGGGAATCCTGTGGGAGCAGGGTAACTACAAGACAATTACCTTTACCCGTGTGAGCCTTTCCTGGGTCGAACCGCGTTAAGGAAGTCTCTCCAGGGTCAGGAAGACGACACTACGGGCGGGAATTGTCCCGGTCACTATGGTACTTTTGCTTTGCCTATCGACTTCCACGTTCATTTGGATATCACGTACGAAACCATCTTTTGTATTTAGCAAAGGGTTACGATCCAAGTCGTCATCGGAGAGAAGGACTTTTGAGACCAGTCTTCCCGGATAGTTCTTGAGAAGGAAACGACACGGCACATCATTCGACCATGATCCATTGGCGATAATGCAAAATACGCATTGCTGCCGTGTATCAGTTGTCAGCAAGACGGGCGTAACAGGACCTGTCGCTGCGTCTTCGGTCTTGTGGTCAATCGCCGGGTAAAAAGGGGCAGTTCCCACAAAATCAACAAGATTGTCTCCAACATGTCGCAGGAAGTAATAGTAGAGCCAATATAACATCGTCCGCGAATCTGGTCGGTCCGTCGCCAACACCGTGAAACCTAACCCCCGTGAATGGCCAAGCATTTGCCACGAGGACGCACCGGCAAGCGGCTGTTCGCGGACGTAGTAAATCATGCGGACTGCACGGTGGACTACCCCGATGATATTCGCATTGCGGAGGGCATAGTCCGCGCGTTCACCTTCCGGGCCGGATGAGTGCATACCCCATTCGGTATCGAGCTGGCACACGTGCCGCCCTGGATTGTACGCATCTATCAGGGCCTGACAACGAGCGATTCGCTCGAGAATACGGTAGTTTTGGCCCAGGACAAGCTCTTCGAACGAGCTACGGTAGGCATTTTCAAAACCGTAGTAATGGGCCACGACAAAATCGTAATATTCTGCTGCATGTTTTAGCACGTAATTACCCCACAACGGTCGCGATATCGCAATAGCAACACCGACTTGGGCTTGGGGATCTATCATTCGGATGGCCGTTGCCACGGACTTCACATGGGCGATGTAATCGTCAGACGTAGCGAACGCCCTACCCATGGGCTGCTGCGAACCGAACGTTTGCGAATACGGCTCGTTGGCCACCTCCCAATATCGAAAGCGGTAGCCTTTGCTTCGAGCATGTTGAACCGCTTTAGCCCAAACTTCAGCGTCCAGTTTCCGATTGGCACTCTGCTCCTCCAGCTCAATGACCATCGCCTCTTGAGGTATCTGCAGACGATCACAAAGTTCTGCAAGGCGATCGATCGCCACCTCCACCGGCCAGGGCGGCAGATCGCTCCTCGCCGGTTCGTGGCCAACCCCGTAGAAGCGGCTCATCGGCAGGCGTAGTTCTCGGATCGCCTTCTCCAAGGGATTAGGTAAAACGTATTGCCCGGTCGCATCGTATGGGTACCCCGTAAAGCCGTTCAATCGGTGGAACGATATTCCGCAGGCCGCCTTCAGTGCCGGTCGAGATGGACACCCCAAATCGGCTACGACCTCAAGGCTGGGGCCGGGCGTTAGCCGATGGACCAGCGGCGAAACCTTTAGAGAAAGTGGATTGATCAAGCGCGTGCCTGGCTCCATCGGCTTTCGCGTAGCGACCACGTCATCGAGCCACATAATGCACTCAACTTTTGGATCAACCGACGCCTGAAAGCCGAGGATCAAGTAACGAGCCGAATCGTAGAAGAAATCGATACTTTCCCGAATTTGAAAATGATATTGTTGCCAGTCTGTGCCAAGGGAAATCTCTGTGCTCAATGGGGATTCGGCATCGACAAAGGGGCGAATCGAGTGGTATCCCAGTACCATGAATCGCCCTCGACATGGCCTATCGGCGCGGGCGAAGAAACTGATCTCGTAGATCATTCCCATTTCCGGGCGAATCGCCATTTGCGGGTCCGTAACAATGTACCCTGCCGTGTCTTGGGGATGAAAAACCCTCAAGCTTGCTCGGCCACTGTGGCAGATCTCGAGATCAGGTCGATAGTTCTCGGCGATTTTGAACCGTTGCGCGCCCCACATTACCCAGCCGACGGGCGGGCTGGTCATCGGCTCCATCTCAAAGTCACCATTGACGATCAGGTTCTCACCGACCGGCGACTTACTTATTTCACCGAGTGCCGCGAGTTCGGTCATCATGGAACAGGGCGCGGCAAGAATCGCACTCAGCAAGACCACGCCGACCAAGCCGCGAAAAGACTCTTGCATGAATATCCTTAGATTTGCCATTTACCTCTCCTCCAGAGCTCCAACCTCTTCGGTAATAAAACCAGATTACTTTCATCCGATAGGCCGCTACGAGCCTATCCCATAATCTCCCCTCGCCCGTTCGGCGGGAGAGGGGTCGGGGGTGAGGGTGGCTCGATTCGCTGGCGGTTTTCTCGATCAACTCCGACGGTGGCTTGCCCTTACCCTAACCCTCTCCCGGAGGGAGAGGGGAAGCTTTTTGGGGTAGACGCTAAGTAACCTCAAAGGAGCATGGTAAGGTACTCGGGCCAGATTTGTATGCTTGGGGCCTTGTCATCAGGAAAAACAGCTTACCAGGGAAGGTAATCGCACGCTATTCTGCGGATTGGCTCGTTTCGGGAATCATTAAGATTGCTTGGTCCGACAAAGACAGCCAATTACGGAAGGTGGCCGCACATCTTCATGCTTCGTGCGATTAAACTAACGCATCTCCACTGATGGGGCAACATCGCGCAACCAAGAATTCCGTTGTAGCCAACAACACACGAGAGCTTGCCACTAGTCGTCTCTGCTGCCTCCGAAGGATATGGTGATGATCCCGCCTCATCACCGAGTGCTAGCACTTTGACAATACCCATTCATTTCCCTATCCTAACACTTGCTAGTCGCGCATGCCCTATGAGAAATTCGAAGGAGGTATCCATGATGCACAAGCGAGTCGGTTGCATCTTGCTCGCGATAACTACTGCCCTGGTGGTGTTATTCCTTAACGCCAACCAAAACGGGTTCGCCTTGTCTGAAGAGACTACACCGCTTTCGCAACAGTATGTGATTTTGTCGGAAGAAGAGCTTCTCGACCGCATTTACGGCGGATGGGTAGGTATGCTTATCGGAGGCCTAGAAGGCCTTCCTCACGAGTTCAAGTATGTAGAAAAACCCAGCCCGACGCTTCCCGAGTTCACTTTTCTCGCCAATGGGGCTCGCTCGGATGATGACAACGATATCGAATGGCTCCACCTCTGGTTCATGCACCAAAAAGGGACTCTAAAGATTCCCTATGACGAACTCCCGGCAATTTGGAAGGCCAATATGAACCAGGGAGTTTGGGTGGCTAACAAAAGGGCGCGGGAGCTTATGGACGTAGGAATCGTCCCACCCTTGACCGGGTCGATCGAGCATAACCCGCATGCATGGTATAACTTGGCGGGTCAGTTCTGTGTGGAATCATACGGCTTGATCGCTCCCGGAATGCCCCAGACGGCCGCTGACATTGGGTTACACTATGCCCGGATTTCCGTGTCACAAGAGCCACTTCAGGCCACCCAATTTTGGACGACACTAATAAGTCGCGCATTCGTCTTGTCGTTATCCACCAGGGAATTGCTGGAGGACGCCTTATCGGCCGTCGATCAGCGGAGCGACATGGCCCACGCGATTCGGGATGCCATTGCCGCCCATCAAAAGTACCCTACCGATTGGAAAGCAGCACGCAACGAGATCCATCAGCGGTGGTATAAAGCGCGTGGTTGGAATGCCAATTCTGTCATTGTGAACGGCGCAGCCGTATGCCTTGCACTTCTCTATGGAGATGGTGACTTCTATCAAACCCTGCGTTACGCCATGGCTATCGGGTACGATGCAGATTGCAATGCAGCTACCGCGGGAACCGTCGTGGGGGTCCGCTGGGGATTCCGCCGTATTTCAGAGCATCCTCAGTTCCGCATGCCCGATCGGTATCAGAACCGAACCCGGCCTCAGCTCCCGCAAGAAATGCGCGTCAGCGAACAGGCAAACATCCTCTTGCAACTTGCCAGGAAGGTAATCGTTGAGCAAGGTGGTGAAGTGATGCAAAAAGACGGCCAAATTTACTATCGCATCCGTCAGCAAGAGCCCAAGCTTCTTGAGCCGCTTCCAGAAGTTGTTAAAAGGCCGACCCCCAAGGATAAGGCGCCGTCATAGGATACAGGCACTCAATGAACTTTGTGAGCAACCGGAAAAGACAGGCCCAAGACCTTCGGCGGGTGAATTAGGGCTTTTCGTCCGGCAAAAGAATTCGCATCCAAAAGTCACGGCGTTCCAAGCGATCAAAGGCCTGCACTTCCGTGATGCCTAAGCTCCGTCGTGCTGTGACACGAAACCGCACAAACTGGGCGGTGACGGGTGATTGAAGCGGTAGAATATAATTCCAAGCCCGGAGAGTTTCATCGTCGGGCAGCATGTAGTTGATCGGGATATCCCGACGAAGCAGATTCAATTGGAAGGTCCCCTGCGATTCGAAAGTCTGACCATCGCGCGAGGTAAAAGCCTCGATTTCATCGCGGACTTCCCCTTTAAGCGCATCCCACCACGGCCAGCCAGCCGTGAGGTGAATCCCCAACGCGGTAATTGTTTTTAATTCTCCCATGTCAACCGTAATGTCAACGGGCGAAGACTTCTCGTCGAAACCCGCCGCATACTTCATGGCCGTGCCGCCTGCATAGTTTGAGCCAACAACGCCATCGGTTAGTTTCTGCCGCCGGGGATCATCGGCACCCCAAGCACCCGTTGGTTCCGCACTTAACGTGTACGGCTTGCCTTGTAGTAAATTGCGACCACATTCTTGCCACACGTCAAGTACGCGGTTTACCAAACCGGGGCTCTCATCCGAGTAACCGTATGTTGCCCCAGGAGAATCCTCCACTAAGGCAATACGAAGGCTCTCCATCACGGGATGATCCACACCACCGACATTGATCGTGTAGCGCGTGGGTACGCTGTCTATCCGCTGACGATGAGTTCGCCGCACACGCGTTCGATCGGCTTGTATTTCGTCCCAAGCGAATGTCACATCGAGTGGTCGAAAACGTGGTCCGTTGTTTTGATGCTGAACTTCCATGCGAACGCTATAAATCCCACACGCCGTGGGGCCGACTTGGGGGCTTTGCATTGAGTATTTTAGCAACACATCCCGTGTGCCCGGTGGAATGTTAGTCAAGGTTACATAGTGAACGACGTCCCAAGGTTGCGATGTGTCCGTCAGTTGCCAATCCAACTCCCAGGTGGTTCCTCCGTCCCAAGAGTGCGAAAGACTGATGCTGCCTTTGGGAACGCGATTATAAAACCGGCCGCCATAAATCACGCGGGTTAATGGGCGAGGAGCGGCAATGCGGTAAATTGTAAAGGCTTCCTCATTCGGCTTCTGCGCAAACATCACAGCATGCCACCCCTTGTGGGTCGGCTCGGTGGAGATGTTGCTTTCGGCGACGACGTACGGACGATAATTCTCACCCTGCAAATCAGGCCATACGACGATCGTATCTGTCGGCTCCCCCAATTTAACAAATACGGTATTCTGCCCCAACCGTAATAGGGGCTGGGTCTTGCTGTTGAGCATGGTTCGGGTCTCGATCTGGATGTCGGAGATGCCAACATGCTCGACGTTTTCCGCGGCCAACAAGGAAAACTTGACCAACACCTCGTAACTGCCAGATACCTCATCCACGAGATGACAATCAATCTGAAATTCACCGACCGACTGAATTTCACACACTTTTTGCCAAGTTCGCCCTACTGTGGTACTGATAGAAACTTCGATTCTGTCCGCTGAGCTCTTTGTGAAGCCCTTTGCCCGAATGATCTGAGAAGTGATGATGTTGGCCCCTTGGACCTTGAAGATCACGTGACCAACCTGGCCAGCCTCAAGCGGACGAACAATCTTTTCAGGCGTAGCAATCACGTTAATAGATTCATGAACCGCGTCCGAAAAGCCTGCGGGTGCCAGGTCTGGTCGAAATTCCCAGATGCCGTTTCCACGAATTCGATAGCGCGGGTTAACAGATTCGGGGTCCTTTCCTTGATTAGGAACATAGTACTCCCGCGTGGTCCCGAGGCTCCGATAGTACCGCGTATAGCTAGCACCAGGATACAGGTTGAGGACATACCGGTGTCCCCATTCCCAGTTATTGTAATAGGTGCGGAGCTTAAGCCCCGCGGGATTAAAACAGCGGGCCTCCTGATCCAAATCTCGGGCACAGTCTGCCCCTGTTAAAAAGCCATTAGGACTGGTTGCGGTGAGGCAATGGTACTTGACAATATGGCCGGTTTCATAACGACCCTCCGAAGCCTCGCAGGCCCCTTCCCTGCCCAGATCCTCGACCCCTGCCACGGTCTTTCCATCGCAGAGCGTGTAGATGGCCGACATGGAATTGTCGTACATGTGCCAACGCTCGTTGTAGAAGCATTCGGAAACAGTGTGGAGCGTGACATCCCAAAATCGCACGGGAAATCCCATGTGGTGCCACAATCCACAATTGATGCCCGCCACCGTACTACACATGGTGTAGCCAAAGTCATTGAACTGACGAATGGGATCGGTAACTTCCACGCCGTGAAAGATCATGGGTGACGTCTGACGGCGCGAAATATGCACCCAGTAAAACAATGCCCAGCATTTCTCCTCCGGCGTTTTCCAAGCGCCGGTGGCACTGTGGATCAGACTGTCGAGGTCGTAGTAGTCTGGATTAGCATCGGTTACCACCTTGATGTTACAGACCTGAGAGAACGAAGTATCGGCAAAAACCCCAAGAATCACACAAACGAGGATCAAGGCATACTTTGGCATAGCGACTCTCCTCAATACGACTGAATACGACGTCGCAGACGAGAGCCATTGTCAGCATCGCCTGCAACACCGTCAAGTTTTTGTTCACAGTTTGAACCGGTTTATACTGTTTCCGTCTGGCATAAACCGCTGCGTCCCAAAACACAACCGCAACCGACGGGACGACGCGTTGGTCCAGATACCTGACGGACCGCCAGATTCGACAAAGGGTAACGGCAAGGGTTGCCCCTACTGGGAAGGTCGTCCGCAAACGGCAGAGATAGGCCTTGGGCCTGCCCGCGGTAATGAGAAGCCCGGGCCGTCATGGCCGCCATAACACGGTGGCACGCAGATCTGTCGCATCTCTGACTCGACCACTCCTTGGGCATCAGCACATTGGGATACTCCTCAACTCCTTGAATGGCAACAACCCATCTCAATCTGGGAAAAGGTCCTTCGAAAATACAAACATTGAGTATCGGCGCCGGTGGTTACGGCGTTTGCGGTAAAATGCGCTCGCTCTGATGGACTTTAGAACACACGTGATATGAGCTATGATTGTCGAGAAGATAGACTTTGCCGGTCATATTCAGGCATTTGAAGGGGCGTCCAATGGACAGGCGACCGCGGTCCAGCACGCTTCGCGTCTTTTTTGCCAGGACTTGATGTAAGGGATTTTGGTAATGGTTCAAGTTACCGTCGATCAGGTTTTCGAAGCCGGGGTGGTCGGTGCGGGTGGTGCCGGCTTTCCGACGTATGTCAAATTATCAGGTCGCGCCGATACTGTTTTGATTAACGCGGCAGAGTGTGAACCACTTTTACATAAGGACAAGGAGATCCTGCGTCATTTTGACGACGATGTCTTGGCTGGTTTGCGAATCGCCATGGAGTTAGTGGGGGCATCGCGAGGCGTCATTGGGATTAAGGGCAAGTACGCCGATGTCATCGAGCAGCTCCGGCCGAAGCTGTCCCCGGATATGGAAATCGTGCCCCTACCTGATGCATATCCTTCCGGCGATGAGTTTATCTTGGTCTATGAGGCCCTAGGTCGGGTGATTCCCCCGGGTGGTATCCCCCTTCACGTCGGGGCCGTGGTTATCAATGTGGAGACGGCTCGGAACGTGGCAATGGCTAGTCGTCAGCCTGTGGTGGAAAAATTCCTGACGATCGCTGGGGCCGTCCAAGAACCTGTGACGGTCCGTGTACCTATTGGCGTGACCTTGGCGGAGTGCGTTGAGCTTGCCGGAGGTCCGACCGTCTCCAACCCGCAGTATATGGTGGGCGGCGTGATGATGGGTTACCTAGAACAAAATCACCACGCGTTGGTAGATAAAACCACCGGCGGCGTGATCGTGCTGCCGGAAGATCACGTGGTGATACGGCGAAGGCAACAGGATTGGAAACAGATTTCGCGGATTGGCCGGGCCGCCTGTGATCAGTGCAGTTTCTGTACGGAATTATGTCCGCGATGGCTCTTGGGTCATCCCATTGAGCCACATCGTGCGATGAGAAGCCTCGGATTTAATCTGGTTGGCGAAGCCAATGTGCAAGGGACGGTGTTCTGCTGTGAGTGCAATCTTTGTAGCCTATATTCTTGTCCGGAAGACCTTGATCCCAAGAATGTTTGTGTCCAAAACAAGCGCCGCATCCTCGCCGAAAAACGCCGCTGGGAGAATCCTCCCTTTCTTCCAGAGCGCGCTGAACGCCTCCTAAAAAATCGCAGGGCCCCGACCAAGCGATTGATGAAAAAGCTCGGGCTTACGTTGTTCCCAAATGTGGGTTACCTGGTAGAAAGGACCGTTACCCCGAAGATGGTCGGCATCAAGCTTAAACAACACGTGGGCGTGCCGTGCGAGCCGGTTGTAAGGGTGGGAGACAAGGTCGTTCGCGGTCAGGTGGTGGGAATGCCCCCAGAGACCGACGGTAAACGGGCGCTTGGTGCACCCGTCCATGCATCGATTGATGGTGTGGTGACACGAATTCAGGATGGTGTGGTGTGGATCGAGCGACAGGCCTCGTGAGTGAGCGTTAACTAGCGGATTCTGGTTTCGCAGGAAGTCATTAACTCAATCTAGGTGGTGCTTATGGTTAATGTGGTTTCCAACAATCGAGCGATCGCGGCAGTTGAGCTGTCCAGTGTAGGCGTCGGCTACGAGGTGGAAGATGCCATGCTCAAATCGGCGTCCGTTCAGCTCCTCATTGCGCGAACGATCTGCTCGGGAAAATACCTCATCATCGTTGGTGGGTTAGTAAGCGACGTTCAGGCGGCTTTACAGGCGGGCTTGGAAGCAGCTAGGGATTCGGTCATTGACCAACTGCTCATCCCGAATGTCCATGAGTCCGTGTTCCCGGCCCTTGGGCAGTCTGTGGTGCTTGATCAAGGCCATACGGGGGCACTCGGTGTGATTGAAACATTTAGTGGAACTGCGGCCCTGGCGGCGGCCGATGCGGCGGCAAAAGCTGCACGGGTAACCCTCTTCCGAATCCATGTGGCAATGGCCTTGGGCGGCAAAGGGTTGGTGCTCATGACAGGGTCGGTCGCCGACGTTCGGGCGGGTGTCAATGCCGGGGCGGCCGAGGCGCGAGAGCGAGGGCTACTTGTTTCTGAAGTGGTTATCCCACGACCGGCACCCGAACTTTTTGCAGATTACCTATAGGGTTTATTCCTGTACCAAAAGCGGTCGGATTCCGTGGCTTACTCTGGCATAACGAACGGAGGCTATGGGCGATCGGTTGTTAACACTCAGATTGAACCCGCGGGACCTATCGCCTTTGGCGCAAGCTGGTTACGACAAGTGAAAAGCAGCTCGCGTAGAATATGCTTGGATGCCCTGTGCGCGCTGGTAGGATGCGTTGTGCGTTATGTCAAACAATTTTGAAACTCAACATGTCCCCGTGCTGCCCAACGAGGTCCTCCAGTGGCTGTCTCCTCAGCCGGGGCAGATTATCGTCGA
>JAKPII010000258.1 GCA_029549885.1 Planctomycetota bacterium
CAGTGTTTGGACGGGAGCGACCGTGATCGAATCGCCCGTGTGAATGCCCATGGGGTCAAAATTCTCGATCGAACAGATAATGATCACGTTGTCGTCCGCATCGCGCATGACCTCCAGTTCGATCTCTTTCCACCCCAGGACCGATTCCTCAAGGAGAACTTCATGAATAGGCGAGGCCGATAGCCCCCGGCTGACAAGCTCGATGAATTTCTCGCGGTTGTAGGCCACACTTGATCCGGTTCCTCCCAGCGTGAAGCTCGGTCGAACAACGCAGGGCAGGCCGATTTCTTTGAGCACCTCCTCGGCTTCCTTCATGTTATGGACCGTTCGCCCTCGGCAAACATCAAGGCCGATCCGTTCCATGGCGAGGCGGAACTGGTCGCGTTCTTCGGCCTTGGCGATCGCCTGGGCGTTGGCCCCGATCAATTCCACCTTAAATTGGTCCAGGATTCCGTGCCGGTAAAGGTCCATGGCCACATTCAAGCCGGTCTGGCCTCCCACCGTGGGGAGGAGGGCGTCGGGGCGTTCCCTTTCGATGATCTTCGCAACGAATTCCCAAGTGATCGGTTCGATGTAGGTCCGGTCGGCCATTTCCGGGTCTGTCATGATCGTCGCCGGATTGGAATTGACCAGGATGACCTCGTAGCCTTCCTCACGCAATGCTTTGCACGCCTGCGAACCCGAATAGTCAAATTCACAAGCCTGACCGATGACAATGGGTCCAGAACCGATCAACAAAATCTTGCGAATGTCGTTCCGGCGTGGCACGTCCGTACTATCTCCCTACACTGTCGATCTCTGAACGGGACAACGATGAAGCACTCTTGGCTAATCGTTGGACCTCTTCTCACCAAAGGCGGCGAGGAGAGACGAAGAACCCCCGATCACCAACGATTTGTTAAGCAACACTTTTTTGCGGAAAGTCGTTGACATTCGTGTCTTTGCACGGCTCGTAGTGCATTAGCTAAATCTTCTCATGTTATGCCGAAATTTTGGTCATTCGCAACCCACCCTTGAGTGGTAGTGCGTTGCCCTGTCTGCGATTGGTGGCGTTTGCCACAACCCGAGAATGCCTGTCAAAGGCACCGCAACACCTAGCCCAATTGACAAATTGCTTCGCGACGCCCTAGAAAAAGGGTTTACCGCTGTTGCCACCGAATGGCTTGTTTACCGGACGATCTTCATTGAGCGCGAGCCGGCGGTGGGTTCCCGGTGTCTTGGTGGATCATGGTGTTGCCCACTTTTGGCTGTCTGAGTCACTAAGCTGGTCCAAATTCGGCCAGCGTCCCTTGAATATCGAGGAGCTAGCCCGTGACAGAGAAACCTTGGGGCGGTGTTTTTCGTGAAGCAACCGACCAACGTGTGGAGTTGTTCACCGAGAGCATCAGCTTTGATCGTCGGCTGTACCGACAGGATATTGCTGGTTCGATCGCCCACGCCCGCATGTTAGCCGCCGTTGGATTGCTGACGCGGGATGAAGCCGCTCAAATCGTCAAGGCCCTTGAAGAGATTCGAGAGGAAATCGACGCGGGAAACTTTGAGTTCCGCGTGGGGTGGGAAGACATCCACATGCACATCGAGCGGGTCTTGATCGAACGATTGGGCGATGTGGGGCGGAAGCTCCATACGGCTCGAAGCCGTAATGATCAAGTTGCCACCGATTTCCGGCTCTGGGTCCGAGATGCGATCGATACGATCCTCCCTCTCGTTCGCAAGCTCCAGGCCGCGTTTGTCAATCGCTGTGAAGCCGACTTTGACTGTGTCTTGCCGGGATATACCCACCTGCGTCGGGCTCAACCCGTCCTGGCACCCCACTATTGGCTGGCTTATTGCGAGAAATTCGAGCGGGATTATCAGCGTCTTTTGGATTGCCGGAAGCGCGTCAACATTTGCCCGCTCGGCTCTGCCGCATTGGCAGGGACTAGCTTGCCCATTGATCGGCACATGACGGCCCGCGAATTGCAGTTTGACGAGCCGTCACCCAACAGCATCGATGCAACCAGCGACCGCGATTTTGCTGTCGAATTTGTTTTTGATCTGGCCTTGCTGGCAGTGCACCTCAGCCATTGGGCCGAGGAATGGATTGTGTGGTCCTCGGAGGAATTCGGTTTTCTGAAATTGCCTGAAGGATTTTGCACGGGTTCCTCCATCATGCCGCAAAAGATCAATCCCGATGTTTTGGAACTGATTCGGGGAAAAACAGCCCGTGTCTTGGGCCACTTGCAGCAGTTGTTTGTCCTTCTGAAGGGGCTACCTTTGGCGTATCATCGGGATTTACAGGAGGATAAACCGGGGGTCTTTGACGCCTACGACACGGTCGTGGGTTGCTTGGAGGTGGCCATTCCCCTTGTGGAGCTGACCGAGTTGAACCGCTCCCGCATTGAGGAGTCCCTGGAGCGGGGACACTTAGACGCGACAACGCTCATGGAGTACCTCATTTCTCGCGGGATTCCGCAGAGAACGGCGCATTCGCTGGTGGGGCGAATCGTTCGCGAGGCCATGGATCGCCAGTGCCGTTTGGCGGACCTTCCCCTCGAGGTGTTCCGGATGGCTGATCCTTCGCTGGATGCAAATGTCTATTCCGTTTTGGGGGTGAAAAACGCCGTGCAAGCATTCCGTAGTTACGGGTCAACGTGTCCGGAGGAGGTTCGCAAGCAGGTTGAAAGGTGGCGGGAGCGGCTGGCGCGAGACCTTGGGGCCTAGTGCGTAGCCCCCACACGGTTGCCTAATACACCACCCTTAATAGGCATATCTGGATTTTCGAGGACAATCGTTGTCCCGTTAATTATCATGGGGTACTAGGGGGCCGTTCTGGCCGTATCAGTTGGACCTATATGCTAGGTTTTCGAAAGCCAAGGCTTTTGCCGGTGGATGGGGGCCTCCACGCTCAGTGACTATGTGTTTGCGCACGTGAAGCAATACCAAGAGGACCGCGTCATGAGGTCAGTCCGAGATACCAAGGTGGTTATCGCGGCGGTGGTCTTTGTTTTCTTGTCTGCTAAGGTTTTGCCGGCGGAACCAGCCAAGCGTGGCCCGGCTGCAGATGGCGCCCCGGCGCAAACGTCTTCCGGATCGGATCCGATGCAGGTCGCGGCTAAAGAGGATCCCGCTGTGGCGGCGATTTTGGCGACCAATCCATTGACACCGCGGGAAAGAATTCGGGCAGCCGACGTGTTGCTCAGTCTTAACCGCCCGGATTTGGCCAAGCAGATGCTGGCAAACGTTTTACAAAGCCCTCTTGACCCCCCCACGCTGTTGGCGCTTGATCGGGAGTTCGGTTCCGCGACGTTCTTCCGCTTTGCGAGCCATCCTGAGTTGGATCCCGAGGGCACGAACCTCGCCGAGCTCGTGTTCGATGCCGTCCGTAACACACGGTGCGATGCCGAACGGTTGGCCATGCTGGTGAATTATCTGTGCGAGGCACCTGACAATTGTTGGTATCGGGCGGCCAAGCACTTAATCAAGGCCGAGTCCGCGGCCGTGAAGCCGCTCTGTGATGCCTTAATTGACCCAGCGTGGCGCGCCTCTTGGCCTCGAGTTTATTATGTTTTGCTGCATTTTCGCCCCGCTTCAGATGAGGCCCTTTTGTCATTACTTTTCACGTTGCCCGAGGAAAAACAGGCGGGGATCATTGGGGGCATTGCCGCTTTGGGCGTGACCCGTGCGACCCCGTTCCTCCTCTGCTTGGCCATGGGTCCGGAGGGAGCGAGGGGAGAGCAGCAACTGGCGGAAAGGGCAATAGAGCAGTTGGGTGAGTCGCTTCCCACACCGCGGCAAGCTGCCCGGCTTTTGCGGGCGGAAGTCGAGGCGATACTCATCGAGTCGGTTCCGTTGGATCATGAGGTGCTCACACTGTTACGGTGGGATGCGTCCGCAAAGCAGATCGTTGCGAAACGGGTGTCGTTCGAGATGTGGCGTCGAGAGCGAGCGGCCTATCTCGCCCAACATGCTGCGAGATTAACACCGGACGATGGCGAGCTCCGTGATCTGGCGGTTTGCCTCCAGTTGGAGAAAGAGGGTTACCTCGCGCGTGTAGAATGGGATTCGGCCGAGATAAAGCGGTCGAACCTGTCTGCGGCAACGGCGCCCAACATTCGGGCGATGGCCGATACGGTAAAGCAAATCTTGGAGCCAGGGAAACCGACGGCTGAGGATGTTAACCGATGGCTTAATCAGTGTCTGACAAGAGAATGGTACCATGCTTCATGGGCCGTGGCGTGCTGGATGAAGGAGTATGCGGACGCGGGCGTGTTGGTGGGCCGAGACGTTCCGGCGCTGGTTCGTTGCCTGGACGCCCCTGATCCAGAACTCCGCTTTCTTGCGACAGATGTAGCTTTGAGCCTAGCAGCAGGCGGAAGTTTTCGGGGGGCCAGCCGCGTCACCAAGGAACTCGCCTATTTTGCCTCCTCGGAGGGAATAGCCGGCGTTCTTGTGGCTGATCCTGTCCTGAGACGTGCCGCCCAAATGACGTCTTACCTCAAGACGATCGGCTATGCCCGTGTGGATACCGCGGCCGACGGAGGTACTCTCTTGGAGATGGCACGGCAAAGCCCTGACTATGAAGTCATCCTCGTTTCCGCGGCGATCCAGCGACCTGGGCTCAGCCTCACTTTGCAGCGACTGCGGGCGGAGCCACGATTGGCTCGCGTCCCGGTGATCGTTTATGCCGATACAGATTGGTTACCCCTGGCGGATAGTACGGTGCGGACGATTCCGGTGGCCCTGAGTGTCGCCACACCGAGGGATCCCCAAGATTTGGCAGGTTTGATTGCACGGGCTAAGATGCTTCCGGGTGTTCAACGTGTCAGCGCTCAACAGCGGTTAGAATTTGCCCAAAAGGCCATGGCTTGGTTGCGCGTGCTCGCCGAACACCCACCGGAAGGGATTTCGCAGATGGAGATCGAGGAGGTCGCCCTGCGAGCGATCCATGTTCCTCAACTATCCGAAGTTAGCTTAGAGATTCTCGGCCAGATGGCCACACCCAAGGCCCAGTCAGCGCTTGTCGAGGCCGCCAGTCGGAGTGATTGGCCGATCGCTCAACGGGTGAAGGCCCTGGGAGCCTTCCGAAAGGCGGTAGAGAAACGTGGAGTTCAACTGACGACCCAGCAAATCCTCCGGCAATACGAGCGATATAATCAAAGTGCCCAGTCGCCAGAGGAAGTGCGCAAAGTCTTGGGACTAATCCTCGATTGCATCGAAGCACCCACACAGGTACGCTCTGTAGGAACCCAAGCTAAGGAATAAAAAACGGAATGAAAAAACCCCGGGTCAGAGCTTGACTTTTGTGGTAACGTTTTCGGGGATGCTTCCAAACGGGCCATATGGTTTTCCTACCACCGTGAGACAGGCTTCCCCTTTCGATTCCTAAGATTGTTAAGCCTGTCATCCTCTTCTTATGGGCAGGGCTGATAAAATAATTCGTAGATTTAGGCTCGACTCGACAAGGTCACGAAATAGAACCCGGAGCCCACTGTGTTGACGCCAGACGATTCCCCTCCCATTCCGGAGTTGATTGGCTCTTCGCCGGCCATGCGGGAGGTCTATCGTTTGACGCGTCGCGTGGCCAACTCAGATGCCTCGGTCTTGATCCTTGGCGAGACAGGGACGGGCAAGGAGTTGATCGCCAAGGCGATCCACCAGCTCAGCCCGCGCCGAAGTGGTCCGTTTGTCCGCGTTAATTGCGGGGCCCTGCCTGAGGGGCTTTTGGAAAGTGAGCTTTTTGGCCACGTGCGTGGTGCGTTTACCGGCGCCATAGAAAACCGGACTGGGCGTTTCGAGGCGGCGCATACGGGGACGATCTTCCTCGACGAGATCGATTCCACAACCTTCAAGTTGCAAGTCAAACTGTTGCGGGTTCTTCAGCAGCACGAGTTTGAGCGGGTGGGCGACACGCGGACTATCCATGTGGATGTGCGGGTGATCGCGGCAAGTAACCGCGACTTGCTGGAAGAGGTCGAGAAAGGCCGATTTCGCGAGGATTTGTATTACCGGCTCAACGTGGTCACCATCTATCTGCCGCCGCTGCGTGAACGCCGGGAAGATATCCCCGAGCTGGTCGGACATTTCTTGCGACTGTACAACGAGAAGAACCGCCGCTATGTCCCCTTCGTGCACCCAAAGGCCATGGAGGCCCTCAAGAACTACGATTGGCCGGGGAATGTCCGTGAGTTGCAGAATTACGTGGAACGTGCCGTGATTCTGGCCCCTGGCGATGAAGTGACGTGTGACCTGTTGCCGGACGCCGTCCTGGGACGCCGTATGCCACGGATGGGCTACCGTCGGAAAGATTTGGACGAACTAGCGCGTGATCTCGTTGCTGCCGCTCTCGCACAGTTTCCTCCCGACCACAAACAGTTGTACCAGGAGATCGTCGGACGGGTCGAAAAGGAGTTGATTCATCAAGTGTTGGCTCGGTGTAATCAGGTTCAGATTAAGGCGGCAGCTCAATTAGGGTTGAACCGCAACACCTTGCGGAAGAAGCTTAAAGAATGGGGTTGGGTGGATGCGACTGAAGCGGAAGACGATGGGTCGGCGTCCCGCGACCTCCCTCTCCCTTCCGAAGAGACTTTTTGATCCTTCGCGGAACCGTGATATTCTCCATGTGACCGAGGTCCCAAACACATCCGGCAGACTGTCTTGCGGAGGTTGATAAGTCTCAGTGATTGGGTGTACGTTATGGGTGAAATGATTGCCATCATGGTGTGTGCCTATGGCTTGGCGTTTCTCATGGAACTGGGCCGGGCTCGTGGCTGGCACGTTTCCACGCGCTTGATCGGCGGATTGTTGGTCCTCGGCCTGATAGTGCACACCGGCTGGCTCATCTATCGAATCGCCCTCTTTCAAGAGCAGGTGGAACTTGGAGGACACGTCCTCTCGATACGGCAGGATTGGTACTACGGCATTGCCTGGGGATTGGCCCTGATCTGTTTGTTTTGGATGATCATTCGCCCAGCGACGCCCTTTGGAGTGTTTTTCTTGCCCCTTATTTTGCTGCTTATCGTGCTCGGTGTTGTGTGGGGAGATACGGTTCCTTTTGCCCGCGGGGCAGCATCACGAAGTTGGGGGATCATCCATGGCTTCTCGATCCTCACGGCGATCTTGGCGGTTTGCGTAGCCCTGCTGTCAGGCGTGATGTACTTAGGGCAGGTGTATCGTTTGAAGCGTCGGGCGATAGCGACCTCGCGGTTTCGTCTGCCGAGCTTAGAGTGGCTTCACAATGTGACCAAAAATGCCCTTTTTGTGGCGGTGGCCATGCTGGCGGTCGGTATTTTTTCGGGGCTTTGGCTCAACGTCGTGCAATATAGCACGCTGCAAGGGCATTTGCCGTGGAATGACCCCGTGGTGCTCTCCACGTGGATTCTCTTTTTCTGGTTGGGCGGATCTCTGCTTTTGGGCTTTGTCTATCGACCGCTCCGCGAAGGGCGACGAGTTGTCTATCTTACCATCGTGAGTTTTGTCTTCATGCTCCTGGTATTGGGAATGACGCTCTTCGGCGCTACGCGGCATGGCCAACAGCGGGAATTGCCCGACGGTGGCCTGCCGGTTAAAAGCACGCAATGGCAAGGGATGGATCCTTGGAAGTATCTCGGAAAGAAAAGAGCTTTCTGTCTTAAATCTTCCGCCGTTTCGCTAATGCCCGAGCCCGGGATGTCGAGAAAAAGTGGTTTCCTAAATTGCAAAAAAACCCAGGGGTATTCAGCAACTGGCACGCAATGAAAGGGTTATGTTCGTGGGATGGACGTCGAATAAAGAATTGCTGTGAGGATAGCGATGTCCTCAACCGTCCGGAGGAACATGTGACACGAACTTGAGACGGAATAGGCCACTGATGGAGATTTGTGTCGTTGGGTGCAGTCACCAGACAGCACCCCTAGCCATTCGCGAGAAATTGGCGTTTTCGCCCGAGCAAACGCGGGCAGCGCTTCAGCTTTGGGAAAAACGGTTTCCCTGGGTTGAAGCTGTTCTGCTGTCCACTTGCAATCGGGTCGAAATCTATCTTGCTAGCGAAATGGCGACGATTCCGCCGGCGACCGATGTCGTTGACTTCCTCGGCGAATGTCACGGTCTGACGCGCCAAGATTTTGCCGACCTTTGTTTTGCCCTCTGCACTCCCCAGTCGCTGGAACACCTATTTCGCGTGGCCGCGGGGCTGGAAAGCATGGTCCTCGGTGAGCCCCAGATTCTCTTCCAGGTAAAGCAGGCTTACCAGTGGGCCACGGAAATGGGGACGGTGGGGCCTCTTTTGCACATCGTATTCCAAGGGGCCTTCCGCGCAGCACGGAGGGTAGCATCGGAGACGGAAATCCAAAAACGGCGAGTCAGCATTCCCAGCATCGCCGTCAGCGATTTCGGCAGGGCCGTTTTTGAACGCTTTGAGGACAAACTCGTGCTGGTCATCGGGGCCGGCAAGATGGCAGAGGAAACGATTCGCTACCTGCGCAGCGAGGGTGCGCAGCAAATTGTCATCATCAATCGTCACTTGGAGAGAGCCCACCAATTAGCAGAACGATGCCAGGGCGAAGTTCGCCCCTGGGAGGAGCTTGCTGCGGTCCTCCGCGAGGCGGACGTTGTGGTCAGCACCACGGGTGCGGAGCAGCCCATCGTCACGCGGGAAATGCTCAGCCGGGTTATCGCCGCACGGTTGGAGCGTCCGCTCTTTGTCCTTGATCTGGCCGTGCCAAGGGATTTTGAACCCGCGATTGCCACCATGCCAGGCGTCTATCTTTATTGCTTGGACGACCTCATGGATGTGTGTCAAAAAAACCGGGAGGCACGGGATAAAGAATTGCCTCGGGCGGATGAGATCGTGGCCCAGGAAGTCGGCTCGGTGCTAGCCAACTTGCGACAACGGACGGTTGGCCCGGTGATTCAACAGCTCCGCAAGGACTGGGAGTCCGTCAAAGAGCAAGAGTTGCGGCGTCTGTTTAACAAGCTTTCCGACCTGGATCCCGCAATTCAGGCCGAAATCCGTTTGGCATTCGATCGTCTCATCAATAAGCTCCTTCATCCGCCACTCTCTTCTCTCCGCGAGTACTCCCAAAGCGGCGCACATCAGGAGATGATCGAGGCCATTCGTAAGCTCTTCCGGCACTCGTGAGAAGGTCACGGAGAGTTAACCGAAACGATTGTGCCATCCCTAGTGATTCTTCCAAACCTGTTGATTTTCTCACCTGATGCCTCAATAAGGTTTGTGATCAAACCAACTGCGGACGGTGCGAATCCAGAGATGACACCTTTCTCTGCGAAAAATATGCCATATTTCTCGAGAAACGTCGGTTTCTTCCGCGATTAGCCGTGAGAGACGGATTGGCCGACGGTTTGACCCAACTCGATCAATGTCCCGAGAGTAAATCGCCAGAGAGGAAAGGATATCATGCATGGCCAAAACCGTCCGTGTCCTGATCGTCGATGACTCGATCGTCATGCGGCAGATGATCAAGGATTTCTTGGTTACCGCACCGGGGATTCAGGTCGTTGGCATGGCCTCCAACGGACGCGAGGCATTGCGCTTGGCCGACGAACTAGCACCCGACGTCATCACCCTGGATATTGAAATGCCCGGTATGGATGGGCTAAGCACTTTGGACACCCTCTTGGCCAAACGGCCGATTGCCGTGATCATGGTTAGCTCTTTGACACAGGCTGGGGCAGCAATCACCTTGGATGCCCTGGAGCGCGGTGCCATTGATTATCTGACCAAGCCAGCTCACAAGTCAGAAGCGGCGACTGTCTTTGGACAAGAGTTAATCCGCAAGATTCGTTTTGCCGCAACGAGCGATGTCAACCGGATTGTTCGTCTCAGAAAACAACGGGCGCAAAGCTTGCGCATGGCCGAGCCCGTGGTCAAGTCTCCCACGGAGTCGCTCGAAGGACCGCCGACACTAAGCCGGGCGTGTATTGCAATCGGGATTTCGACGGGCGGCCCCCCCGCGTTGACCAGCCTATTTCGCGAACTTAAACCACCATTACCCCCGATTCTTGTCGTTCAGCATATGCCGCCCCAGTTCACAAAACCTTTTGCTTGGCGTCTCAATTCCGTCAGCCGCTTGACTGTCAAGGAGGCCGAATCGGGAGACTTAGTCAAGCCCAACCATGCCTACGTTGCCCCCGGGGGATTTCATATGGCGGTGCAGGGCCGCTCCGGCTCGGCTAGGATTCGTATTTTTGACGGCGAACCCGTAAGCGGCCATAAGCCCTCTGTTGATGTCATGATGTCGAGCGTTGCCCAAGTCTTTGGGCGGCGGGTTCTTGGTGTCATTATGACGGGAATGGGCCGGGACGGAGCTAACGGATGTCGGGCCATTCGGGCAGCAGGAGGATACGTGCTGGGCCAAGATGAAGCGACCTCGGATGTTTACGGGATGAACAAGGTTGCCTTTGTGGAGGGTAACGTCGATCGCCAGTTTCCACTCCAAGAAGGGGCACGGCTCATCATGCGCTACGTGGAAGAGAAGTTCCTCGCCCAACCAAGTGAGGTCCTTTGACAATGGGCCGATTTGATGATGATTCAAACGCTCATACGCCGGCGAATGACGTTCCCGCAAGATGGGCCTGCCACCGCTGGGGTATCGATTTCGGTGTAAGCTTTTATTGATCAGACATCGCCCGGTTTGCGTGGACAGCCTGGCAAGCGCGAAAATACTCTCGAATGGGGAAGATCTTGACGACGGGAACCCGTCCCACCCAAGGGCACATCGGACCACGGCCAGGGTACTTGGTAAATGCGGCTTCGCCGTGGGTAAATAGCCACTTGTCTTCCGGAAACCATGCCCCGGGACGATTCTGGACGACGTACCATTGAGCTTCCGCCGGGGAGGTAGCAAATGCCCGTTTAAGCACGCCCCACTCCTGAAGCAAACGAAGGTTTGTCCACGGGCATGCCGAATAATAGACCTTTTCAGTCTCCAAGCAGTGGATTTCAAGCCACAGAAAGACTTCGCGATCTAGACCATCCCAGTAATAGGTTGGTTCCATACCGGCGGCAGTGGCCCCGGGTAGCCCCCCAATGAGGCCATTGTAGTACGAAAGCCACTGGGGCCCAAAACAGATCAAGTTAACAAGCGGTGTCAAAACCACCAACCACATGACCGTTTGTAAAACGGAGTGTGCCGTATGGAGGAAATTCCTGCGCCACGAGAAGGATCTAGTTTCCGCCAACGGTTGCGCAGCTCGGATTGATCTTTGCCTTCGTGGGAGTGGCAAAAATCCCATGGCCCATCGTCGAAGAAGAATGATGGGGGCGGATGTGACGAAGCGAAACCCAAAAGCTGCCAAGATGCCCAGAAAAGGAAAAGCGGGCAAGAACAAACGGATGCCATCATGCGGGGGTGTCCCGGGGATCGCGCGGACGACAATAAGTGTCAGCCAATGCAAGACAACAAGCGTGAGGATACTGCGCCGAGATGTGCGGACCCAATAGACCAGCCCAACGATGAAGAGCGCCAGGATGGGAATGGGCACCACGATCGCTGTCCAGAACAACGTGTTGTACCATGGCAGGGGATAATCAAGGTTGTAAAGCTCGCCCAGGAAGAACGTTGTGATATTCAGATCGGGGCGCTCGTGCCGACTCAGGTTAAGTTGGAAGAAGCGTAAAACGCCCGAGATTGGATCGTACCAGAGCGGCGGATTCAACACGACGAAGGTTCCCAGTCCGATAAGGATACCGACGATCGTCCGAAAAAGGACACTCCACTGGCGTTGCCCTATCGCCCAAAAGAGAAAGGGCACAACCACGAGCCACCCTGTGGCCTTGCTACTCATCGTTGCCCCGAGGATGAGGCCCCAAAGGAAGATGCGGGCGAGATCGCTTCGGGACGTTCTTTTGTGTGATGTTCGCATGGTTGAAAAGAAAGGAGAGCACGCCCAGGCCAACATCCACCAGGCTGTCAGGGGGCCATCAAACGAGGCGAAATGGGCGTGAGCAAAGAGCCTCGGTTGAAGAAGGATGCACAGAAATGCCGCCACAGCAGGGCTTACGCCGGCTATACGGGCGACGCGATATGTTACGGCCCCCATGGCCGCGGCGAATAGGACAATGGGGCCAAACCGATACCTGGTGAGGGGATCGAGAAACCCGGGCGATAAGCTTCTTCCCAGGGCGATGATTGCCGCATACAAGGCGGGATGGCCCTCCCGACGGACGGTAAATGGCCAACCGCGCGTAATGCCTTCCCGCGAGAGGGCAGGAGGTCCACTGGCTTCCATGCGGAAAGCATGGCTGAACCAATCGCGAATGCTCTCCGCGCGGCGGATTGCATCACCTTCGTCCCAAGTCATCGGCGTCCACGGCGAGGTGCCGAGCAGAGCCCCTGCGGCAACGAGGGCTGCACAAACACCACACCAAATGGCCCTTTGAGGACGACCAACTTGAAGACGAAGTCCGCGACTCAGATGCGAACGCATGAAACCCAGATCGTTGCCCATGCTCTCGATTATACCATGGGCCTGAAGCACTGATGGCGGTGAAGATCGCTCTCACTGGCAGGGCACGGTCATCAGTTCTTCGTGGACGGCCTCCACGTGGGCAGCCGTCACTTGGTAGCGTTTTTCGGCGAACGCCACGAGGAGAGACAAGTCACACAAGCGATTGATGCGACGCGGTATCCCGGAGGAAAACCGTGCTACGACCTCCACAGCGTCGGGAGAAAAGACATCCTCATCGCATCCGGCCGTGGTCAGGCAGTGCTTGATGTATTGGGATGTTTCCTCCGGTGTCCATGCCCGCAAAAAGGCTTTTAAGGCAAACAATTCTTCCAATTGAGGCAGTCGATCGAGCAATGGCAGGAAGAGGGGCTGTGCCAGGACAATCAAGGTCCAGGGTGTTTCGCCCTGGATCTTCAGCGTCATCAGCGAGCGCAGGACTTCCCACGATCGGATACTTTGCAAGAGATGCGAGTCATCGAGGATCAGCACGGCATGGTGGCCTTCCTCAAGATTGCGTCCGAGGAAGGCTTCGAGTTCCTGAAGAGCGGCATATCCTGAGCCGTTGAAATTCCGTCCAACGAACTCTGCCGCCAAGTGTGTCATCAGTTCTTCTGGGGCATCAAAAAGGCAGCACGTACGAACGACCGGAGCGACCGATTCGTTCGTCGATTCGGTGAGCACGTGGGTGAGAAAACTCTTACCGGTGCCAGCTTCGCCAACCAAGAGGGCCGCTTCTTCGCGCTGCTCAATGGCGTAGCGAAGCTTCAGCAGAGAGGCCTGATGGGAGGGGCTCGCAAAAAAGAATGCCCGCCGGAACTGATTCCGAAACGGTGGTTCACGAAAATGCCAGTAGTTCCCGTACATGGTTCGACCTTCAGGCGGTCTGTTCTGCTCGCTGACACCCGTTTACGCGGCCTCTTTGGGATTGACCAAGACTTGAGACTCGGCCGTCGGCTGGACAAAGGTTTCAATCACACCGAGAATCTCGGCAGCCCCGGCCGGGAGCGAAAACCGCGCGGTCCCGCTGTCGCACCTTTGTACCATGACAAAGGATGAGCAAAGGGAGACAAATGGTACCGAAGTTCCCATCCCCGAACGCACCACCGAGTCGCTTTCTTCGCCATCATTCTCTGACAGATTAGTTCCGGTGGGTGAATACGCGGTTCGGGCAAAAGACGAACCAAAATCGATGAGGATCCAATCGTAGGCCTTTAAGAGCTCTGGCCAATCGGTGGGTTGGACGCCCGTAACCTTTGAAGCCAGCGATCCCGGTTGGCCTGGCAAAATATCAAAGCCGTCACTATTGGAACGGATGATCACTTCTCTCAGGGGGCGCCGACGCAGCATGGCCTGCTCCCAGCCGCTCTCTATCTCCAGCGATAGGGAGTCGGCCAGCGCCCGGTCCGGGCTTGCGTCAATCACCAGAGCAGTTGCTCGTTCCCTTGATAATCGAGACGCGAGCAGGATCGCTGTAGTTGTGCAGCCATGGCCTCTTTCAGGTGAAATAAGGCCCACGACGCGCTCGGATTTAGGAAGTCTTTGGCGTATCTGACGGAGGCAACCTGCCAGTATGGGCGAAATGCTCTCCAAGAGTTGGCTGACCAACGGAGGGGGAGCGAATTGGTCAACCTCTAATGCGGGGCGAAAGCTCGTAGCTGCCTCGGCACAAGTTTCCTCGGTGTCATGAGCATTGGCCGATGGCCCAGTGGTGGCCGGCTCCTTAACAACGAGCCCGTGTGGCTTGTCTTGCAAGCGGAGAAAGGCGTCTTGAAGGCGCACAGCAGACGGCGTTTGTTGGCTCATCATGTGATTCCTACCTCCCAAGGACCCCAAGTACGTTCCCGGTGGACATCCGCGGAAATGCCACGATGGCGACATCCTCGGAACGAATCATCCAAATCCCCAATCAACGAAGTGTCGTTGAGGGGTATAGGCCATACCCAGTTTGGCCTGTCGAAGGATACTGGGGTGACGTGGTGTTGGTGTTCGGTACAGAAGTCGCCGAGGGGTTCTGTGTCGAAGGGTACGACCATTGCGGTAAACGGCTGTCCGCATTTACCGAGTTGGCATACGTGGCAGGGACCACGCCAGGATCCTGGCCCCAGTCGGGCTGCGGATTTGGCCGATTCGCCGGAGGATAGGGGTTGGTTGACCCCGGGTAACTGGGGGATGGCGTTGCGTGGCTTGGCGGAACGTTCCAAGAAGGGAAACTTGGCACTGGAGGTGACGGTTTCCATCCTGGTAACTGTTGCGTCGTTGACATACTTCCATCCGATTGCGGATAAGTGGCCGACGGATACCCTGCGCTGGAAGCCGAGGCATCCTGAATCGCCGCAGCGGGAACGAGGCTCGTGACTCCGTAACCGGCTTGGTTCCAACCACTCATAGCGGGCTGGGTGTTGGCAGGATATCCGGAGGTGGGTTGCTGAACGTTCGACACGGCGGGGGTTTGCCAGTCATTTCTCGGTCGCGAGGCGACGGCCTCGTAAGGCATCGTTGGGTATCCCGAGGCGGACCAGGCATTCGGCGTCGGCGCTGCGGGACCTAGGGAAGGCGTCCCATAGGGTCCGGTGGCCATTCCAGTGGGCGTGCTTGTTGCGGTGTAACCGGCCTGGTCCAGTCCGCTGGGAAGAGTTGCCCCAGGGGTGTTTCCACTAACGACGTAAGGATTTCTCATGACAACCGGACCACTGGGACTTGTGGGCTGTAACGCGGTCTCACCCTGATTCAGAGGAGGGCGATCAGCCGAAAAACTAGCTGGTTGACCTGCGAACGGTTGACCCGCCGCGTTGACCCAAGGCGGAGTGGTGACCACTCCCTGAGGGAAAGCGGACATGGACTGAGGATTGGCAAAGCCATTGCTCGCTCCTCCGTTCCATCCATTAAATGCTGTCTGGGCTTCGAACGCGGAGTAGGGGGCGCCGGCATTCGCGGTTTGAGGACTATAGGGGACGCCCGCCGTCTCCGCGGGTTGGGCGAATGCATTTTCTGTTGCCGTCGGTTGGCCCCAACTATTGCCGGGTGGGAGATCGAAGCCGAGGGGAGACTTTGCCGGAGTTTGCGGGCCGGCAAAGGACCCGACGGGAACCGAGGACTCCTGGGCCTGAGCAGACTGGGCTTGCATTTCGCCTGAGTTATGGGGACTCCACGCGGGTGCTTCCGGTGCATCTGGTCGCGGCATCTGCACCTCCCAGGATTTGTCAGGGCTTTTGCTGGCAAGCTCGGTGTTGTCCGTCTTTCGGCTCACGATGTACCAGAGCCCGCCCAATACGAGCAGGGTGGCGACACCGTAAATAAGGCCCCGCCGGACCGGCTCACTGAGGGCAAGAGGCGTATGGTTGAGCGAGGGCTCGCTTTCCGAGACACCGGCGGAATCCTCAGAGGAAGGGGCCACGTAGGGCAACCGACCGAGAACCCGCAACGTGGGCTGCGGTCGTTGTGCCGAAGAAGAGGGCTGAGGTCGGTTCATGACAGTTCTCCGAATTTGGGACGTAAAACGTCGTTGAAAGTTTCAGCTTTTTGCGTAGGGCACTGACCATACGATCACCGGGATCGCCGAGAGGCGACTCCCCAGCCACTGCCCGTTAGAATCGGACG
>JAKPII010000279.1 GCA_029549885.1 Planctomycetota bacterium
GGTCAAGTAGTCGGGTAATGGCCGAATGCGTTGCCGGGTCAATCTCGGCTTCCGTCCAGCGTTTTCGGCGTTTTGGAGGGTAGGCCCACAATATCCGGGCCGCTAGTCCACAATCCCGGTACGACGCCCCCATTAATCTCGTTAAGGTTGCGGGTTGGACGCCACCGCAAACAGACACGCATGGGTATGGAATAGATATCGTTCGCGGTTCCGTTTTGCGGTCAACCGTGATGGATTCGCCGGAGTGAATCGAAACCCACCGTCCAACGTCACCACCTTTGGTGGTGACATACCGGTCGAATGACCCAAGCCATGCGGACAATTCGTCACAGGCCAACAGTAACCCGCGCGGATTTTCCAGTAACAACGGGGCCAATGCCTCTAGCGTTGTATCGCTAACAATGAATCGTTCTGGTTGTGGCGGCTCTGGCTTTTCGGGCGGGCCCATCATCGTATCCTTAGACCGCCGCCACTCTGCCAGGTCTTTTTCGTACCGCAGTACAGCGCTTTCATACTTGCGCTTGGCATCTTCGTATCGCTCCAGGGCCGCGTGTTGACGTTCCCGGACAGGCCGTAAGACCAACCGCAGCGCCGGCGTCTTCATCCCACCGGATTCCGCCACAACGACAGCCCACAGCATAGACGGTACAAGCCAATCACTTTTTAACCGCAGCCGTCGGGTGTTACCGATAGCCGCCGCAACCACCGTCAGCAAGGGCAACGCAAGATGAGCGTGGTCGCATTGCAATGCCTCCGCGCCCTCCACCACGAATCGCCGCAACGGTTCCGGGAGCGCATCCACCGGAAACGGTTCGTATCGCTCCACCAACGGCACAGCGTTAGGCTCAGAATCATCCGGCTTCCAGGTCGGCGCTTCGTCGGCCCATTCTTCGAGTAGGTTCCGCAATTCATCCGGCGTTGTGCCTTCAGCCAGTCCAATCGCCGTAGGGTCTTCGGCCAAGTCGGCCACATCGAAGCCTTGCGGTAGATCAGAAAACCGCTGGCCTAGATCAAGGATGCGGATTTCCTTTGCGCCGGCTTCGTGGGCTAACTTGGCAACGTCTTCGGCATACCGCCGTCCAGCTGTGTCGCAATCGGGCACGATCACTAGGCGCCGTCCGCGGAGAGGGGTCCAATCGGTTTTGGCAGCCGCGTTAGCGCCGCCGCTCGATGTGGTGGCAAGTAGGCTAAGGCTAGCTAACGCGGCGGCACACCTTTCGCCTTCGACTGCCCAAACCCGCCTTTCGGGATCGGCCTTTAACACCGCGGGAAGATTGTACAAGGCCCGCGGTTGCGGCATTTGGGTAATCCGCCAACCGTCGGGGTAATAACTGATGGGCCTAATTTCCTTGCCGTGTGGGGTATCCCATCGACACACTAGGCCGGCAGGATTTTCGTTGGCGTCGTGATACGTCCATATGGCCGTTTCACGGCCAAGTGTCTGCCGAAGTTTGGCCAGCGCGTCCCGGGCCTTAGGAAACACTTGGCCCACCATTTCCCGCTTCACCTTGCCGTTGCGTCTCGCTCCGCTGGTCCGCGTGTTGTCTTTAGGTGGCATCAAGTCGGCCATAGTTAACCCCAACTTTGCACATACAGCCTCCGGTGGACACCCGCCGTGACACTTCATAAGAACACGCCCATCCCGCCCTTGCGACACCGACAAACTTGGCTTGCGGTCGTCATGGGCGGGACAGCGGGCCACCCAGCCCTTCCTGGTCTCTTGCGGCTCGCACCCATATTGCGCTAGTCGGTTAATCGCTTCGTCAAGGGTCATACAGTCTGCCCCCTTTGATGTTGCCTTGACTGCGCAGTATCGGCCCCGTTGCGCAGTATCACCGTGGTTCTGCCGTATCGCCTTGGTAGTCCGGCATCGCCTTAGCCGTTGGTTTGATTCTGCCCCCCTTGCTCTCGCAGCCACGCCTTTAGGGCCTCACCAGGGAGAGGCACTGTCTTTCTGCGGCCACTCCCAGGAGATACACTCGGGATTTTCTTTTCCTGCCCCCATCGCCACGCTGTGTCGCCGGAAATTCCTAAAAGCCGGGCCACTTGTGGAAGACGGTAGGCTAACCTTTCTGACATGTCCATGATTCTGCCCCTTTCTGAAACAAGCTACGTCTTTGGAACTTATGTGCCCTCTATGTATTTCTGTCCCTGAGCTCAGCCCAAGTGCGCGGGTTTTCAAAAAAAGTGCTATATATAGCGTGCTCGCCACCAGAAAGAGATAGGACCAGCGCTAATGAATGGGCAGGTTAACTAGCTAACATGTGCCGCGGCAGATACGGTTCCCAAAGCAATCCAATCATTACTATGTTGATACGCAAAACAAACTTTACTCGCCATTGCGATTGTTCCCGCGGCCCCTCTCGAATCGCCTTCACTGGGAAGGACCCATAAACGTCAAAGATCAGCGCCGGCTATCCGGCTTTCCGCGGACAAACCACGTCCGTCGGCCCACAGCGAGGACCATCCATCCGCGTCCGTGGAGGAAGTGCAGCAATGTATGCAGCAGTCCCACCCCCACGAATGCTATAAGTGTCGATATATCAATAACTTGCGTCGTAATGTTCGAGATAAGAAGTCAGCAGCTCAAAGGCGATCAGTGAGCGTTTTCGCCGCTGACGAGCTTATAAACAGGTCCTTTTCTTTGCCTTTCTTCTTCGACCATTCGGTCGGAGGAGAGTTATGGGCGGCGGAAGTCGCTCTGTGGCCATGTGGTTCAAAAAGCATATCCGCTTGGCCGGGATGAGCTGATCAGCAAAGTCTTCCTAAAGGAGAAAGTCGCAAGACTTCCCCGGACTTCTCGCATTTCTCCCCACATCGCTTGTAAAAACAACACGGCACAGGGTGGGCAGGTATGTCGGGAGAAACGGGCGAGCCGCGTAGTCTGGATGGAGTACGAATGCTGAGGTGAGTTTTTATTACATTCAAACTGTCCCAAATAATCCATCTTTTCGAACGAACCCTCGAATTCGCTACAACCCGTCAAACTTCTTAAAGAGTTTCTCATTCTCGATTCGAAACAATCAATCGGAGGGCCGTTGTCTCCGAGATGAGACGAAATGGATGGAGGGCCATCCGAGAATCGTCCCAGGGGGATTGACTGGGGAACCATATTTGACCGTCCGCGCGGAAAGTGTCAAATCCTGCGCGAAGATGGTTCCTGTCTTCTGCCCCGGGGACACCAGACCAGCAGGAGATGACCGTTATAGAGGTCACCGAGGTCGGACTGTCCTTCCCCATTTTGCGAATTTTCACTGTTTTTCGGCGGCCCGGTTTGCCGATGTCATTACTGAACTGAGGCGCGGGTCAGATGGAGCTGAGCCACGGCCGAAACTTTTGGAACAGGGTGTTCCCAGCGTTCCGAGACCCAGCGGTTTGCGAAATTGAGCCAAGTGGGAGTCAGGACCACACGAAGGAGCGTGTGGTGAGGCGACTCGCAAACACGGGAACGCGGTGTGGAAGGTCGGTTGGTGAAACCGATAGGGATTAGTCAACTCAAGCGAGTGACAGTTTGGAGAGCCTGCAATGAAGGTCTTCACTACAGGTCAGGTTGCTAAGATCTGTAAAGTTGCCCCGCGCACCGTTAGTAAGTGGTTTGATTCGGGCCGTCTCAAGGGATACCGCATTCCGGGTTCGCAGGATCGGCGTATTCCCCGCGAATACCTGATCAAGTTTTTGAAAGAACACGGAATGCCTCTCGGTGAGCTTGAGGACGAGATGACCGCGAAGGTCTTGCTCGTTGCTCAGGACCAAGTGCTCATCGAGAACTTGAAAGCAGAGTTGCCGCCTGAACGTTCCTTCAAGGTGGCCGTTGCTTCAAGTGGTTTTGACGCCGGAATTCAAGCCGAGAGTTTCCGCCCCGATTGCATCGTGGTGGACTTTTCTATCGGTCGCACGGAGGCTTTGCAGATCTGTCAGCATGTTCGTCGTAACACCGAGTTTAACGATGTGATCCTGATTGCCCTTCTTCCCGATGATGGCAATGCCATGAGCTTCGATCGCTCGGGCATCAATGAGACGTTCAAGAAGCCTTTCGATGCCCATCTGCTAGCCGAAAGGATTCGGACGCTCGTGGGAGCGAAAAAGGAACTGGTGTAAGCCGAAGGAGTCGGCCTATCCCGATCGCCGGTTCCCGACAACCCGCCGCGGAAGGACCCCCGCGACGGATATTTCCCGCAGCCCGCGTGCTGCGGGTTTTTTATTTCTTGTTACCTGGTGTCGAGCCAGCACGCCCACGCGGTCACCACCGGGGGTTACTTCTTTGTTCGCTTTCCCGATGTTCGGCGCCATCGCTTTCGCGGACCTTGGGCTGCCTTTTCCGTCAACCATTGCAAGGCCTGCTCTAAGGTCACCGAGTCGGGTGAGATCTCCCGTGGGATTGTGGCGTTCGTCTGACCATCGGTGACGTAGGGACCGTAACGGCCATTCATCAGCCGAACAGGTTGCCCAGTCTCCGGGGACACACCCAACTGCCGAAGTTCCGTAATGGTTCGACGCGATGATGCCTTCGGCGCGTTGAGGAGGGCCAAGCATTCCTCCAGCGTGATTTCAAATGGGGATTTGTCTGCCGGCAATGAACGCGTTTCCTGGCCACACTTGACGTACGGGCCAAACCGGCCGATCCAGACTTCCACCGGTTCGCCCGTTTCGGGATGTTCCCCGAGCTTGCGCGGCAACTCAAAATACCTAAGGGCCGTGCTCAGATCGAGCGATTCCGGATGGACATCGGGAGGTAACGACACGCGCTCGGCTGATTTGCTATCGTGGCCATCACCCCGCTGAAGGTACCACCCGTACCGCCCACTCCGCAGATACACCGGAAGCCCCGTTTGCGGACAGTGGCCGATCGGCTGTTCTCGTTCTTCCGCCTTGCTGAACAGCTCCTTCGCTTTGTCTAATGTCAGTTCATCAGGCGAGAGGTCTTCAGGCAGGCGAATCCTTTTTTCACCCCATTCTAACATTGGTCCGTAGCGGCCGATCCGAACGAAAATCGGTTTTTCGTTGTCGGCGGCCGAACCAGGCGAGCGAAGCGGAATCCGATTAATCTCTCGAGCGTCGATCTCCGCGATCTTCGTCTCAAGAAGTTTTTTGAGTCCCGGCCGTGAATTTCCAAAGTAGAACTCTCTGAGGTAATCAACCCAGTTCAATTCGCCACGGCTAATTGCGTCAAGCTCGTCTTCCATCTGGGCAGTGAAGGAGTAGTCCACCATCTCCGCAAAGTGCCTTTCGAGGAGCTGGCAGACGGCGAAGGCCGTCCAGGTTGGGACAAGCGAATTGTTCTTCTTGGTGACATAGTTTCGCTCGAGGATTGTGTCAATGATCGTCGCGTAGGTACTGGGACGTCCAATGCCAAGTTCCTCAAGCGTTCTAGTCAAGGTTGCCTCGGTGTAGCGACTCGGGGGTTGGGTCACGTGTCCCTTGGCCTCCACATCGCGCAAGACAACATGTTCCCCGGTCTGTAGCGGTGGCAAAATGGTCTCCCGGTCGGCCAACTCGGCCTCTGGGTCGTCGGCTCCCTCCACATAAGCGCGGAGGAACCCTGGAAAGTCGATCGTCTTGCCGGTAGCCTGAAAGACGAGCCCATCCACATCAATTTGCACGGTCATCCGCCGGCCGCGGGCATCCGCCATTTGGCAGGCAATAGTCCTCTTCCAAATGAGATCGTAGAGTCGAAACTCATCGGGCGAAAGTTCGCCTCGCAAAGACTCCGGCAAGGCAAACTCATGCCCGGCAGGGCGAATCGCTTCGTGCGCCTCCTGGGCGTTCTTGACCCGAGTCTGATAGTACCGGGGCCGATCTGGGAGATAGTCCTCGCCATATTGTCGGAGAATCAGATTGCGCGCGGCATTGATGGCTTCCTGGGCCAGGTTCGTTGAATCCGTTCTCATGTAGGTGATGTACCCATTTTCGTAAAGCCGCTGGGCCAATTGCATCGTATAACGGGCTGTAAAACCGAACTTGCGATTGGCCTCTTGTTGAAGGGTACTCGTGGTGAAGGGCGGAGCCGGCCGCGATGTGTAATGCTTTTCTTCAGCCTGAATGACGACTCCCTGAATCTCTCCCGACGGGGATTGGGCACCTTTTGCCCTTAGTTGTTGGATCAACTCCTCGGCGGCCTTCTCGTCGAGCAGAAGTAACCCCGGCGTTTTCAGTTGGCCTGTGTTGGGATCGAAATCCTTGCCCGTGGGTAAGGCCTTTCCGTGCACACTCACCAACTCGGCTGATAACTGTTCGTTGCGCTGCGTCGCAAAATCCGCAATCAAATCCCAGTAACTGGCGCTGACAAACGCCATTCGCTGACGCTCACGCTCCACGATCAGCCGCACGGCCACGCTCTGAACTCGGCCTGCCGAAAGGCGCGAGCCAATCTTCTTCCACAGAAGAGGCGAAATCTCGTACCCAAATAACCGGTCTAAGATACGCCGGGCTTCCTGGGCGCGAACAAGATTCTCGTCGATTCCCCGGGGGGAGGCCAAGGCAGCCAAGATCGCGTCGCGGGTAATTTCGTGAAACACTAACCGCCGCACGGGAATGTTCGGCTGCAGCACCTGACACAGATGCCAGCTAATCGCCTCACCCTCCCGGTCTTCGTCCGTTGCCAGGAAAAGCTCCGAGGCCCCTTTCATGGCTTTCTTGAGCTGCTGAACCTGTTTGGCCTTCTCCTTCGGAATGACATAAATCGGCTGGAAATCGTGTTCAATGTCAACACCAAGATATGCCCAAGGTTTGGAGCGGATTTCCGGTGGACACTGTTTCGCTCCTTCGGGCAGGTCGCGAATATGGCCCAGGCTCGCCTCAATGACGAACTCGTCGCCCAAGAAACGGCTGATCGTGCGAGCCTTGGTTGGCGACTCTACAATGACGAGTTTCTTCTGTTTTTCGGTCCCAGAAGATTTGGGGATAGCTGCTTTCTTTTTTGCCATTT
>JAKPII010000285.1 GCA_029549885.1 Planctomycetota bacterium
GGGTTCTTTGGGCGCCGGACGTCTTTGCTTCTTTGCGTCTTCCAATTCACTCAGATAATTGGCCCAATCCGTTTGATAATCCCGCATCACCTCTTCGAGCTCATCAAGGGCTTGCCGAATCCTTTCCGAAATGATCATGGCACGAACTCGCTCCTTGACTTCCTCAAAGGGCAGGTACTTTGAATCGCTTCCTGCTGGCGCCTTGGTTTCGGACGAGGCTTCAGGCGAGACCTCGGGCGCCGCCGGTGTTGTCATGACCGGGCCTTCCGTCGGCGCAGAAATCCCCGGGGGCGGGGCGGCAGTCTCCGGTTTTGCATCCTGCGGTGTCTTCTCCGATTCGGCGGCTTCCGAGGGCTGTGATTGGCCCTGTTTATCTTGCCCAGCCTCGCCCATCGAAGGTTCCTGGGACTGCGATCCCCCTTCTGGCGGTAACGGCATTTGATTTACGACTTCCTCTTGACTCGCAGACTCCTGGGAATCGCCCATCCCCTCGGAACGGGGCTCGGCAGGAGTATCACCGCTGGAATCTCCTTTTTCGGTCTCGGAATTTGCCGATTCCGCGACAAATGATGCTAAACGGAAGGGGCCCATGGCACGAGGATTGCCAGTACCCTCATTAGTCGAGGGACCACCTGTCTTCTTCGTATCGCCACTAGGTTGTTCAGCTTGTTCAGGTTGTTCAGAACTCTTCTCGGCAGATCGACTTTCGTTAACAGGAGCATTCGGTTCTTCTTTCGCGTTTGCAGTGGTATCATCGGCCTTGGCAGCGTCATCTTTCGAAGTCGAAGGCGTCTCAACAGCTGGCATTGTTACGCCACTAGTCTGCGATGAGTCCGACGGAAGTGTGTTCACACCCCCACTTGTCGTCGTTGCTGAGGAGCCTGGTCGTGCAAAAAACTCATCTTTGTGCTGCTCGTAATAGTTTCGCAGTTCCTCATCCGATAGTTTGACGTTAACCAGCCATTTCTGAAGATCTCCTTTGAGATACTCGACTGTCACTTTGGCGGGTATCTTAAATCCAGGCTCAGGGGACGATGGATCCGGTAACTTTTCTTTGTGCGCTTCAAAATACTCCCGCACTTGTTGATCGTTGGGAGTTGGTGCTCTCTCGTAATACCGTTCGACGGGAATCCCACATAGCTCAATTGCGGCCAACCTGTTGAAGCGAAGGAAATACTCCCATCGCATAGCGGGGGTTTCACCAGCAAAGCCGGGTTGCAAACTAAACATGTCAAACCCGGCAAGCTGGAGATACCGAAGGACCAAGATCTCCCGTCGAAGCCCGCGAAACAGCGTATCCTCTTGGATTTGGTTTTGAGACAGTAACTGGGCCAAATCAGCCGGGGAAATCGACACACCTGAGGCGTTGATCAGCCCCCGAATAAATTCGTTGATCACCTCATCTGTAACCTTAACTCCGGCAATTTCGGCATACTGCGAAAACAGCCAGGTTTGCACGAGTTGCTCCTCGGTTGCCTCCCCCATCACGGCGAGAAAATAGCGAATGCGAAAAGAACTTCCGCGAGATTCGTCAATTCTCCGACCGAGCGCCTCTAAAAACCGCCGGACCGTATTATGTTCGATCCATAGGTTGTGAAGATCCATTTCCGATAGATCGCCGAATTTCTTGGTGGAAACGACCGACCGGACGGTGTGGCCTCGGCGGGTTTCCAACCACTGCAAAAAACTTGGAATGACGACGAAGCTGATCATCGAAAGGAGAAAGAGTCCGACCAGCAGGACCTTTGCGTTTTTGCGGAAAACTTTAAACGGGCTTGCCATAACGGGATCGCTTCCGTAATGCTAAATTCAACCCCTCGTCAAGAACGAGGCTCCAACTTAACCCGAACTCCACCCGCAAGGGGGCGTTTAGCAACCACAAAATGGCCCGTCGGCCGGGCCGTAGCGATATCCATCCTCGCCCCTGGAGGCGAGGAATTGCAGAAACTGCCAAGAACCATCATTCTAAGTTCTCGGCGACGAAATGGAAATGCCATCTCCGCTTTCGGCAAGCCTTGTCAAAAAGCCCACGATGCGCTTCAGAAAGAATTTGGGTGCCAGTTTGCTACGGCCCTGTCGTGCGGTGTGCGAGAAGGGTCAGAGCAGTTTTCCCTCGCGATATTTGGCGGATTTAAACGACGTCCCGAGCGTCCGCCCCACGGCAATCCCCCAGGCTAGGGTAGGTTATATAGGTCCAGAGTGCACCTTTCCATTTCCAGGTGGTCTTGGAAAGATTTGCGATACAGGTTATCACAAATCGGGTAGCGCTTCGGGTGCGCCCAGATCCTGGGCAGAGCAAAGAATGTATTAGGGGCGAATGGCGACGGGCAAGCCCTTAGGCCAATGAATCTGTAGGCGAGGGTGT
>JAKPII010000297.1 GCA_029549885.1 Planctomycetota bacterium
ATAATGACTTTGTGGACTTCCTTGAGGAGAAGCTCCCGGGCCTGGGCTACGCGACGAACGGCTTCTTCGGGCGACATCTGCGGCATCGCAGCCGATGCTGATTGCGACATGATTCGAGACCTCCTTCCATCTTGCGGTCTATCTACCTAAATTAGTTTATGGCTCTGTACGGATCAACGCCGATCCCGTCTTTGACTGGGAAGGAACCAATTCATGAGGCAATCGCGAAAGGACCAACGGGGTGCAACAATTTCGTGTGCCTACGCGTCGTGGAAGAGTTGCTTTTCGCTGATCCACGATAAGTCGATTGTCTTGGCCTTGCTCGTTGTTTTTCTCGGCGTTCTCCATTGTAAAGAAAGTCCTGGCCAGAATTTCCGCAGGGCAGGCCAAGAGTTCGCGTTTCTTCGTCCCATCGAGTTACCTGGGGGAACTGGTGGCACCATCGGGGTCGTGGAGTTCTACCATCACGGCCAAATCGATCCCCAGGGTAGGAACGTCATCGTGGCAGCAGGTAATGATTTGGTGCCGGTACGGATCCTTCAGTTGGGACCGGGGGATTTTTGCCGTCTCGCATTTCAAGTAACGTCGGCACGATCTCCGTATGAGATTCTTTACGGCGGGCCGGCTTTGCCTGATGACCGTCGGCCAACTTGGACAAGTGAGGATGGACTCTTGTTGGAAGTGCGCGAATACCGGGATTGTAACCTCAACAGCTTTGAATCCGTGAAGGCCGCTTTCGAGTCATCCAGGCCCCTCGGGGCCGATTATGTTTCCGGGGTGTTCCACGCCGGTCATCCGTTTCCTGGTCCGCCTGGGCCTTACATGAGTCGATATTCGGGAATGTTGCACATTGCGCAAACGGGAGTGTATGGCTTCTACACATCGAGCCAGGACTGTAGCTTTCTCCTTATCGACGGTAAAGTTGTGGTATCCGCGCCGGGGCGTCATCCGCCCAGCTATCAGGCGAGACCCGGTCTTCGGAAGGACATCCAGTTCACCGCGGGAGCCCATCGTTTTGAGTACTATCATGCAGCCACGACCGAAGTGGGCATTGCGGTGGCGGCTTGGGAGGTTAACCCCAAAGGTGATCAGCCGGCACCCGCGGTCATCCCCGGTGAGGCCTTTCGGGCCAATCTCATTATGCGTGGCCGGGCAGGACCCCCGATGAGTCCCGCGCAGCGGTTTCTCCCGGATTTCGAATTTGTCATTGTCGGTGAAGTTCCCTTGCCTGATCGAGATTTGCCGTTGCTAGCCGTCCGGTTCACAGACAAATCGCCACCGCCTTTGGTATCCAGTGCCAAGATCGAATGGGATTTTGGTGACGGGCAAACCTCCCAGGGACTTGCCGTTGATCATGTCTTCTTGCGACCAGGTGTTTTCACGGTCAAGGAAACGGTAACGCGGGCAGGACGACCGTTTGAGATTGCGCAAAGAGTGTGGATTGGCTCCCCGCGGACTCAGCAAAAGGGAAAACCCTTGCAGTTGGATGACCTACTTCCGGTATTGGAGACATATCAGCCGGAGAAACTCGACGCCCAATCTTTACTCCAGTTTGTGACGGCTTTTCTGACTAAAGCCGATCAGTATTTGCCGCCCCCGCCACCTAACACCGTGTTCGTGGATGAAGAAGAGGCAAAGGCGAGCTCGGCGGCAGATAAACTAGACGATAAGACGCGAGAGGCCGAGCGTCGCAAATATCTGCAGAAGGCCCTCGATGCTGCGGTGTTAGGGTTAGAAAAAGGCCAGCAAAAAGGTGATCAAGATATCCTTGCGATTGTTCGGAATGTTGCACCCATTGCGAGGAATTATTTCGCCGATTCGAAGAAGGCACTCGGACTGTGGACGACGGCAAGTGAAAGGCTTGAAACGAGTGAAGCCAAACTCGAAGCCTATCTGAACATTGCTGATATCTGCCTCAACGACTTGGTTGATGTTGCCACGGCGAAAGATTGGCTCGATAAGGCCGCGACCATGGTTGGCGGCCAGGGACGGCAGGACGCTTTAGCTGCCTTGTACCAACGACTTATGGGCGACTATTGGGCGGCCAAGGGTGATCAAGAGGCTGCCATCAAGGCCTATCGGGAGGCGGAGCGGTTGGTTGCGGATCGTCGGACCGAAATCGAGCGAACGGCTTGGCGGGGGGCACATAGCCGGTCGGTAGAGCAGTTTCTGAAATCGGGAGAGTTGGATCGTGCGGCTGCCGAACTTCGCCTCTGGTTGGATGAATTTCCAGGCGATACGATCGAGGGTTACTTACCCCTCCTGTCGGGAAAATACTGGTTTGCACGCCAACGGTATGAGGTTGTTTGCGCCCTCGCGGACCGGATGTTAATTGTCAATCCGTATTCGCCATACATCGAAGAGTTGTTACTCCTTTCGGCGAGGAGCGACGTAGCCCGCGGTCAACCGGAGAGGGCCAAAGCGACGCTGGAATCCCTTTTGAAGGATTATCCCGGTAGTCCATTCGTTGGTGAGGCCAAGGAGCTGCTTCAGAAACTGGGTACAGGTAAGCCGTGATCGCCACGGAGGCATGATTTTGGACAGCGCTGGGGAGCAGGAAATGCTTTGTCGAACTGATCGACTCGCTTGGGTAACGATAGTGTCGGTGTGCTTGGCGATTGGGGGAAGACCAGGCCTTTCGTTATCGGCGGAGGTGACGTTGCACATTCGAAATGCCCCGCCGCTGCAACTTGTTGGGCTTATCCAGCGTTGGGACCGCGACGGGAACCCTGTCCGGCCGGTGGACCCAAAGGCCAAGATCGATAGCCCTCAGTGTATCTCGGGCCGTCAGCGGAACCAGGAAACTTGGGTCTTTGAGGGCCTTTCGCCGGGCAGGTACGATGCGGTCCTTTTGGGAAATGAGCGGATCCGCATTGATGGTTTCGACTTCCCGCCGGTGCTCGAGTTCGACCCGTTTTTCCGAGGGGATACCGAAGTGGACGAGGAGCACCGAAAAACGATCGAGGAGGACATCCGGGCCTCGCGTCATTATGAGAATAAGGTCGAGCCGCTGTATTTCGGTGGCAATGACGAGGTGGTGCGCGTCCTCGTCATGTTAATTCGGGACCTTCCCACCAGCTACGAGGCCGATTTTCCGGGGGCTGCCACCATCCGTCACGAAATTTGGCAATACACCTGGATGTACGGCGGCTGGAGGAAGGAAAAACGAACCCGCGTGATCGATCGGTGTATTCTCCACCGCGACGAATTGCGAAAATGGACGTGGCTTTGGGATCCCCGACTAGGCGGAATCGAGGTGAAGAACAAAAACGACGAGATAACGGTGGAGTACGAGTTCCCCAACACCGCTGAGCGTGGCCTGAAGGGACTGTATCCTTATTGATGTAGGTGACCGGCGGAACACACCACCCAGAAGAACGAGAGCGGCTGGTACCGCTCTCGATGTGTAACCTTGCCGGATTTCTTGTGTAGATAGAGTTGGCAAGGGGCCTCGTACGGCCCAATATCGCCATTGACCTAATAAGCTGGCTCGACAATGCCGCCAGTGTGCGGGTTCTGGCGTTCCTGGGTTGAATAGCTAGCGGCCGAGGCTCGCCGGGCATCGTGGAAACGTAGTGACTACTTCCCAAGAGGAGAACTGATTATGCGGAGGTATGGCCGATTCCTGTTCGTTGTGTGTTTCGCTCTTAGTGTGGTCATGACGAACATAAGGGCCGCGGTGGCCATTGAGCCTCCGATGGCGGCAAAACTCTTTCCCGCAAAAACCGCCGTTTTCTTTTCCATACCTGACGTGCCTGAGTTGAAAAGGGCGGTCCTCGCGTCTTCGTCCGGGCAGATGTTACAGGATCCACAGTTGCGACCCTTCTTGACGGATTTGTGGGGCGGGATTGTCGAGGCCGCCGCAGTGGTCGAGAA
>JAKPII010000312.1 GCA_029549885.1 Planctomycetota bacterium
GCGACGAATTGCTAAACATCTGGAAGAGTTTTCGTTACAATGACGTTCAGGACATCGGAGGGACCGGCCGGTCGTCTCGGTGGGGGGTACGAGATCGAGGAGAACGGTTAATATGACTGTCAGACGGCCAACCGAATGGGCCGTTACCATGTTTGCAAACAGTCTGTTTGGTGGAACGGAGGGTGGCTATGACTCGTTCCAATCTTGTTCTGGGGGGGCTACTCATTGGGTTGACGCTTTTGGCGATTTTTGGGTGTGGGAGAGGTAGCGAACCGCCGCCACCACCGAGTCCGCCACCGGTTGCCGCGCCGCCTCCGCCGCCACCTCAGCCTCAGCCTCAGCCGAAAGAGGAAAAGAAGGAGGAATTGCCCGAAGACCTAAGCACCTGGACCAAGGATCATTTCATCCTTGCCCGGAAGAAGCAAGACAAGAAAATCTTCGACGCGTTGGAGCAGCTTATCGCGGACGCTACCGCTGGGCAGCGAGGGGAGGAAGCTGTGTCCATCTTGCGGGCCCTGCTCGAGCGACCTGCCAGCCCGCAACCAGCCGGCGGACCAGGTGGACCTTATGGAAGCCCCATGTACGGCCCGGGAATGGCCTCCGGGATGCCAGAGGAGGGTTATTCACCAGAGTATGGCTCTCCGGGACCATCGCCCATGCCTCAACCGCAGGCGGCCCAAGCCAAGGATCCGAATTTTGAACCGGACTTGCTCAAGGCCGTGGCTTCCGGAATCGTGAAGATTGCCACTGAGGCCAGCCTTGCCGTCATTGATGACCTGTTGGAAGGGAAGATCGAGGTCGTTAATGATCGCCTTGCCGTGGAAACGACCCTCCGGGGCGTCGTGGAGCATATCCAGCAGCCAATGTATGAGGACCTAGTGATTAAGGTATTATGCAAACCGCCCCGCATGGCGAAGACACCAGGTGCAGCGGGCCCGGGTGGCTATCCTGATATGTCGCCTCCCGCGTCGGAATACGGCAGTCCCTATCCGTCTCCGGATGCGTCCATGTACGAGTCGAGTACGACCGGCGAATATGGGTCGGGGTATCCCGGTATGGCCGGGGGACCGCAAGCCAAGATGAGAGGCGACGAGATTCAACGCCTTTTGTTCGATCTGGCCAAGGACGTGCTTACACAGAAAATCCGCATGGCGTTGGCGGCGCACGTGATGGATCCCCAGACCCGACAGGCTGATCGGCAGCTTATGATGCCGATCCTTACGCAGCCGGTTCCCGAAAATCTGCCTGTGTTGCTTGTGTTCCTCCAGAAGGGAGACAGCAAGCAACCGCTTGTCATGTGGATCATGGACACACTGACTGATGTGATGGCAGCGGCTTTTGCAGCCATTTTGGGGGCGGAAGATCCCAACGGCCTGAATGACCTGTTGGCCCTGGCGCAGCAACGCCAGATACCGGGTTTGCAAAGAGGTATGCCGGGGCAAGGGGGCTATCCATCACCGGAGGGGGAGTACGGATCAGTGCCGCCGGGTTACGCTCCCGGTAGTCCCACGACGGTTGCAACCTTGCCGGAAATGGGCGCGTATCCGGGGGCCTCACCACCGGGCCCGGAGTATTCTTCGGAGACATCTGTGGGGCCTTATCCAGGACAACCCGGCATGCGACCGGGACTGTCAGGCGGTGTGATGACAACCCCGCAGGGCCTGCCGAAGCTCGTGGCAGCGGAAAGACGGTTGGCTGTCCGTGGACTCCCTCGGGACGTTGCTTTGAAAGTTGCACCCATTCTGTGGGGGCCTGATCTGATTAACTTCGTCGATTCACGACTGATGCAGGCCCGATCGTTGAAAGACAATCCGCGGGAAATCCTGATGGCGGCAACTCTGCCACGGGATGCGACCCGTGCACGGTTGGCTTCGTTGTTCCGGGCAAATCTCGAGAATGGTCCCGAACCGCTGGCTGCCCTTGGTTTCGGCAACAATCTGTTTGTCGATCCAGGATTGGTGGTGGTAGTGAAAAGCCTGCCCCGGGAGGATCTTCCAAAACCGAGTACCTCGCCCACAACACCGCGGACACTAGGCCGACGCCCACCGATGGGCCGACCGGGGCAATACGGGCAACCGGGGGCAAGACCCTATCCGGGCGGGGAAACGGATCAATATTCGCCGGCAGACTCGCCCTATGGCGGTGGGCCGGGCGGGGCTCAGTCGCAACTAACCCTCACCCCAAAGATGAGATGGATGCTCATGTCCGAAAGCCTCAGCCGCTCCATCTGTAAGAAACTGAAAGAAGCAGGGGATCGGCTGGCAACGATCGATCCCGCTTCGCTTGATACCACCAGCCAAAAACGACCGCCGGAGTTCCAGGCTCTTCATCCCAACGCCAGTGTCATCTCGGAATATCATTTGGATTGGCCTAATAGCCAATTAAAGCAGGAACTCCCCAATGTGCAGTTTGATCCCATGCGGGTCCACTACATCCGCTTGGAGAGCCATAGCAACCCCAATGTTGTGGCGGGCTTCTACCGGCGAAAACTTTCAACGATTAACCAACGAACGATTGCCGATGGGATTTGGCTCGATGGGTTGCAAACTCTGACGGATGGAAAGCCGCGACGACAGTCCATCGATATTTTCATCACACACGATGCGGGCGAAATCGGTCCCCAGGATCAGGTTGACGTGGTCGTGGAATTGTTATCGGTAGAGATTCTTTCGCGAGAGGCCGCTGCCGCCAGGATCGGTGGCGATACTGCCCTCCGGTAATCGGCTATCGTACGGAAAACGTCGAGAACCCAACATCACGCGAAAGCCAAGAGTCCATCCCAAAAACCCCCTCTCCCTCTGGGAGAGGGGTAGGGCGAGGGCAAACGAACGTGAGAATCGATTGAGAAAACCGGCAGCGATTCGAGCCACCCTCACCCCCGCCCCTTCTCCCGCCGAACGGGCGAGGGGAGATTATGGGATAGGCTCTAATTGAGAGGACAGAGAGGGGCGTGGTCTCCGCAAACATTGGGTGCCGCTCCCTGTTTTTGAGTTAATGCTATCTTGAGAATTTGGGGAATTCTGAAAAGGAGCGGAAGAACGCCGATTGGCCTTCTTGGGGTAAAAGTGATTTGACACCGGCCCTCCCTGTGGGTATTTCTCCTATGTGGGGGCCCGACCTCATTAAAAGGGTGTCTTAATGCTCGCTGCAGTCATGGGGGGTCAAACGTGAGTTTGGATCAAACGCCCGGTGCGGAAGACGATCGTCCGGTACGGCGGGTCGCTAATGTCCGTGATTTCGAAAGCTTCTGCAAAGAAGTCCGCCGTCGGCCGCGTTTGGCACTCGATACCGAATTCATTGCGGAAGACAGCTACCAACCGAATCTCTGCCTAATTCAACTTGCCTTCGATGATGAACTTGTGGTGATAGACCCCTTCCCCCTTGGTTCTGTTCGGCGATTTTGGGAGGCCATTGTGGAAGGGAACGTGGAAACGGTTGTGCATGCGGGTCGAACGGACCTCCAATTCTGCCGAGAGGCAACGGGACGATGTCCCGAGCGTATTTTCGATGTCCAAATTGCCGCGGGGTTTACAAGTCAAGAGTATCCTGCAGGCCTGGTCAATATCCTCCAAAAGTACGCTCACGTTAGCGTAACAAAACACGAAACACGAACCGACTGGCGGCGCCGTCCGCTGAGTGATCGACAGATCGAGTACGCCTTGAACGACGTCCGTTATCTGCTGACGGTACGAGACCAGCTCGAAGCAGAGCTCAAGGACCTGGGGCGATATGAGTGGTTTCTCGAAGAAGTTCGTTATCAATATACGGAATGTGTGAGCGAGGACTCTGAACCTTGGCGGCGATTGGCCGGTTGTGCTGGACTTAACCGACGTGAACTTGCCATCCTTAAGGAGCTTTGGTTCTGGCGGGAAGAGGAGGCCGCCCGTAGAAACGTGCCCCCCCGACGTGTGTTGCGCGATGACCTCTTGATCGAGCTTTCCCGGCGGGGGTCCGGGGACCCCAAGCGGATTTACGCTGTTCGTGGGATGACGAATCGAGGCGTGCAACAGCTTGTCCCAGAGATTGCCCGTCGAATCCAACAGGCCCTCAACACACCTCGGGAAGAGTGGCCGGAAGTCATTAACCGTACAGGTATTGGCCAATCACCGATTGTTGGGCAGTTCTTATATGCTGCCTTGGCCAGCCTCTGCCGTAAAGAACGGATCGCAGTGGGCCTCGTCGGGGGAACCAACGACCTCAGGGATTGGTTCAGTTATTATGTTTCCGGACGAGAAGGACCGCCGCCGCTACTTGCTCGAGGGTGGCGGGCATCTCTCATTGGTGACACGTTGGAGCGCCTTCTTAGCGGCAAAGTGGGCCTGCGGATTCATAATTGTTTTGACGATAATCCCCTTGAACTGGTCCCTCTGTCCCCGGAAACGTCGTCTCAAGGTGGTAACAATGTGTTACCGGAGACACTGCAACAACTTCCTCAAGATGTAGAAACGGCCTCAGTCCCGAAATCCCTTTGCGGAAAGCCCCAGGTCGCCGATCAATCCGGGGAGGCAGCCGGCGTGACGTAAGCGGGATCGCACTGCTCAAAGCCCGGGTCGGTACTAAGCGGCACCGGAAAGAACCTCTTATCGACGAAAGGCTCTAAGAGACGACGTTGGTCCAGAGGCAGGCGGGTTGGCCATAACTGCTCTGGCGGAAAGCGGTTTCCGAAGAGGAGCTCATGCGCTCGGGGGTGCTTCGTCTTCAGCACCGTCATGTCGAGAACGAGAAGGACCATGGGCAGGTGAGTCATGCCGGGATAGTGACGAATATCGCCAACGGCTTCGAAGCCGAGAACCCTCTGATAAAAGGGAACATGTCGGGGATGAACCGCGAGGAAGACGTCATCCAAATGCTCCGTGAACCGCGCATATTGGACGGCCAGCCGAAGTAAGCCCAGAAGCATTCGCAACTCGTTCTGCTCGGTAGCCTCCATGGCAAGGCACGCGATCTCACCAAAAACTCGTTTTTGTTTTCTCCAGTCACGAATCTCATCTGGGTACGCCGTCTCAGCGGGAATACCGAAAAGACCGTCCCGAATAAGGGATGCCGTTGCCAAGACCGTCCCTCGCTCGGCGGCCACGAACACGTCCGTGGAAGGGAGCACGTGATAAGGCGTGACGCGAAGTTGGTACTTACTCGACTGGATAACCCCAGCTTGTTGATAAACTTGATAAACAAGCCGGAGAGCCTTGACCCATTCTTCGATCGTCGATGCCAAGCGCCAAGTCATCATACGGATATCCTCGAGCACACGTCCCACGGGGGGACATTGCCTCGAAACATTATTCCCCTTCTGGGGGAGCTTCATCTAAGTTGCTAAATCGCACAGACTCGCGTTTTTTGGCCGGCGAAATCACGGCGGACGGAACCCGACGTTCTATGAATAAGAATTCTTTTCAAGAGATGATCGTCGTTCCAAGAACTTTTGCACCAATCGGCATCCGGCGAATCAGTTTGGCCACCACGACCTACTGAAAGTCTAGGTCATACGCGGAACAAATCAAACGCTTCGAGCCATTTTTTCAGGAAATTCCAAAAAGGGCGTCCCGCGGCCTCGAAAGTTGTTACTCCGCGTGAAAGTATCCCTTAGCCTCGCGGTAGGGTTTGGTCAAAGTGGGTTCTGCCATTTTGGCATCATTAATCACTCAGCGGATAGGCATCGAGTGTCGGTCATCTTCATAACTGTCCATCTGTAAACAACTTAGGATCTTCAATCCATTCTGGCACACCGCTTGCTCAGGGTAACGGGACAAACCGCTGGGCTGTCATACGGGCGGTAGCTGAACACCGCTTTTGTAACCGGTGGTCTCGACACAATGGTGGGCGAGCGCGGCTGAATGAAAACGTCGCAGAAAACGGGTGTCAGAAAGGCCGCGCGTGGTAGGTTGACAACTTACCTCAGTCGTAACACGAAGATCAGCGTTCGAAGCTGAGCCATACCTTAAGGTTCTCTTGAGAGTCAATAAGGAGGAACTTCCAGTGGCCAAACAACTTGTGTTCGATCAGTCAGCACGACAAGCGCTGGCCCAAGGCGTCAGCAAACTGTCTATGGCCGTTAAGGCCACGCTCGGACCGCGGGGGAGAAATGCGGTTTTAGACAAAGGCTGGGGCTCCCCCAAGATCACGAAAGACGGTGTGACGGTCGCAGAAGACATCGATCTGGAAGATCCTAACGAGAACCTGGCGGCAAGACTTGTCCGCGAGGCAGCTTCCAAGACCAACGACGTGGCAGGTGATGGAACGACCACTGCCACGGTCCTTGCCGAGGCGATCTTCCGAGAAGGCCTCAAGATGGTCGCAGCCGGTGCCGACGCCATGGCCTTGAGCCGAGGCATCCAAAAGGCGGTCGATGCCGTCGTCGAGGCTATCAAGAAGATGGCTACTCCGATTGAGGAAACTAACCGCAAGGAGATCGCCCAGATTGCTACCATCGCGGGGAACAACGACCCTTCAATTGGCGCCGTGTTGGCCGATGCCTTTATGAAGGTTGGGAAGAACGGTGCCATCACGGTGGAAGAGGGTAAGCAGGCGGAAACAACGGTCGAGTTCATCGAGGGAATGCAATTCGACCGGGGCTTTTTGTCCCCTCACTTCGTAACAAACCAGGACGAGCAGAGTTGCGAGCTGGAAAAATGTTATATCCTCGTGCATGAGGATAAGATTTCCAACGCACGCGCATTGGTTCCGCTCCTCGAGGCCGTTGCTAAGACGAATCGGCCGCTTCTTATCATCGCTGAGGATGTCGAAGGTGAGGCCCTAGCCACGTTGGTTGTCAACAAGCTCCGTGGCATTCTCAGTGTGTGTGCGGTGAAGGCGCCGGCCTATGGTGAACGCCGCAAGGCTATGTTGGGCGATATTGCCATCCTCACCGGCGGCAAGGCTATCTTCAAAGACCTGGGAATCAATCTCGAGTCTGTCAAACTCAGTGACCTCGGTCAAGCCAAAAAGGTGATCGTCACGGCGGACGATACCACCATCATTGGTGGGGCGGGAAGCAAAGAGGAGATCGAAGGTCGTTGTGAGCAGATCCGTCGTGAACTCCAAACGACCACCAGCGATTACGATCGAGAAAAACTTCAAGAGCGATTGGCTAAATTGTCGGGTGGCGTGGCCCAGATCTTCGTAGGTGCCGCGACCGAGACGGAGATGAAGGAACGGAAGTTCCTCATCGAGGATGCAAAGTCAGCTACCCAGGCTGCATTGGAAGAAGGTGTCGTCCCCGGTGGCGGTGTGGCCTTGCTGCGAGCGGCCAAGGCCCTTGAAAAGCTCGAGTTGACCGGTGACGAGGCACTCGGGGCTAAGATCGTCGAGGCCGCCCTGGAAGTGCCGTTACGGCAGATTGCCGAGAATGCCGGCCAAGAGGGGGCCGTGGTGGTCGCTCAGGTGCGGAAACTGAAGAAGAATGAAGGGTACGACGCGGAAAAGGATCAGTACGTCGATATGTTCGAAGCCGGCATCATTGATCCGGCCAAGGTTGTCCGCGTGGCTCTTCAAAATGCCGCAAGCGTAGCCTGCTTGCTGTTAACCACGTCGTGCCTCGTTACGGAAATCCCCAAGAAAGAGACGGACAAGAAACCCGGCCATAACCACGACGAAGACTTCGACTATTAATCGACCGCCCGGACCCGCAGGCGAGGCCCGTCGGTAGCGGGACCGGGAAAAACCTGAGGCCGGGTATCTTGTGCCAAATCCGACAAGTGGCGAATAAAGTGAGCCGGCCAAGGAATGACTCACGTGGATTGTGGGTTTCCTGGCGGCAACAAGGATAGGGATGACTTGGGTCAAGTGAGTTCAGTCAATTCGTGTTGGTCTTGAGCAGATAAGTAAGGGTGTAAGGCGATGAGCGAAATCAAATTGCGTCCCTTAGATGACCGAATCGTTGTCGAACCGATGGAAGCGGAAGAAACGACCCCCGGTGGAATCGTTCTGCCGGATACGGCTAAGGAGAAGCCCCAGCGGGGGAAAGTTCTGGCTGTGGGGCCGGGTCGGTTGATGGACAACGGCAAGCGAACGGAAATGTCCGTGGCCGTTGGCGATGAGGTGATCTTTGGGAAATACAGTGGGACGGATATCGAGCTCGAGGGGAAGGAGTTAAAGATCATCCGCGAAAGCGACGTGTTGGCGAAAGTCCTGAAGTGATCAGCGAGGAGTTCTGGGTCTCGAAAATAAGGAGCCGCAAACGTGGCAAAGCAATTGTTATTCCAAGATCAAGCCCGCACAAAACTGTTGCGAGGCGTTGACAAGCTGGCCGACATTGTTGCCGTGACCCTCGGTCCGGCCGGTCATAATGTGATCCTCTCTAAATCCTATGGCGGGCCGCAGGTCACGAAGGATGGCGTGACGGTCGCCAAGGAGATTGAACTTGAGGATCGCTTCGAAAACATGGGCGTCAAACTTGTTAAGGAAGTGGCGTCCAAGACCTCCGATGTGGCCGGTGACGGGACGACGACGGCAACAATTCTGGCACGCGCGATTTATCGGGAAGGCCTCAGAAACGTAATTGCCGGGAGCAATCCGACTGCGATCCGCCGTGGGATTGACCGCGCCGTCGAGGCGGCGGTTTCTCACCTGATGTCCATGGCCCGGAAGGTTCAAAACAAGGCCGAGCTGGCCAGCGTCGGCGCCATTAGTGCCAATAACGACCGGAAGATCGGTGAGCTTCTCGCCGAAGCCATGGAGAAGGTGGGCAAGGATGGCGTGATCACAGTGGAAGAAGGCAAGACTGCTGAGACCACTTATAAGATCGTCGAGGGGATGCAGTTTGATAAGGGCTACCTCTCGCCCTACTTTATCAACCGCGTCCCCGAGATGGATTGCTACATGGAGGATGCGTACATCCTCATTCATGAAAAGAAGATTTCTAATCTCCGCGAGTTGATTCCGCTTTTGGAGAAAGTTGCCCATAGTGGCAAGCCCTTGTTAATCATCGCCGAGGATGTGGAGGGCGAGGCCCTGACCGCTCTGGTGGTCAACAAGCTCCGGGGAATTCTTCAGGTCTGCGCGGTGAAAGCCCCTGGCTTCGGTGATCGGCGAAAAGCAATGTTGGGCGACATCGCCATCCTTACTGGCGGTACGCTGATCAGCGAAGACTTGGGGATGAAGCTCGAGAACATCGAGCTATCCCACCTCGGTCGGGCGAAGAAGGTGACGGTTGATCGTGACAAGACAACGATCGTTGAAGGGGCGGGTAAGCCCGCGGACATCAAGGCCCGCTGTGATCAACTCCGTCACCTGATCGAAACCACCGACAGTGACTATGACCGCGAAAAATACCAAGAGCGGCTGGCAAAGCTGAGCGGTGGGGTGGCCGTCATTCAGGTTGGCGGTGCTACCGAGGCCGAAATGAAGCAGACTAAGGCGCGGGTGGAGGATGCCCTCCATGCCACCCGGGCTGCTGCCGAGGAAGGAATTGTCCCCGGTGGTGGCGTGGCACTGTTGCGTTGTCGGGAAGCTGTGGAGAAGGCCCGCGCTAGTGCCCGCGGCGACGAAAAGATTGGTGTGGATATCGTTTATCGGGCTTTGAGCAAGCCACTGGAGCAGATTGCCGAGAACGCTGGCTTGGATGGCTCCGTGGTTGTGCAGGAGGTGCTTGAAAAGGACACCAATGTCGGATTCGACGCCTTGACCAAAAAGTATGTTGACATGTTCAAGGCCGGGATTATCGATCCGACAAAGGTTGTCCGTTGTGCCCTCGAAAATGCGGCGAGCATTGCTGGCCTGATGCTGACAACCGAGGTCCTCGTCACAGACATCCCCAAGGAGGACGAGGAAGAGAGCGTTACTGAAGGCGTTGTGCGGTGAGAACCTTCTAGGTTGATGACCCATCGGAGCCGTGGCGTAAAAAGGGCCATCCCTTAAGCAGTGAGGGATGGCCCGATTCCCTGTAATAGATAGCAATTTGGTTCACATTCGGGGTTCGATGGTTTTCGCGCTGTGGTACATTAGATTAGAGTGACGAGAACGGGGTTATTCTCCTGACTGGCGAAGAAGGTGCAGATTGTGCTCTCTCGGCTAGCGGAGAATAATCTCGGGGCGATTTTCAGAATCCAGGAGCCGCTTCCACAGCTATCATGCCGGCAATGTCCGAAAAACGCGACTATTACGAGATTCTGGGCGTCTCCCGTGATGCGACCGAAAAGGAGATCGCGGAGGCGTACCGGAAGCTTGCGCTTAAATACCATCCCGACCGCAACCCCGGTGACGAAGAGGCCGTCAACAAGTTTAAGGAGGCCTCGGAGGCGTTTGAAGTCCTAAGCAACCCGGAGAAGCGGGCCATGTATGACCGGTACGGTCATGCGGGCTTGTCCGGGGCTTATCAGCCGCACGAATTTCGTGACGTCAGCGAGATATTCGACCTCTTCAGCAACTTTTTCGGAGACGACCTTTTCGGCGATATTTTCGGGGGTTTCGGTCGAGGGCGGCGGCCACGTCGCGGGGACGATATCATTTGCGAGCTGACGCTCGAACTGCACGAGGCGGCTCTGGGCACCACAAAGAGTGTCACGTTTGAACGCCATACCATCTGCGGGCGATGTCGAGGAACCGGTGCCCGACCGGGCACACAACCCGAGCGTTGCCGATACTGCGGAGGCCGGGGGCGCGTTGGTCAATCGGCGGGCTTTATCACGATTCAGACGACCTGTCCGGCCTGCCAGGGGCGAGGGGTTGTTATCCGAGAAAACTGCCCCGAGTGCCGGGGCAAGGGCGTGGTCCGGGAGGTTGTCACCCGGGAGGTCCGTATCCCACCGGGCGTGGATCAAAATACCCGTTTGCGGTTGCAAGGTGAGGGGGAATTGAGCCTGGATGGTGGACCCCGCGGTGATTGTTATTGCTTAATCCGCATTAAGGAGCATCCGCTATTTAAGCGAGATGGTGCCAACTTGGTCTGCCGGATTCCCATCAGTTATGCCCAGGCGGCGCTGGGGGCCACGATTGAGGTACCGACGCTCGATGGGCCAGAAACGTTGACGATCCCCCCAGGGACGCAAAGCGAGCAAGTTTTCGTGCTACCCGGCAAAGGGATGCCGACGCGATCACGCCATCGCGGTAACCTGCTTGTGCAGGTTTATATAGAGGTGCCTAAGAAACTCACTCCCAAGCACGAACGGTTGCTACGTGAATTGGCCGAGTTAGAAAACAACGAGGTGTTGCCGGAAAGAAAAAGCTTCTTTGCAAAGCTTAAAGAGTACTTTGCCGGTGGGTCGTAAAGACTGCAAAGTTAAAAGCTCCTTCCCTCAGTCAAAGTTGGGGCGGATACCCTTGGGTCGAAAACTCAACCTAGGTGACTGGAAAGGAGCCGACCATGAGCAAGAAGCAAACAAACAATCATTCGAATAACCCAGAGCATGTCAAAGAAGAACATCTTCAAAACGCGACTCCTGATCGGCCTGAATCGGATGCAAGGAATTCGGCATCCGTTCAGGAAGAAAGAGACACAAACGAAGTCCCAACAGCAGAGGCGGAAGTAATGTCAGACGAACAGATTCAACAACCAACTCCGGAACAGAATGCCGGGACGATCTCAGCAGAGGATTACGAGAAGGAGATTGCGGCCCTGAAACAAGAGGCCGAGGAGTTCCGCAATCGGGCCATGCGATGGCAGGCTGAGCTGGAGAACTATCAAAAGCGGATCGCCCGGCAGTTGGCCGAAGAAAGGCGATATGCGGCCATCGATTTGATTCGTGACCTCTTGCCTGTCTATGACAATTTGCAACGAGCGGCGCAGTCGGCTGAGCAAAGCCATGATGTGGCGCAAATCCTGCAAGGATTGCGGATGATCCTGAAACAGTGGGAGGACGTCCTGGCGCGGCATCATTGTCAAAAAATTGATGCCCTGCAGAAACCATTTGATCCTAACGTTCACCATGCTATCTCTCGTCAAGCGACGAACGACGTCCCGCCCAATACCGTCATCTGTGTTGCCCAGGATGGATTTATCCTTCACGATCGGGTCGTTCGCCCAAGTCAAGTCGTTGTTTCCATGGCTCTGCCCACGGCGGGCAGCGAAGGAAGCAGTGAGGCTGTGCCGTCTAGTCCGGGCGACGAATCTCCCGGTGATCATCCGCCAAGCTAAGGCTTCAAACTTTGGCGCCAACTGGGCATGTTGTGAAATTCTGACCACGGATACTCACTCATTTTTTAGAATAAGGAGGTCTTTATGCCGACATACGAATACCTTTGTGAGGCGTGCGAACATCGTTTTGAAGAGTTCCAATCGATTACGGCAGATCCTCTCACCAAGTGTCCCGCTTGCGGAAAAAAGAAGCTTCGCCGCCTGATCGGCACCGGTGGGGCCATTCTTTTCAAAGGTTCCGGTTTCTATTGCACCGATTATCGGAGCGAGTCGTACCGCAAGGCAGCCGCCAGGGATAACGGCAACGGCTCAAGTTCCAGCAAATCTTCGGAGACGTCTTCCAGCACCAAGAGCAACGGAAAGGATTGACGCCACGAGTCCCCGCATTCGCGATGATAAAAACTGAGTAGGGCTCTGCGCGCTTTTTGCCGCCAAGGGTGTGACAGGGGGCACGCCGTTTGGTAAAATCACGCTAGCACGGCCAATGAGAGAGTCGCTTGGCCGATGGTGCCGGTGTTGAAAGATGTATGTCCATTAAGTCGCGGATGCGGGGAGGACCGAAAATGGCTGTCCCACAAGATCGGCGGCAGTTCCTGCAACAGGCGGGTCTTATCGCGGCGGCCGGTGCGGCCGTCAGTCTAGAGGAAAAAATACTTCTGGCAGGGGTCCAGCAAGAGAAGACCGGGGAAGCGGAGCAGTCCGCCTCAAACCTGGCGGCGGAGATGCCTCACGGCAAGGTCCGCAATATTTCGATTAGCCGTCTCGTTATCGGCGGAAACCTGATCGGCGGGTTCGCTCACAGCCGGGATTTGGTGTATGTATCCCGGCTCCTCAAAGCATATAACACAGAAGAAAAGGTTTTTGAGACACTATCACTGGCAGAGAGGCACGGGATCAACACGATTCAGTGCAATCCGGCGTGTCTGCCGCTGGTGGAAAAATACAACAAGGAACGCGGCGGTAAACTCCAGGCCATTGTTTGTATCACCCCCGATGCGGACAAGGACACCGTGCGTCGGGAAATTGATGAGGTCCTCAGTCACGGGGCAACGATGCTCTATACGCATGGCGGACGGAGCGAACCTCCCGTCATGGCCAATCGGTTGGATGTCCTCGCCAATACGATCGAGTGCATCAAGGCGGCGGGTGTGCCGGCAGGTATCGGCAGCCATTCCCTGACCGTTACCATCGAATGCGAAAAAAATGGCATCGGTGCTGAGTTCTACGTTAAAACGCTCCACAGCGACCAATACTGGTCGGCCACGCCAAAAGAACTTCGCGAAGACTTTTGCTGGCAAAAACCAAGGCGAGATGAACCGTTCGCCTTCCATGATAACATGTGGTGTCTGAATCCCGAGGAAACAATCGAGTTCATGAAGTCCGTTTCTAAACCGTGGTTTGCTTTCAAGATTCTGGCAGCCGGTGCGATCCACCCCCGAATCGGCTTCCCGTACGCCCTACGTAATGGGGCCGATTTTCTGATCGTGGGGATGTTCGATTTTCAGATCGCCGAGGATACCGCCGTCTTTTTGGAATCGTTCAAGAAACTGGGCCGACGCGAACGACCGTGGTGCGCATGACGCACAGGCGAGGTCTTCTGGCTGCTGATTTCATGGACAGCGTTCGAAGAATAAGGCCAGCCTGAAGATGGCTGGCCTTTTTGGGTATTACGGTGAACTCGAACTTACGCGGGATGTCCGGTCATGGGCTATTGAACGGCGTATCGGTGGCTTCCGGACCTTTTGGCGGTAGTGGCGGCGGCGTTACCGGTTGCTTAGCCGGCGCTGCGGGTTCGGCACTTTCCTGAGCCGTCCCTTCGGCCTCGGGGGACGGTTCCTGCGCTGCCTCACCTGCCTGATCTTCTTCTCTCTTGGGCATTCCCAAGGTGAAAATGGCAAACACAACGAGGCAGATAATCGCCGGCCACAACCAGATGTCTCGCCACTTGTTGCGCGTCAGCATGAGGTAATCCTCGCGATCAAGATAGATATCCCTACCACTAGCAGCCGCCTTGACATGGCCATACGTCTTGGCACTGACCTTAGGCGTCGCTTCCCTGAGCATGATCATCCAGGCACGTGCGTTTTGGTCGTCGGAAGGTACACCCGCGATTTCAGACGAGTCAATGACGTCGTCACCATTCTTGTCGAAGGCCTTTGCCAGAGT
>JAKPII010000348.1 GCA_029549885.1 Planctomycetota bacterium
CAATGCCCCATCTGTCAGTTTCAGGTCCAACCGCGGACGATTCAGAATATCTTCCAATACGTCGCGGGTACCTACAGCCATTGGGCGCCTCAGCCCTCCGGTGTGGCGTTGGTTGTTTTTACACCGGATTTTTCCTGGCACAGTCGTGCCCCTCCCACCGTGTGAATGGTGCCTTGTCAAAGTTCGCTGACTCCAGCGACGAAGCCGTGGCCCGACCGGTCAATTGGCGTTGATTACGGGCCTGGTAACGCATGCCCCAGAACAACATGTGTGCGTGGCAGTGTTGCCAACCAGCAATGACGCGCATGCTGGATGATACGTGAGCATTGAGACGTTTTCTTTTCGGCGATTTCTTCGACGCAGTTTTTTCGCACGGTTGAGGAGGTTTTCCATGCTCAGACCGATCGACGGATCAAATAGCGATTTTAAATCCCGGAGTGACCAAACACACATTGGCCACCTTGGTTTCACACTTGTCGAGTTGTTGGTGGTGATTGCGATCATCGGCCTGCTGATCGGATTACTGTTGCCAGCCGTCCAAGCTGCCCGAGAAGCGGCTAGGCGGGCCGAGTGCTCTAACAACCTCAAGCAAATCGGCTTGGCGATTCAAATGTATTACGACACCAACCGGAGATTGCCCGCGGGATGGACCGCCTACACCGCCGACGGGCGGCAGCCCCAAGTCAATGGTCAACCGGGTTGGGCCTGGGGGGCTGTTATCTTGCCCTACTTGGAGCAGATGAACCTCTATCAAGGGGGCATCGTGCTTAAAGCGCCCATTTACGACCCCGTCAACGAGCAGGCCATCCAAACCTTTTTGACCATCTACCGCTGCCCATCCGATTTGAGTCAGGATCGAGTCTTCGAGGCCCATAAGCTGCACGAGGGCCACGATCATGACCAAGGGCACGCGGGCGATGAGTATGACGAACTCCTTTTGGCGCGTTCCAACTATGTTGGGTCATTTGGGACAACCGATATCCACGTCTGCGAAGATACGCCACCTGGCGGGTCATGCAAGGGAGATGGAGTTCTTTTCCACAACAGTTACTTGGATTATTCGGCCATCTCGGACGGTCTTAGTCAAACGTTTTTGGTTGGGGAGCGCACGGTGGCCTTGGGCTATGCCACTTGGACGGGCGTTCTTCCCGGTGATGCGTGTGCACCCGCTGCCGTGCTGGCCTCTGCTGAATTTCCCCCGAACCTGCGGAAGGCACATGCCCACAACTTTAGCAGCCAGCATCCACAGGGCGCTAATTTCCTGCTCTGTGACGGCTCGGTCCACATGATCAGTCAGACCATCGACCTCAACGTGTTTCGGGCCTTAGCCACCCGATCGGGCAACGAGACACCAGGACCGTTTTGAGCCTACCTGGGGTGTTGCCATCACTTGGCAAAGAGTTTGAAGAGGCCGCCCTTGGCCGACTTCTTCTCGGCGGTCTTGGCCGATTCGCCGCAAAGGGCCTCCGCCAGTCCAACGATGGCGTGGGTCACAGGAGAACGGGGTGCCGACTCTAAGAGCGGCACTCCGTTATTGCGTGATTCGCTACACGCGCGGTAGTCGTTAGGAATCTGCCAGAAGATCTCCCGGCCAATGATCTCTTCAGCCTTCTTGATGTTGATTTGACCGCTCTCCAGGCCGGTGCGGTTAACCACGATCTTGACCTTTTCCGCCATCCCCTGGATGTTGTTGAAAGACATTAGCAACCGGACCACATTACGCAAGCAGGGAAGATCCAACTGTGTGACGAGAACAATGTGCTGGGCCATCTCCATGGCCATCATGTCGAGGGGTGTGAAGGCTTTGGAAAGGTCCATGACAAGATGGGTGAAACTAGCCTTGAGCAAGCCAACCACCCGCTGGATATCCTCTGCGCTCACCAAAGCGACATCTTCCAACTGAATCGGGCGAGGCAACAGGAATAGGCCCGAACTGTGTTTGGTCAAGGAACGTTTGAGCAAGGAGAAATCTAGTCGGGTCACATTTTGGGCAACATCGACGATGGTGTAGTCTGGAATGGCGTCGAGCAAGACGTCGGCATCGCCCAGGCACAAGTCCAAATCCACTAGGACGACTGAGTTCTTGTCATTCCGCGCTAGAGCACAACCAAGATTGACGGCAATCGTCGAGACTCCAACACCGCCCGTCACACCGGTCATCGCGATGACGGTAGATCCCCGGGCCTTTTGATCCCCCCGCCCAAACCGCCGCTCGGTGAGACGCTCGATCGCTGCCAAAAGATCATCAATCCGCACCGGCTGCGGAAGAAACTCCTTCGCCCCTGCCCGCATTGCCTTCAAAATCACGGTCCCATCGTGGCTAGAACTGACCACAAAAATCGCACAATCAGGCGACTGCTGCGTGACCTTGGAGACGAGGTCGAGGGCCTTTTCTTGGTCAAAATCCAAGGCCACGATGCCGATCTCGGGATTTGTCTGGGCTACGACATCAGCAAAGAATTCGTAACGCGAGCATTCGGCCTCCAGCCAGATACTGTCTAATCCCAACAGGAGACGTTTCAGTTCCTCGCGGCCGGTATCATGAGGATCGACGATAGCAACACGCAGCACATGACTCATATTCACCCGATACCTTAGTTAGAAACCACACGTTTCCCCAGCGTGTGCCCGCGGAAGATCGGGCTGAGGAGAACTCGTTCATCACCTCACGCCTCACCATCAAAAATATGGCTTATTTTCCCGGGTGAGGAAAACTGTTCTTGCTAATCCGGTTGGGCAAAAAGAGGTGAAGAACTATCGAGATGCCGACTTCACGGGCGAGCACCGTCCGCTCGAAGTATCCTCTCGCTTAAACCCGCACGGACCATCATTCCGTGGCCATCCCTCTCCTAGGTTCAATTGTCATAACCAATTTCGCCCTTAAATCCGGGCAGCGGAGATGGCTCCGACGGTCGTGGCTGCGGCTTTGGCGAGGAAGAGTCGTTGACAAACCGGGCCGAGCGAGTCTGTGGCACAACCCCTGGTTTGCCAAACGTGGTCGTGGATGATCCCTCCGAGACCGCATACGGTGAAGCTGCTTGCAATCCCGGGACTCCGCTGCCATCGTTCGATCGTGCCACCCGGACTGACGCAGCGTTTCCTGTCTGTGCCGACTGCGCCGAAGGACCAGGTGCAGGCGTTGGCTGTCCTGCAGCGGGGTTAACCGCGCCATTGGTCGCCGAAGGATCGCAGCAGCGTGGGACCTCAATATAACCTTTCATAAAAAGTTCCCAATCCGTGGGACTGGCCGTTTCCGTTCCCGGTCCACACGGGGGCACTTCCTCGGCGTTCATGGCTTCAACGAGCTCGGGCGTGACCAGAATCAGCAACTCCACATCATTGCTGCGTTCGGCCACACGCCGAAAGGCAGAGCCAATGTAGGGAAGATCCGAGATGACGGGCACGCCGCGGCGTTGGGCTTCCACCCGCGTCTCCACCAACCCGGCGATCGCCAGCGTCTGACCCGCTTGCATCTCGACCCCGGTGTCAACCTCTCGAACACGCAGGCCGGGAACCGTCGTCGAGTTGATGACGACGCTTCGTGAGGAGTCGATCTCACTAACCCGCGGGCGGACCTCTAAACGAATTCGCCCATTGCCCAGGACAATCGGCACAAAGTCCACCTGCGTCCCATATCGCTTGTATTCAATTGAGACCGTACCCAAGCTTTGCGGCACGATGATGGGAAACTCCCCACCGACCTGGAAGAACGCCGGTCGTCCGCTGACGGTCACCAGTGTCGGTTCGGCTAGGACTTTCATCAAGTTGTCCTGTCGCAAGGCCTCCAAGACCCCAAAGAAGGCGTCGTTTCCATCGAAAACGCTGAAGAAAAACGTCTCGCCGCCACTCGTCACAGCCGTGGCTGCCGTGCCGGCGGCAGGGTTGGCCGCGTTAGCCGCCGAAATCAGACCACTAACGCTCGAGCGGATCACATTCTGACCGGAGATTTGCGTCCAGTCGAACCCCAAAGCACGCAATTTTGTCCGCGAGACCTCCATCACTTTGACGTGGAGGAGGACCTCGTGGACCCCACCCAAGGTTAGGTTATTGATGACACGCGGGTAATATTCCTCGGCAATCTGGATGATTCGGCTAACGTGCTCCTGCTGATCGACGTATCCCGAAAGCAAAACTCCGCTGGCAATGGGAATGACCTTGATACTGCAATTAGGAAATTGGCTTTTCAGTAGGAGGTCCAACTCCCTAGCATCGCCGAAAACGATGACGTCGATGGTGTAAATGTTTCCTTTTTCATCCCAGAGATTCACCTGGGTCACGCCCGCTTTTTTGGCAAAGATTTGGATTTGTGTCGGAGAAAGGGCTGTGATGTCCAGAATATCAGGATTGTTGACCTGTGCCTGGGGAATCCGCTTATCTAGCGTGAGAATGCGGCTTGTGTTAACCGTCATTTCCTCCCGCTGACTAGGTCCGGTAATTTGACGAACGACCTGGTTGGGAGACGAGGGTTCCGGCGGTCCCGGCGCGACCTCTCCCGTCGCCGGAAGAGCGGCCACCAGGGCAAGAGTTATAGCCAGACCTAGCAAAAGCCGTTTCCGTCCTTTAAGTCTGATCATCCGTGATCGTCCTCAAAACAAGGCTCCGCCAACAAGAATCCATCGCGGCCGGTTTTAGATTGTCGGACACGACATCCTTGTCGCACCCAACAACAGCCTCCCGCGCTGGTGCGCTTGCCCTCTAAGAATACTTAACGGCTTTTTTGTATTTTAACTTTACTGATCACTCCCTCGGGGAGGCGGTAATTCTTCCGGCGGCAACTCGGGAAGGGGCAAATCGACCTGGGGAGGAGCATCACTCATCCCTTCGGCACTCACAACCCGCCAAAGCGTCCCCGTCTCCTCGTTGGAAGCGCCCGATTCTCGCTCCAGGGTGATATCGTTCACCCGCGGCCCCATCAGCAGTCGTATCGACCAAGTTTCCCTGTTTTCGCTACTACTGCTACTTACCCGCATGACCTGAGGCCCCGGCTTTTGCTGGGACACCAAAAATTGCGCAAATTCGTCGGCAGAACCCGAAGGAGTTTCGCTCGGCAAAACCTCCTTCTCCGGGTCTCCACCCATACTCGGCCTGCCCAATAGTTCGCTGGGGTCAACCCCGCGCGTATTAACCGGATCATTATCCCCCAAGCCGCGCATTACCAGGCGGATTTGGCCCAGTTCACTCGCCGCTGTAATGACCTCGGCCTGTTCGGGCGTTACCAAGAGGGAAACCGTTTTTGCCGGCAAGGATTTCTTAGTTTTTTCGTCTTCTGTCAGGATGTACTTGTCGTCCACGGCGAAGACCCGCACGTTCTGGAGGATGGTCCGCGTGTAGTCCTTTGGGATGCCCTTATTGGGGTTGGCAGGGAAGTGCACAACCACGTCAACCCGGTCGCTAGGACGCAACATGCTGGCACTTCCGCTGACGGCATCCACCTTGACCGAGACAACCCGATAACCCTTGGGAATCCATGGAGCGGCGCCAGCATCCACCGCGCCTTTGGCGAGAAGCTGATCATCCAAAATGGGAGAACCCTTGTAGATCTTGGTCTTTGTGCGGCGACCTTCAGCCTCCTCGGCCTTAAATAATGCCCCCTCAGGAATCTTCGACTTTGGCCAATCCTCGAGTTTGATCTGCTCAATCTTGACGGGATCCCCCATGGCAATGTCTTCAGCCGCCACCACAATCGCCTGCATTTCAACCGTTGGGGATGCCGTAGCCTGATCCTTGGTCGCCAAAACCTGTTTGACGCCGATAGCAGCGACAAGTCCGCAACCTAGGGCAAGTAATAGCAATAGGACTGATTTTGTCCGCATAATTGGCAAAAACCTCAGTCAAAATGTGTTTTCTGATAAACGGCTTATTGGATGGCTTCCCGCCGCATCGTCGTTGTCGCGCGCAATTCGGTGTCCCCTAAAAAAATTGGCGTCGGTAGCCAACTGACTTGACGAAATGGCACCGATACCGCAACCGTTACCGGATCACCATAACCCGCAAGGTCAATCGGATCGGGACTAACGTTAACTGTTGCCCCGTGAATACCGCCTCCTTCTAGGTAGCTCTGAACGACCGCGAGGACATCCGTGTTTGTTGCGCCTTGAACGATGCCAGCGCGGGCACCCTCCCGCGAGGCGTTCACCAACACCTGCTGGACCATCACCATACGTCCAAACTCGATCATCCCTAAGACAAGAAGGAAAAACAGCGGTGCAACCAGCGCAAACTCGACAACGGCCACCCCCGCCCGAGGTGTTCGGGGACTGCACCGCAACCAACGGCGGGACCGAGCGCGCGCTTGTGAGGTCTCTCCCATTCCGCGATCTTGACAATTTGTTAGAGCAGGAGACTTAGACAAGCTGGCGAATCTCATAGAACACCTCTCCATTTGCCATGACCGCAACCGGTTTAGACCGGGAAAAGCATGCCGTTGACGAGAAAGTACACAATGGTCCCAATAGCGATCGGGATTCCGTACGGTAATAGGAGCATTTTGGGTTTTCTTTCCGCAGCAAGGGCTGAAAGCTTTTCGGGATCCCGGACAATTAATATCTCAAAAAGGATAGCGAAGAACTGCCGAATATGTTTGCCCCAAGCCCCCCGAGCCGCAACCATGGCGACCGCAAGGATGGCCCCAATCACCACCGTCAGGACAAACGCCCAAAATGTGTGAGCCATGCCGATCCAGGCCCCGACACCGGCTAGCAGCTTGACATCGCCGGCACCCATGCCGCCGATGGCATAGGCGGGCAGGAGGAGCCCCAAACCCACGGCTGTGCCCAGCCAACTGGAGTACAATCCCGACCATCCGAAGAAATAGCCGCTCGCCGCCCAACCGCTTAGGATCAGAGGGAACGTCAGCCAGTTTGGCACCTTCAACTTCCGACCATCAATCCAGGCTGCCACAACCAGGATGACGCTGACAAACCAACACACTGCCCAAATCATCCACGGTTGATCTGCGGTTTCCGTAAGTCGCTCTAACATAGTTGGTTCGGCTCCATGAAGATTGTTAGGCGAAGATCAAAACTCCTGAGTGTTGTTTGTTTACAAACGTGCCGTAAACATGTACTGCAAAACGGTGGCCAGCAACGTTAGCCACAGGGCCAGCAGCGAAAATGCGTGTCCAGCGAGTTCCGGGGGCACAAGCGGATCCATGGTGGTACCTCCCATTATTTCAGCCCTAACAACACTTAGTACGAAAACCCTAACGGACCGTCATGCTCTTCTAATACAAGTCTAGGTCAAAAAAAGCCCTCGGAATCGATTTTTCGATTCCGAGGGTCACTGAATCCCGCCGGACAGCCCGCTTAACACAGCGGGGCTAAGTTACCCATCATCAACCGCCACCGGCTGTGCTCTGGATGCTGTCACTGACACTCTGGAAGGTGCTGTTGGCGGATGTGCCGAGCGAGGAAATCGCTGTCAAGCACACAACCACGATCAGAGCCAGCATCACCGCGTACTCAACAGCGGTCGGGCCATCTTCCGAAACGAGGAAACGTTGCAACTTCAAAGCGAGCGATCTCATACAGTTCCTCCAAGACAAGCGGGACATGTTTGACTGGTGTCTGCGTCCTTCCGCAAACCCAGTCGGAAAAGGGGGACCGACGGTACACGCCACATACCTGTGGCGTCGGCCTGTCCCGTACCGTCCGCATCCCAACAACCAAAACCTAATGCCTCTTCCCCGTATGCCGCGATGCTCACCCGGTTTTCCGGATGCGCGCCGCCGCAGCCGGCATGTCCCGGTTGTCGGCAGGCGGATGTCCAGGATCACCCTGGACTGCATCACCCTTTCGGCAGCCCGGCGACCGTTTTGTCACCAACCCGGCCCGTAGCTTTGCGCCCCGGCCTTACGACCGGTTTGCCTTTGTCGAGGATGAGGCGACAGGCCTTTCTGACAGGGGACTCAGTGGCCATTCCACTCGAGTCTTCACCCCTGCCGCATGACAAGCCATTCAGCCGTCATCTCAGCGACTTCTTACTTCGACCTCTCAGCCGTCGTTCAAAGCCGCCTCTGTAAAGAACCATAGAACATCTGCAGGCCTTGTCAAATGAAAAACTTGAACCAAAAACCGCCGTTCCCGCGAGAAATTCGGCCCTCTTTAGCGACCGGTATTCTGACGGTATCAGTTCGTCCGGTTGTGCCAGGGACATCCCTTCTCGTTCGTCTCCCCGGAACGCCACATGCACCAACCCGTCAAACTGATTTAGAGTCTATCCCAAAAACTCCCGCTCTCCCCCTGGGAGAGGATTGGGGTGAGGGGAAGCGATCGTCGGAATCGGTTGAGAAAACCGGCAGCGATTCGAGCCACCCTCACCCCCGGCCCCTCTCCCGCGGAACGGGCGAGGGGAGATCGTGGGATAGGTTCTTAGCGGCTTTCGATGCGCCTTGCGGATAGAATGAACGTTGAGGGAATGGTTCGGGATAGGTCATCTCCTGTCTCTGTTGAGGTACCGATACTTTGTGGAATTGTGCGCGATGAATGTGATCGAAAACCAAAGCGTCGATCAAATCGCACGTGAATCACCCACCTCATTGGAGGTCGCCAACGAAGCGCAACCGCCAGTCGGGGTGATACCCTCAGAGAGTCCTACAGCGCTCCCCACCACCCTGCTCGTGCGGGCTGTGTTATGGCTAATCGCCTTTGTCAGCATCATCTTGGCCGTGCCGTATCTGGCCGAAGAGATTTCCTACGCCATTGTCCGCGGCCGATTGCGGGCAGAGGCCGATTCGGCCAAGGCCTGGCTCCAACAGGCACCAGAATTGGAGAATCGCTATCGCCACGTCATCAAGACCGTCTTCCCAGGCGTAGTGGGAATTGAAACGGTCCGCGAAACCACCGTGGCCCGCCTGCCTCGCAGGCCGTTTCCCCTGCCAGACTTTCGCGAAGAAAGCATGGGATCCGGCGTCATCGTCGATACGCAGGGTTATATTGTTACCAGTCTGCACGTTGTGGAACAGGCTAAAGAGATCACGGTTCGCTTGGCGGACGGCCGTTTGATCAAAGACCCCACAATTGTAGGAACGGATCCCCTGAATGATTTGGCCGTCCTCAAGATTCCCTCCAAAGGCCTGATGGCCGTCCCGTGGGGCGACAGTGACGAACTTGAAGTCGGCGATACTGTCCTGGCCATAGGCAACCCGTACGGTTTGACACGGACCGTGACAGCCGGGATCGTCAGTGCCAAAGAACGGCGGGCACAAAGCCAGGCTGGTGGCTTCCAGGAGTTTCTCCAAACAGATGCCGCTATGAACCCCGGCAACAGCGGTGGTCCACTGGTCAACCTGCGCGGGGAAATCGTGGGAATCAATTCCGCCATCTACGGCGAGGCCTACCGCGGCATCAGTTTCGCCATTCCCAGTCGTGTGGCACGGCACGTGTACGAGCAAATTCGGCGGGATGGGCAAACGCGGCACGGTTGGTTGGGTGTGCAAATGGGCGATGTCGATCAGTCAACGGCCCAAGCCCACCGATTGGATAGGCCACAGGGTGCCTTGGTCCTCTCCGTGTTACCCGGCTCACCTGCGGAAGCCGCGGGCATTCAACCCGGCGACATAATCATCGCGTGGGACGGCAAACCCTTGGAAGATGCCGCGGACCTCGGTGTTGCCGTGGCAAGAACACCTGTGGGCAGCGAGGTGACCGTAGAACTTCACCGCGGACAGGAGCTGAAGAAGCTCACCGTCCGTGTTGGCCAGCGACCTATGTGATAGCTCGTTGGGCGATACCTCCGTGTCTCCTACTCCGTCATGTGATCCGGGGACAATTTAGAGTCTATCCCAAACAGTCCGCCTCTCCCTCTGGGAGAGGGTTGGGGTGAGGGCAAGCGATCGTCAAAGTCGATCGAGAGAACCCGCAGCGATTCGAGCCACGCTCACCCCCGGCCCTTCTCCCGCCGAACGGAAGAGGGGAATTTGTGGGACAGGCTCTCAGGCTGTGTGGGCGGCCATCTTACGATTATTTCCCCCGCGGGTAGCCACGTCGTAGAGAATCGGGATTACGATTTGCGTCAAAATGCCCGACACGAGAATGCCACCCACCGTGGCCACACCGACGCCGACCCGTGGCTCCGCCCCAATTCCGCGACCTAGGGCAAGGGGCAGCATACCCAATACGGCCGCCAGGGTGATCATAACGATTGGCCGGAACCGGTCGCAGGCAGCCTGAATCATCGCCTGATGCCGCGGCACTCCTTGGGCAATCAGGACGTTGAACTGGTCAATGATCAAAATGGCATTGTTGACGACGATTCCCGTCATCATGACGATGCCCATCACGGCAAAGATGTCCAAGCTTTGCCCGGCAATGGCCAATGCCCAGAATGTCCCGATCAGCGCCATGGGTACGGTCACAACGACCAGGAAGGTCCGCTTGAAGGATTCGATGATCGCCGCCAGTGACAGGAAGACCAGGAGCACAGAGATGATAAAGGCCTCAAATAGGCCCCCAAGACCCTCTTGCATGACCTCGTAGATCCCTCCGAAGCTGTAACGATAGCCAGGGGGAAGCTGCACCTCACGATTCACCCGCTCGCTGATCAGCGTGACTGCCTTACCCAAGGGTAAGTCGGGAGCAAGTTGTGCTGTCACTTTGGAAATACGCTGTTTATCTTTGCGGACGATCTGGATGGGAATCTTTCGTTCCTCGATGGTACCCAGCGTGGCGAGGATCAGGGCATGACCCTCAACCCCCGGGAACATGAAACCGGCTACCTGTTGTTTACCCTCTTGTTCCATGAATTTGACGACAATATCGTAGTTGCGTGCCGTCTCACGCGATTTGAAGGTCCCCGCCTTGATGCCTTCGAGGTTCCCGCGCAACGTCAGTCCCATGCCGACCGCTGGCGAGTTGATGTCGGCCAAAATCGGGCGGCGTGGTCGCACCCGAATCTCGGGCTTAGGCTCGCGGACCGAGGTATCCGGCGATAAGACCCCCGGAATCTCCCGGGCCAACCGCAAACTCGCTAACGCAAGCTGGTCCAGCTTTTGAAGGTCCGGACCTGCAATCTCCATTTCCACGGGGTTGGATTGACCACCCATCAGCGACGCCTGGCTAACCACAATGCGGGCATCAGGAAAGTCTTGAAGCCGTTGCTCGACAATGTCCATCAACTGATAAATGGTCAATTTGCGCTCTGTCCGCCGAGAAAAGACCAGCAGCATTTGGCCGAGGTAAACGCCTTCGCTGGACTGACCGAGAACGGCCTCTGCCTTACCGATGGTGGTGAGCATGTGCTTGAGTTCCGGTAGGCCCTCAAGACGCCGTTTGGCCTCGTTGATCTTGGCAGTGGTGGCGGCCAAATCGTAATAGGTGGGGAATTCCAAGCGAACGTAAACCTCGCCGCGGTCGGTTTCCGTAAAGAAACCCGTCCCCAATCGGCCTGCCACCCAAAGGGAATGGACAAACATCCCCACAACGGCAAGCAAGACCAGAGCACCCACCACCCGATAATGCTCAGTAAATCCCAAAAGCCACCGGTACGCCGAGACATTGGCCTCAAGGAACCGATTGAATCCTTCACCGATCCGACGGAGAAGCGAACGACTCCGTTTTTGCGGCTTGAGGATCAGCGAGCACAGCATCGGTGTCAGCGTGAACGAAATAAACAGCGACACCAGCGTCAGGATAAACATCGTCATCGCCAAAGGTGCGATGAAAAGCCCGACGCGGGTCTTCATGACCGCCAGCGGAAAGAGCACCACCACGTTGGTGATGGCACTGGCAAGAACGGCCACGAACACTTCATTGGCTCCGATTCGGGCCGCCTCTTTCGGGTCTCCCAACTCTTCAAGTCGCTTGATGATCGACTCCAGCACCACGATGCTATTGGTGACCAAAATACCGACCGACAACCCGATGGCAATTAACGTAGGTGTGTTGAGGGTATATCCCACGGCCTGCATGAAGAAGAGACCGATAATAATCGTCAGCGGCATCGTGATCGAGACGATAATGAGGGAGCGAAGTTCATACAGGAAGAAAAAGAGAATCGCCGCTGTCAGGCCAATACCGATGGCCACGTTTTTCCAAGCGTCCAAGTTCATGGCTTCAATAAACGTGGCGTCATCAGTCACCCAAACAAGCTGCATGCCCGACGGCAACTCGCGGTTGATTCGCTCAAGAGCCTGTTTCACGGCATTGGCCACCGCGACGGGGTTGGCGTCGGCCTTTTTGATGACCTTAATGGCAATGCACTGTTTGTCGTCGAGGGTAGCAAGCTGCCGGACCTCCTCGGTTGCCAGTACCGCCTCACCCACATCACGAAGATAACAACGTTTCCCTTCCTGATTGGCGATCTCCAGGTCATTGAGGCCCGCCACCGTTTCATAATCGGCATCGAACTTGACCGAATACTCCGTTCCTGCTTCGCGGATTCGGCCCGCGGGAATAGTCTTCACACTAGCCTGCACGGCCTTGACGACATCCATGGTGGTCAGCCCCCGCGCCGCCAGTTTTTCGCGGTCCAATCGCAGTTGAACTTCCCGCTTGGCGCCACCGATGAGCTGGACATCCGCCACTCCCTGAATCACCGTCAAGCGATCGCGAAGCTCGTTGTCGGCGTAATCGTAAAGTTCATCGAGCGGAACGTCGCCCACCAGGGCCATCGTCGCCACCGGCTTGGCGTTGATGTCAAACTTCTGAATGATGGGGTCTTCGACATCCTCCGGCAATTCCGACCGGATGAGGTCAATCTTCTCACGCACGTCCGTGGCCGCAATATCGACATCCACCTCCATTTCGAATTCCAGCTCGGTCTGGCACACATTTTCCATACAGATGGAGGAAACGTGTTTGAGACCCTCAATGGAGGAGACGGCATCCTCAATCCGCTTGGCTACGTCGATTTCCAATTCCTCCGGTGAGGCACCCGGATAAATCGTCACCACAGTGATGTAGGGAATATCAATCTTGGGCATCAGCTCCAAGCCCATCTTGCGAAAGGCATTCAGGCCCAGGAGCGTTAACCCAATGATGAGACAGCTCGTGGCAACGGGACGGCGAACAGCAAAGTCGGCAATCTTCATCGGCCTGCCTCCTCCAAGACACGAACCGGCGTCCCATCGTCAACCAGCGATTGGCCACTGGTAATTACGGGCGCCACAGCAGACATCCCAGCACGAATCTCCTGCCAGCCCTCCGTCTCCCATCCCAGTTCCACCGCAACGGCCTTGGCCTTATTGTCTTCCACAATGAACACAATGTTCTTGCCCGAACGTTGCTGCACAGCCTGCTTTGGTACGCCCAACCCTTGGCGTCTGCCCAGGATTAGGCTCACTTGAGCTAAAGCACCGGGGACAACCTCTGGCGGAGGAGCTTGCACGAGGGCTTTCACCTGAAATGTCCGCAACCGAGATTCGATCACAGGACTCTTAAACGTGACAGGCAACTCGCCCAAATCACGTCCCGCCACCCGCGCCCGCAGTTTCGTCTCTCCCACAACCACCTGATCGTAATACTCGGACGGGACAAAAATACTCACTTCAACAAGGGAAAGGTCATCAATGCGTAAAACGGGCGTGCCCGCTCCAGCCATTTCGCCTGGTTCCTTCATCCGGAGCGAGACGCGACCCGAAATCGGTGCCACGACGAGTGAATCCCCTAAGTCCTTTTCGGCGATTTTCAGATTCAAGCGCGCCTGCTCAAGCTGCGCCTTGCTCAGCTCAATAAGTGTTTGGACATGCCGGACATCGGCTTGCAGTTGACGCACCTGTGCCTCTTGATGCTCCACAACCTGCCGCGCAATCGCGTTTCGTTGGGCAAGGTCCTTGTAGCGAGCCAAATCGGCCTCGGCCACCTGTTGGGCAACGAGCGTCTTTTCCAGGAGGGCCTCTTTCTCGCGGACCGCACATTCCGCCACGGTTACCTGTTCCTGGGCGATGGCGACCGCCTGGGTCAATTTCACGGAATCCGTCTGAAACAACTTCGTCTTGCCCGCCTCTACAAAGTCCCCTTCATCAACAAAGATGGCATCCAACGTCCCGGGAATCCGGGCCGAGACCAGGGCAAATCGCTTAGCCAAGACGTTCCCCGAGACGTCAAGCCGATGCTCGAAGACCATCGTCCGTGCCGCTTGAACGACCACCGGCACCGCATCTCGGTCCCCCACTTTTGCCCCTGAAGACACCGCGGAAGTCTGGGTAGCGGATGGGGTCTTTTCATCACCAAACATCCAGCTATGAAGCATCGCCAATGCGATCCCGACGCCCACCACAAGGGCGGCGAACCCCAAACTGATGATCCCCTGGAGCAGTTTCTTCCGATTCATGGCGTATTCCCCTTAACACGCTCTTGAAGTCCAACTTGGCACATCCCGACCCTCA
>JAKPII010000369.1 GCA_029549885.1 Planctomycetota bacterium
TCACCCCTAGCCCCAGGTCATCCCCCCGGTTTTCAACCCAGGTGGGTTCGGTCCTCCACGCGGTCTTACCCGCGCTTCAACCTGCCCAGGGCTAGATCATCCCGCTTCGGGTCCAGGACAAGCGACTAAAAACGCCTTTTAAGACTCGCTTTCGCTACGCATACGCCACACGGCTTATGCTCGCCACCCGCCACTGACTCGCAGACTCATTTTTCGATAGGCACGCCGTCACCCCACGCGGAGGCTCCGACGGTTTGTGGGCGCACGGTTTCAGGAACTGTTTCACTCCCCTCCCGGGGTGCTTTTCACCTTTCCCTCACGGTACTGGTACGCTATCGGTCAGACAGGTATGCTTAGACTTACCCAACGGTCTGGGCTGATTCACGCGGGATTCCACGAGGCCCGCGCTACTTGGGACAACACGATCGGAAGACGGCTCACGTCCAGGTACGGGGCTGGCACCCTCTACGGCCAGGCCTTCAAGCCTGTTCCCCTGGCAAGCCGTTTTATGACTCCCGCCCGGCCCGTCGGAACCGGGACACGTGATCCCACGACACCGGCAACGCAACCCCCGACGGGTATCACGCGCAACCGGTTTGGTCTGATCCGCTTTCGCTCGCCACTACTCACGGAGTATCCCTTCCTGCAGGTACTGAGATGTTTCACTTCCCTGCGTACCCCCCGCCCATAGGCGGTGCCGGCCCATGACGGCCGGCGGGTTCCCCCATTCGGAGACCCTAGGATCAAAGCCATGTTGGAGGCTCCCCTAGGATTATCGCATCCTCAAACGTCCTTCATCGGTACTGTCTGCCAAGGCATCCACCATACGCCCTCGCAAGCGGCACAACAGCAAAACAAATTGTCATTGCCCCACCCGCGGGTTTCCTGATAGCAAGATCGCCAGACGACAAATCTTAACACTAAAATGATCACAAAACGATCGATCTCGAAACCAAACTCAATTGAAGAGTTTGGCGAAATCGCGATAAGCAAAAAGAAACGTTCTTTCAGTTTCTCTTGCTCGCGTCCACTATCCAGTTCTCAAACCACCACGCGCCACACGATCCGACCAGCCACCCAGGACCGGCCACCACGCATGGGCATCGAACCGCGCCACAGAAAACCTGTGGGGTGGCGGTCCGGGAGCCCAAAAGCATACCCATACCACTCCCGGACGGGACGAATCCCATCCAAGCCATTGATCTCTTCCACACCAGCATCCCCATGCGAGACCGTGGAACCATTCCACGGGCACGGGGCTCACACCGGACACGGAACCGTGTCCTGAAATTCTCCGTAGAAAGGAGGTGATCCAGCCGCACCTTCCGGTACGGCTACCTTGTTACGACTTAGTCCCAATCACGAGTCTCACCTTAGACGGCTCCATCCCACAAGGGGTTAGGCCACCGGCTTCGGGTGCTGCCCACTTTCATGACTTGACGGGCGGTGTGTACAAGGCCCGGGAACGCATTCACCGCGGCGTTGCTGATCCGCGATTACTAGCGACTCCGCCTTCATGGAGTCGGGTTGCAGACTCCAATCCGAACTGAGACCGGTTTTCAGGGATCCGCTCCATGTCGCCATGTCGCATCCCGTTGTACCGGCCATTGTAGCATGCGTGAAGCCCTGGACGTAAGGGGCATGATGATCTGACGTCATCCCCACCTTCCTCCGAGTTGACCCCGGCGGTCCCCCGTGAGTTCCCACCACGACGTGCTGGCAACACAGGGCGAGGGTTGCGCTCGTTGCGGGACTTAACCCAACATCTCACGACACGAGCTGACGACGACCATGCACCACCTGTGAACCCGCCCCGAAGGGAAACGACATCTCTGCCGTCGTCGGGAACATGTCAAGCCCAGGTAAGGTTCTTCGCGTTGCATCGAATTAATCCGCATGCTCCGCCGCTTGTGCGGGCCCCCGTCAATTTCTTTGAGTTTTAGCCTTGCGGCCGTACTCCCCAGGCGGGATGCTTAACGCGTTGGCTCCGACACGGGACCCGTGGAAGGGCCCCACATCCAGCATCCACCGTTTACGGCGTGGACTACCAGGGTATCTAATCCTGTTCGCTCCCCACGCTTTCGCTCCTCAGCGTCAGTAACGGCCCAGAGACCTGCCTTCGCCATTGGTGTTCTTCCCGATATCTACACATTCCACCGTTACACCGGGAATTCCAGTCTCCCCTACCGCACTCCAGCCCGCCCGTACCCGGCGCAGATCCACCGTTAGGCGATGGACTTTCACACCGGACGCGACGAACCGCCTACGAGCCCTTTACGCCCAATAAATCCGGATAACGCTCGCACCCTACGTATTACCGCGGCTGCTGGCACGTAGTTAGCCGGTGCTTATTCGAAAGGTACACTCACCCCGAAGGGCTTGCTCCCAAACAAAAGCGGTTTACAACCCGAAGGCCTCCATCCCGCACGCGGCGTCGCTGCATCAGGCTTGCGCCCATTGTGCAATATTCCCCACTGCTGCCTCCCGTAGGAGTCTGGGCCGTATCTCAGTCCCAATGTGGCCGGTCGCCCTCTCAGGCCGGCTACCCGTCGTAGGCTCGGTGGGCCGTTACCCCGCCGACTACCTGATAGGACGCGACCCCATCCCATACCGCGAAAGCTTTCCCAGAAGACCATGCGATCAACTGGAGCATCCGGCATTACCACCCGTTTCCAGGAGCTATTCCGGAGAATGGGGCAGGTTGGTCACGCATTACTCACCCGTTCGCCACTCTCACCACCAAGCAAGCTTGATGGATCCCGTTCGACTTGCATGTGTTAAGCACGCCGCCAGCGTTCATCCTGAGCCAGAATCGAACCCTCCACAAAAAAACCTTTTCATGAAGAGACATCGACATGATGACTCTCGAAATAAGAAAATTGACGATCGCCTTATAAGGAAAGGCGCATCGCACAAAAACCTCACCGTCCTTCAAGGCCTCCCGGCCACTCGCAAAGAGCGGACGATGAACTGGCAATCATTGACTATAAAGAAGTAGTACAAATACGCTCTTGAGTTCTCAAACCACCACCGCACCAGCAAGCCGCCCCAATCTCCAGGAGCGAGGCCGCCGTGCTGA